>JAPLLC010000085.1 GCA_026387775.1 Candidatus Methylomirabilota bacterium | reverse complement strand
AGCTCTGCATCTCGTCCATTGAAAGCCTCTCGTGGTGTGAGCTTTGAGCGGTTCACACCCGGGAGGCTTTCGTATTTTCCCGGAACTGTCAAACTCTGGGAGTCCCCCGGCAGAGCCGGGGGCTTACCCAAATGAAGTTACGCGGATGCCAACAGGGGAATTTGCCTGTGGACTCGTCTCCGGCCGGACCACCGAGCTATCCCCGGGAATCGTTCGGTGCCTCGCTGAACGAAACATCCAATGGGCGGTGGTCCCGGCCTTGCGTCGCGAGATCCATCCTCTGCGAGATCTGTGCGCCTTGAGAGCGCTGCGCCGGCTGATCCGGGAGGAGCGACCGGACATCGTGCACACCCACACCTCCAAGGCCGGCTTCCTGGGCAGGCTGGCGGCCCACCTGGAGCACGTCCCGCACATCATCCACACTCCCCATGGCCATGTCTTCGGCGGCTACTTCTCCCCCGCAGCCACCCGCATCTTCATCGGGCTGGAGCGGCTCGCTGCCCGCTGGTCAGACCGGATCGTCACGCTCACCGATGCCGAGGCGGCGCAGCACCTGGCGCTGGGCATCGGCCGGCGTGCGCAGTTCGCCACTATCCCGAGCGGTGTAGACCTGGACGGCATCGCCTCCGCAGTCCCCGTTCGCCTCGCCCCGCACGGCCCCGTTATCGGCACCGTGGGGCGCCTGACTTCAATCAAGGGCCACCAGCACCTGATCGACGCCGTGCCGGAGATTCTACGGCGCTGCCCAACGGCGCATGTCGTCTTGGTCGGGGACGGCGAGTTGCAGCAGGCACTTGTGGAACGGACGCGCCGCCTGGGCGTGGAGAGTCGCGTCATCTTCACCGGTTACCGGGACGATATTCCTGCCCTCATCGCCGGCATGGACGTGTTTGTCCTCCCGTCTCTCAACGAGGGTATGGGTCGTGTTCTCGTGATGGCCATGGCTCTAGGCAAACCAATCGTGGCCACACGTGTGGGCGGGGTTCCCGAACTGCTCGCCGATGGTGAGGCGGGCGTGCTGGTTCCACCGGCCGATCCCATCGCTCTGGCCCGGATGGTGTGTGATCTGATCGAGCAACCCGATCGCGCCAGAGTGCTTGGAGAGGCGGGACGGCGGCGCGCACCGCAGTATAGCGCCGAGGCGATGCTGGGTGTCTTGGTCCGCCTTTACCGAGAGCTCATGGCCGGTGATCACCGCAATTGATTTTGCAGCCAGCCGATGCAGCGTAGGTCGGATCGTGTCGCACTGGCCTGGGTGGGCCGCAATCTCCAGCCGTGTCTGGATCGTTGTGTTCCTGATTTCGCTGGCTACTCCTGCCCACGGAGAAGGGACGCTGCTCAGGGTCCCTGCCGTCATTCATGCTCACTCCAATTGGAGCACCGGGGAATACTCCCTGGACGACTTGGCTGCACAAGCGAAGACTTTCGGGGTCGCTGCGATCTTCCTGACCGAAAACCACTTACTCCAATATGAATATGGCCTCCCGCCCCTGCGAGGCCTGCTGCGATATCGTGCCGAGTTTCCTTCGGTGCTCTCCAAAGGACCGGAGGCCTTCCTGGACGCGGTCAGAGCGGCAAACGCCAAGCAGCAGGATGTGCTGCTCATCCCCGGCGCTCAGGTGGTGCCGCACTACTTCTGGACCGGCACGCTGCTCGACGGCACTCTTACCATGCACAACACGCAGAAGGATCTCCTGGCCCTGGGCCTCTATCACCCGGAGGATTATCGGGAGCTGCCAGCGGTCGGCAATTACGGAGCCGCCCGCTGGGGTCTATGGAGCCTCTGGCTCTTATCCCCCTTCTTGCTTGCGATTCCGGGCGTCTGGTTGATTCGAACGCACCGGCAGCACGTCATCCAGCTCCAGCATTTTCGCATAACCGAAAGACGCCGCATGGTCCTCCCTGGCCTTCTCTGCCTGGGAATTGGAATTGCCCTTCTCGCCAACAACTATCCTTTCCGCAGCAATCCTGCGTCCCCCTACGATCCAACCGCAGGCCTGAAGCCTCACCAAGACGTGATTGACTTCGTCAATGCCCGCAAAGGCGTCGCGATCTGGTCGCTACCCGAGGCCAGCGATCATCAGGAGGTCGGCGTAGCCAGATTCCACGCCACAATCCACACCGACCCATACCCTAACGATCTCCTCCGGACAGACCGCTTCACCGCCTTTGGCGGACTCTACGAAGACACCACAATCTTTGTGGAACCAGGCCGGGGCTGGGATCAGCTCTTATTGGATTACCTGAATGGCCTTCGCGTTACACCCGCGTGGGCGATCGGAGAATCCGCCTACCATTACGAGGGGCAGGCAGGCAAATGGCTCGGAGCGGTCCAGACGGTGTTGTTGGCCGAAAGAAGGGATCCCGCAACACTTCTCGCCGCCCTTCGTGCCGGTCGGGCCTATGCGCTCCTGCGAACACGTGAGGAAGCTCTGAGACTCGTTCAGTTCCAGGCGATCTCTTCCGGTCTGGCCCCGGCCGAGATGGGCGACCGTCTCACACTCCGGGCCGGCGACCGACCGGAACTCCAAGCCGTGGTCGAGACTGCGGGAGGACGACCTCTCTCCACAGAGGTGCGTCTGATCCGATCGGGCAAGGTAGTCCACTCGATCCAGGGTGATACGCCCATCACGCTTCGCTGGACCGAGCCTCCGATGCCGCCTGGATCGAAGCTTTATTATCGCCTGGACGTCCGAGGTCCGGGCGGAAATCAGATCCTGAGCAATCCCATCTTCATCCAGACCACGTGATGCATGCATTCGATCACGCAGAACCACAGAGGGCGCAGACACAGCCCCTCAGCGCTCTGCCTTGAGCCTGCCCCCAGAAACCTTCCCATCCGCTGCACCCTCTGCGTCTCTGCGTGAGAGACTCGGGAAACTCCATGAAAGTCGCCATCCACCAACCCCAATACCTGCCCTGGCTTGGCTATCTTGACAAGCTGGACTCCGCCGATGTTTTCATCCTGCTCGACACGGTCCAGTTCAAGAAGCATGAGTGGCAAAACCGAAACCGCATCCGCACCAAAGAGGGCTGGCAGTGGCTGACGGTACCAATCATCGATCGATTCCCCGAGCGCATCGATCGGGTGGAGATCAATTCACACAGCGACTGGCAGCGGAAGCACTGCCAGGCCCTGCGCCTCCACTACGGGAAGTCGCCCCACTGGGAACCGCTCGGCCCGATTCTCTTGACGCTCCTCGAACGCCCCTGGCCGCGCCTTTGCGAACTGAATGCGGCAATCCTGGAGGTGCTCTGCGATCATCTTGGCCTCACTACCCCGCGCAGGCTCGCCTCGACCCTGACCGCGCGAGAAGAGCCGACAGATCGATTGATTGACCTCTGCCGAGCCGTAGGGGGAGCGGAGTATCTCGCCGGTCAGGGTGGGTCCGGCTACATGGACATGGCGCGATTCGCAGAAGCCGGTATCGCCGTCTCTGCCCAGGCATACCGTCACCCCGAGTACCCTCAGCGATATGCGCCTTTCGTTTCCCATCTCTCAGTGCTAGATTTAATCTTTAATTGCGGCTCACGAAGCCTGGAAATACTCCGATCGGGCAGACGATGGGGGCCGATCGAATCCCACGGCGATGGCTCACGCGGAGACGCAGAGTCGCAGAAATGAAGGACCTCAATTTGATCTCAGGTGCGATCGTCGATTCAGCCATTCATGTCCATATCCAAGGCGCACCAGTCATAAGAGATGGCATTCGTCGAATCGTGAACAGAAGGTAACCCATGCGAATTCTCGCGATCGGCGCTCATCCTGATGATATCGAATTCGGCTGCGGGGGAACGCTCATCAAGTATGCACGACAAGGGCACGACGTTTCCCTGCTGGTCATGACGGATGGCGGCGGTGGGGGCGACGGCCGCATCCGACGACAAGAACAGCAAGCCGCCGGAGATATCCTTGGGGTCTCTCGGCTCTTTTGGGGGGAGTATCCGGATACCGCCATCCCCCTGGACCGCGAGAGTATTCAGCGCGTAGAGCGCGTGATTCTCGATGTCCGGCCTGATTTCATTTTCGTTCATTCCCAGGATGATACACACCAGGATCATCGGCACCTTTCCGTCGCGACAATCACGGCAACTCGATACACGCGAAATGTGCTCTTCTACGAAGGTCCAACCACGCAGAACTTTTCCCCCAACGTCTTTGTGGAGATTGACGGTGTCCTGCAAGACAAGATTGCCGCCCTCCAAGCTCATAAGTCGCAGGTGACGAAGACGAATATTGAAGGAATGAACATCCTGGACATCGTCCAGTCTTCGGCCCATTTTCGTGGAATCCAGGGGAGAGTGAGGAATGCGGAGGCGTTCGTACCTTTGCGATTGTTTATCAACATAACGTCGTGATGCGCGCCCTTTCCCGAGCCATCTCATGAGTCATTCCCCAACCTCCGCAGCCGAGAATCGGCCTGTCACGCTCGGTCAAGGAGAGTCTACTCGCAGCCCTTGGTGGGTCAGCGCGGTTGTTCTCTCCCTCGCAGCGGGCCTCCTACTTCCGGCCTCTCGGGCCGTATGGCAGGGTGCCGGCGGACGCTGGGTGTACATCCTGATTGTTTCAAGTCTGATTGCCTTTGGGCTGACGCCTCTCGTGATTCGTCTCGCACATGCCTTCGACGTCCTGGATGTTCCCGCTTCCCGAAAAGTCCACTCCGCGCCGACCCCGCTCCTCGGGGGACTCGCCATCTACGCGGCATTCACAACCGCCATCCTGGCAAATTCGATTCTCGATCGTCAGGTCAGCGCGATCCTGATCGGGGGAAGCCTCCTGGTGATCGTCGGCATCCTGGACGATATCCTCAATGTTCCTGCGATCGTCAAACTCGTCGCCCAGCTCGTCGCCGCCGCCATCGTCATCGGATCCGGTGTGGCAATCACTTTGTTCCCCCGATTCTGGTTCGGAAACTTCGTCGACGCCATCCTGACAATCATCTGGCTGCTAGGCATCACCAACGCCATGAACTTCTTCGACGGGATGGACGGCCTCGCCATTGGGCTCAGTATCGTCTCCGCCAGCTTTCTCGGACTCTTCGCGTTCCTCAGCTTCCAGCCTTTTCTGGGGTGGTTCTCCGCTGCTCTCGTGGGAAGCTGCCTAGGCTTTCTCCCCTTCAACTTCAGGCGAAAAGGTCCGGCGCTCGTCTTCCTGGGTGACGCCGGCAGCACCTTCCTCGGGTTCACCCTCGCTGCCTTGGCAGTCAAGGGCGAATGGGCCGAGAACAACATCGTCGACATCGGCGCACCGGTCCTGATCTTCTGGGTCTTCATCTACGACATGACCTACATCACCGTGTCGCGCATCCTCACGGGAAAGGTGCGCAGCTTCCGCGACTGGATCGCCTATGTCGGGAGAGATCACCTCCACCACCGGCTCGCTTCTCTTCTGGGCAGCAAGAGACAAGCAGTCTTCCTGGTGTTCTTGTTTGCCGTCTGCACCGGCCTGGCCGCCATCGCACTCGTCCATGCCAGCACCATGGAGGCAGTCATCTTGATCCTCCAAGCCGTGGTCATCGTAATCATCTTTTCGATCCTGGAGCACGCGGGGAATCGGTAGCAACCCGCAAGACCTCTTCAATTGAACAGCAGATTGCACACAATCAATACAGGCCGTTGTAGCAACTCAGGATCCATGCAATCGCGCCCGCCCATCCCGCCGTGGCATTTCGCAATCATCCTCATCACGACGCTCGTTACACGGGTAGCCTTCCTCGCTTCTCCTGCCGGCCGTATCGGCGAGAGCGACGAGGCAGTATTCGGTCTTATGGCACTCCAGATCGCCTCCTTGAAGGAGTTTCCACTCTACTGCTGGGAAGCCCAGTACGCCGGTGCGCCGAATTCTTATGCGGCGGCTGTGATCTTCTGGTTCTTCGGACCCGGATTCGTGCAACTCCGGACACCCATGGTCCTTGCCGCGCTCGCTTCCTCCGCACTCTACTACTGTATCTTGGGGAGGCTCTTCACGCAAAAGGAAGCGCTCGTCGGCACGCTCTTCTTCGTGTTTTCGCCTTTTCTGGTCCTTTACCACACTTCGGCTGGAGATGGTGTCTACGGAGAGACTCTTCTGGGCATCGCTTTGATCATCTGGGTGAGTTGGCAGTTGGCCGATAGAGAAATGCAGGGGCATTTGCTGACAGGATGGCTCCTCCTTCTTGGGTTCCTATGCGGATTCTTCTTCTACGTGCTGTTCTTGGTATTCCCCGCCATTGTGGCGTTTGCTCTTCCATCCCTCCGCAGCGCTCCCAGTTCTCTACGCCGAAAGACCGCCGCGTTCGCGACAGGAGGCTTGATCGGCATTAGTCCGCTGCTCCTGCACAACGTCCTGCTCGACCCCGGCGGCACGGCACTCCGAGCCGCTGGGCGAAGCCTCGCGGTGGGACGCGCCGATCTGCCGCTCTCTCTGCAGGATCTGATCTGGAAGATCATCAACCAGAAGATGATCTACCTTTGGCACTGGCTGCTATCTGCACCTCGACTCTTTGGATACTATGTGCTACCGGAAGGATTCGACGATGCATTCTTGCAGATGGCTGGAGTCGCACTTATTGCGCTCCTCATCGCCTTCGGAGTCATCATGTTCACACGCCGGCGTGCGGAAATAAGGAACAACCGCCTGCTCCGTCAGTTTGTCCTGCTGGGGATCTTCCTTGTGCTCTTTCAGTGGGCCGCCAACCTCGATCGCCCCCGCCATCTGCTGCCTCTGATCTTCCTGATTCCGGTGGCGTGCTTTGCTGTAACCTCCATGCTTCCACGACTGCGTACCAGCGTAAGTATCGGCCTGTTACTGCTGGCCCTCGCTCAACTGCTTGGATGGTTGCCAAGACTCCAGATCGCACCTCTCGATCCTTACCCGATTGCACGGATCTTGCGCGCTAACAACATCCAGGAGTTCTATGGATCCTATGACACGGTATATCCTCTCGTATTCTCTACGCAGGAGCAGATCGTGGGCGCCCCGCTCTTACTTCCGCAGAACGGCATCCTCGTAGACCGCCGGCCGGAATACACACAACGTGTGCTGCAATCATCCAGACCGGCGGTACTCTTTCGTACGGATGAGAGCGCACTTGAACAACAGTTCCTTGCCTTCCTGGAAACCCACGATGTCCGCTTCCGGTCTGTGGGAACCGAATCGATCAAGATATATTTCGACTTCTCACGCCGAATCTTCGTCGAATCCTCTACATCAACCGGAACTCGCTTTCTGCTGAACACATCCTGATGTGAAATGATGCACCGAGCGTAGGACAGACTAGGCGGCGGTCGAACACAAACATGCGGGCGGGAGGCTTGGAGCTTCCCGCCCTTTCGTGTTTCTACTGGCGGAATCTACTTCGAGGCACAGAGGAACAGGCTGACACCGTGCGTTTCGTCCGAGACGACCCTTGCGAGCGGGGTGCCCGTCTCTTTCCCGCGGACTTCCAGCGGGATCCCCTTGCCTCCAAGATGATTCACCGCTGCGTGGAAGTCTGCAACAGCAAGACAGATGCCGAACAATCCTTCGGTTCGACCGCCAACAAAGTGTGACACGTCCGGGGAAGCCACGAGGTCCTCCGTCTTGAGGATCGTCACCCGGCTGGAGCCGATCTGGACGACTATTCGCTCCACCTGCAATTGCGGATCTCGCTCTGGGCCTTGCGTCTTTGCGCCATAGTTCCGCGCAAATGTCTCGCCAGCGGCAAGAAGATCCTTCACCCCTACGTAATAGGTCGCAACGCTCGTCGCGTGAATTCCCGTCTCTGTCGGCGGATGCGCGCGACTACCCTCGCCAGGCTGGGCCAGCTCCACCAAGACACCTTGCGTGGCCCCCGGGTGCAGGAATCCGATCGTCCCGGCCAGGCCTTGCCGCGGCACTTGATCTATCAGGGGAAGATTGGCGGCCTTCGCCTGCGCCAGGGCGGCGGCGATGTCCGTCGTCTCCACGCACAGGTGATGAATTCCCTCGCCCTTCTTCTCCAAGAAGCGCGCGACGCCTCCGGCGGGATTGGTCGGCTCCAGCAGCTCGATCTCATCCTCACCGACAGGCAGGAGCGCCGCCTTCACACCCTGATCCGCCACCACGGCTTGCCTGCCCACGGGCAGCCCCAGGATGTCCCGATAAAAGACCAGCGCCGCATCAAGGTTTCGAACCGCCACCGCGACATGATGAATTCCGGTGAACACGCCGGCACCTCGCTCGCCCTCAACGGGGCGGAAAGACGGTTATCCCAAAGGCTTCAATACGCCCGCACCCAGAAGCGTCAGCAGTAGAAGCCCTAACGCAATGCGATACCAGATGAACACATACATCGTATTTCGCCGGAGATACCTGAGCAGGAGATCAATCGCCAGATATCCACTCACCACCGCTGCAAGCGTCCCCACAATCAAGGTGGAGAGGCCGGCGTCGCTCAAACCATGCTTCAGAAGCTCCCTCAGTTCAAATACGCCGGCCGCGCCGATCGCCGGGATCCCGAGCAGGAATGAGAAGCGCGCCGCCGCCTCTCGGGTCAGCCCAAGCAGCATGGCGGCGGTCAGTCGTTCCCGACCTGGAGGAGCCCGGGATCAATGCCACGGCCTGGGCGAGCCCGACAAGCTGGCTCTCGACCCAGCCGATCTGTCCCAGATCCTTTTGAAAGGTCGCAAGACGCTCCGCCACCCAAAGCAGGATACCAAACAGGATCAAGCTGGCGGCGATGACATAGAGGGAGCGCCATCCCCCCTCGATATGCTTCTTGAGGGCCAGACCGCAGATTCCTATGGGAAACGTGCCGATGACGATGAACCACGCCATGCGCGCCTCCTGGCTCTCCCACGGTCTTCCACTCTTCAAGCCTCTTGCGGCAGCACGAGCCATGACCCACATGTCGCCGGCGAAATACACCAGGACCGCCAACAGTGTCCCGAGCTGAATCACGGCCGAGAAAGCCGCCCCAGGATCTTCCCACCCAAGCAAAGCGGGCACCACGCGGAGATGGGCGGTGCTGCTGATCGGCAGAAACTCGGTAATCCCCTGAACGACCCCCAAGACCACCGCCTCGACAAGAGTCATACTCTCTCCCCGATATCCAACCCGACCGTCAAATCCTCATCCAATTCCGCAATTCGAAATTCACAATCCGAAATCCCTCTTTAGCGCACCTCGACGATCACCGTCCGGTCCCGAGGACCGTCGAATTCCACCAGCATCAGACTTTGCCACGTTCCGAGCCGGAGGACGCCGCCCCGCACCGGCACGGTTTCGCTGGGGCCCAGAATCGTCGCCTTGATGTGCGCCGCCGCATTGTTGTCGATCCGGTCGTGCCGCCATGCCCCCTCCGGCACGAGGCTCCCCATGGCGTCCAGGATATCTTGGCACACGTTCGGGTCGGCATTCTCGTTGATCACCACCGCCGCGGTCGCATGCGGAACGAAGACCAGACACAGCCCGTCTTTGACCCCCGTCCTCCGGACCTCGTCCGCAACTTGCTGCGTGATGTCAATCATCTCCTGGGTCTTGCGCGTACGGAGCGTAATATCAGCCATCGGCGGACCTCCTGACGCGGCTTCTGTCACGGGAAAAGGCTCGCGAGGTTCTTCGTGGGAAGCGAAGGCGGCAGTCGATGAGGTGTCTAGCGTAGTAGCTCTGACCCTGAGTCCCTCGGTTCTCCTACCACCCGGCCCCTCGAAATCTCTGCCACATCCCTAGCGCGCAAGTACGCGTACGGTCAGTGTCGTGGGTCGGAAGTCGGTCGCACACTCGCCGGGGCCACCAGGGCCTCCCTCCAACGCCTGACCCCGCACCCACCCTATCGGGCGGGTACCCGATGCCGGTTCCCCCTTACCACGGGTCGCCCGCGGGTGCGGCGCTCCGGGAGGCCCTGATGGCCCCTGGTGTTGTTGCTGAACGCTTACGCACGCAGGACAACCAGGATCTCCGCCTGAACCGTAGCATCCGCCTCTCGCGCATGCGCCTCACGAAGTGCTGCCGCTGCCCCATCTCCTCCGATCCGCCCGAGGGCCCACGCCGCATGGGCGCGGACCAAGGCGTCGGGATCTTCTCGCAGGGTTCGCGCCAGCGCCGGGACCGCTTCGGGCCGCCGGGAATTCCCCAATGCCACGCACACGTTTCGCAGAAACCCCCGCCGCTTCGCCCGCAGGATCGGACTCCCGCGAAACTTCGCCTTGAACTGTCCTTCGGTGAGATCAAGGAGAGGAATCAGCTCGGGGGCGTGAAGCCCGGGCCGAGGCTGAAATGCCGACTCCTTCGTGGGCCGGCATTTCGTATTGTAGGGACACACGTCCTGGCAGATGTCACAGCCAAGAATGTGAGCCCCCATCGAGGAACGCAGATCGCGGGGGATTATCCCCTTCTGCTCGATCGTCAGATACGAGATGCATCTCCGAGCGTCCAGGACGTACGGGCCAACGAACGCATTGGTCGGACACGCATCCAGACACAGCCGGCACTGACCGCAGTTGTTGGGCAGCGGCCGGTCGCCGTCGAGCGGAAGGCCGAGGAACAGTTCACCCAAGAAGAAGTACGATCCCATACCGAAAGCGAGCAAGTTCGTATTCTTCCCGTACCATCCGATGCCCGCCCGGGCCGCAATCTCCCGGTCCGTGACCGGGCCGGCATCCACGAAGGCCCGCGCCTGTACCTCCCGCCCTGCCTCCTCGTTCACGGCGGTGCCCAACCGATCGAGCATCCCTCGCATCACATCGTGATAATCGTCCCCCCAGGCGTATCCGGAGATCCAGCCCCGGATTCCCTCCTCCGCACCGCTCCGCGTGTGAAGGGTGTTGTAGTTCAATCCCACGGCCACTGCCGACCGAGCCCACCCAAGGTGTAACCCGGGGCGCAGTCGCTGGTCCGCTGTCCTCGCAAGATACGCCATCTCGCCCTGGTAGCCTTGCTGGATCCAGTCGGCAAACGCCTGGCTGTGAGTCGGCGCCTCCACCGGCGAGACGCCCACGAGATCAAATCCAATGGTCAGCGCTCGAGCCTTGATCCGCTCAGTCAGGGTCGGCGTCGGCATGCATCACCACCTTCCGATGGCTAAGCTACGGAATGGTGGAGAAGTGGGCTGGTGGATCGATGAAACGGTGAATTGGTGAGGCGGGGAAATGCCGGATTGGAGGGAGATGAAGACTTGCCTTTTCGCCGCATGTCTAGGCGGAAATCAAGGCAAGGGCCACGGCGTGCTGCAACTGCTCCACGGGAATCGGCTTCGGGAGGACGCTGAGCGCGCCCACACGTTCGGCCTGGTCAATGACGCGGAGATCGCTGGTGGCGGAGGCCATCAACACCGGGATACGCGCCAGGTCGGGATCCGCCTTGAGCGCCAAGCAGGTCTCGTACCCGTCCATGCCCGGCATCATGATATCAAGGAGGATGCAATCGGGCCGTTCGAGTTTCGCCAGTTTCAGTCCCTCATCCCCCGAGGCCGCCACCACGACCTTATGGCCCGCCGCCTCCAATGCGTCACACATCATCGCCCGGAGCAAAGCCTCATCGTCAATGACCAGGATCTTCGTGGAATGTGGCTGCCCTCGTCCTTTGGTCGCCATGGCTCCCTCCTCTCGGGAGCCTACATTTGAGTCTCTACCCTGTCAAGACTTTTACCCACGGCTGGCGATACAGCAACGGAACGATCAACAGGCTGCTGAAAGACCCGCGTTCGCCCAGGCTGCTCAAAGCTGCCCTCGTCCTTTGGTCGCCATGGCTCCCTCCTGCCGGGAGCCTACATTCGAGGCTCTACCATGTCAAGGCTTTTGCCCAGGGGTGGCGATGCAGCAACGTAGCGACTAAAGGAAGGGCGACTGGCCGTGGTTTTAACTTGACACCGCTTCCCCTCCTGCGCGAAGCTCCCCTCGCGTTTGGGACGCCCGGGCCAGCCCGGGCGCGAGAGCAACGATGCCCAACCGATTCGCGGCAAGGAGGCAGTCATGCGTGGGAAGCTGATGAAGGGACTGTGCATCACCGTAGGATTGCTCGCCGTCCTAGCGTTACTGGCCGGGGTCGGCCATGCGGGGAGCGCCAAGAATACGCTCGTAGTGGCGCTCAACCAGGACCCGGACATTCTGGATCCCTCGCTGTCGCGGACCTACGTGGGGCGCATCGTTTACGAGCACATGTGCGAGAAGCTGTACGAGATTGACGAGAATCTCAAGATCTTCCCGCAGCTCGCGGCGGCCCTGCCGACCTTCGCCGACGGGGGCAAGACCGTGACGATCAAGCTGCGCTCGGGGGTGAAGTTCAACGACGGCACCCCGATGAACGCCGAGGCGGTCCGGTTCTCCCTCGACCGCCACCTGACCATGAAGGGGTCCGCCCGACGCAGCGAGCTGGAACTGGTCACCGCCATCGAGGTCGTCGACCCCCTGACGGTCCGCCTGCGCCTGAAGGCGCCCTTCTCCCCGATCTTGGCCACCCTGGCCGATCGGGCGGGCATGCCGGTCTCGCCCGCCCAGGCCCAGAAGCTGGGCGATAAGTTTGGCACCGCCCCCATCTGCGTCGGCCCATGGACCATGGTCGAGCGCGTGCCCCAGGACCGGATCGTCCTGGAAAAGTCCAAGCACTATTTTGACCCGAGTCAGGCAAAGTTCGACCGGATCGTGTTCCGGATCATCGCCGACGACAACGTGCGGCTGGCCAACCTGCGCTCCGGCGATATCGACATGATGCACCTGGTCGCGCCGACCGATGCCGCCAGCCTGAAGAAGGAGGGTCGGTTCGACTTGTCCAGCGTCACCGGCCTCCACTATCTGAGCATCACCATCAACCTCCACAACAAGAACGGGAAGAACACGCCGCCGGTCGATCTGGGGACGCCCCTCGCCAACGATCCACGGGTCCGCGAGGCGCTCGACCTCAGCATCGACCGCGAGGCGCTGAACCAGGTGGCCTGGGATGGCCAGTACACGCCGGGCTGCACCCCCATCTCCCCCGTGAGCCCCTTCTACGACAAGGGGCGCAAGTGCCCGACCCGGGACGTGGCCAAGGCCAAGAAACTCCTGGCCGACGCCGGGCTGGCCGGGGGCTACGGCTTCGAGCTAACCATCATCAACGATCCCCAGCAGCGGCGAGTGGGCGAGATCATCCAGGGTATGGCCAAGGAGGCCGGGTTCAATATCAGCCTCCGACCCGCGGAGTTCGCCTCGGCCCTCAAGGATGACGACGACGGCAACCTTCGGGCATTCGTCGTCGGCTGGAGCGGCCGGGTGGATCCGGATGGGAACATCCACCAGTTCCACACCTGCGGCGGCAGCCTGAACACCACCGGCGCGTGTGACAAGGCCGTCGACGACCTCTTGAACAAGGCACGGGAGGTGAGCGACCAGGCCCAGCGCGCCGCGCTCTACAAGGAGGCCATCGACAAGATGGTCTTGGAGCGCCGGAACCTGATCTACCTCTACCACCAGAACTACATCGTGGCCTACCCGAAGAACCTAAAGAATTACAAGGCGGTGCCGGACGGCCTGATCCGTCTCAAGGGCGCGTCCTGGAACTAGCGACACAGAGCATGGTCCCATGCCGCGCCCAGCGGGCGCGGCACGGGGCTCGGAGTTGACGCGTGCTCGACTTCCTGACTCAACGACTCGCCATCTCCATCGTAACCCTCTTCCTGATCACCCTGATCGTCTTCACGGGCGTCCGCATGATCCCCGGCGATCCCGCCCGGGTGATGGCCGGGACGGACGCGGACGAGGCAGGGCTCCAGGAGATCCGCGCGAAGTACGGCCTGAATGACCCCATCCCCGTGCAGTATTTCCGCTGGCTCACGCTGGCGCTCCAGGGGGACCTGGGCGAGTCCATCCGAACCCGGGAGCCAGTGATCAAGACGGTGGCGGTGAAGCTCCCCATCACGATGCAGCTCGCCGGCCTCTCGCTGCTCATCGCCATCGGGATCGCCATCCCCGCCGGGGTCTTCTCGGCCGTGCGCCGCAACACGGTCTGGGATCTCCTGGCCAACGCCGTGTCCCTCTGTGGCGTCTCGATCCCCAGCTTCTGGTTGGGTATCATGTTGATTCTCTTTCTCGCGGTGCGGCTCCACCTGCTGCCCGCCTCGGGCTTCGTCCCGTTCTTCCAGGACCCGCTGGGCAATCTCCAGCGCATGCTCATGCCCGCCTTCGTCCTCGGCGCGTCGCTGGCGGCCGTGCTGATGCGCCAGACCCGAAACAGCATGATCGAGGTCATGAGCGCGAACTACATCCGGACCGCCTACAGCAAGGGGTTGGCGGAAAGGGTGGTCGTGTTCCGTCACGCCCTCCGGAACGGCCTGATCCCGATTGTCACGGTCCTGGGGCTCCAGATGGGGGCTCTGATGGGCGGCGCCGTGGTGACCGAGCAGATCTTCGTGGTGCCCGGCTTCGGGCGGCTCATCGTGGAGGCGGTCTTTACCCGAGATTACCCGCTGGTCCAGGGGGTCGTCCTGATCACGGCCAGCACCTACGTCCTGATCAACCTTCTGGTGGATGTGTCGTACTCGCTCTTGAATCCGCGGATCCGGGTGAAGGGGTCGGCCGGTGGGTCGTAAGGGCGGGGCTTTGCCGTCGGCGGGCGGGGAAGGGCTCGCCCAGGGGGACGCGACAGCGACGTCCATCCGCTCCCGGCGGACCTGGCGGCGGGCCCTGCGCCGGCCACCGGCGGTCGTCGGGGCCGTGGTCGTGTTCCTGTTCGCGCTGATGGCGATCGGTGCGCCGTGGCTGGCGACGGGCGACCCGATCCGCACCAACTGGAGTCAGATTCGCAAGGCCCCGACGATGGCGCACCTCTTCGGGACGGACGACCTGGGACGGGACGTCTACTCGCGCGTGGTCTGGGGGGCGCGAACCTCGATGCAGGCGGGCGTGCTCTCCATCCTGCTCGCCATCGCCGTCGGCGTGCCGACCGGCCTGGTGGCCGGCTACTACCGCCGGACGATCGACCAGGTGATCATGCGGCTCACCGACGCCTGGCTGTCGTTCCCGTTCCTGATCCTGGCCATCGGGCTGGTCACCATCCTGGGGCCCTCCCTGACCAACGCCACCGTGGCCATCGGCATGGCCGCCACCCCCACCTACATCCGGTTGACCCGAGGGCTGGTCCTGTCGACCGCGCAGGAAGATTACGTCCAGAGCGCGCGGGCGCTCGGCGGCGGGGACGTGCGGATGATGCTCCGTCACATCCTCCCGAACATCTTCAGCGCCCTCCTCGTCCAGGCCACAGTCTCGATCCCGGGCGCCATCATCGCCGAAGCCATCCTCTCGTTCCTCGGCTTGGGCGTGCAGCCCCCCACCCCAAGCTGGGGCACGATGCTCAATGCCGCCCAGCAGTTTCTCGAAACCGCCCCCTGGATGTCCTGGTGGCCCGGCCTGGCCATTTTTTCCCTTGCCCTCTCATTCAACCTGGCCGGCGACGGCCTGCGCGATTTCCTGGATCCCAAGGACTACTGAACCCAGGCGGAGGAGCAGACCGCGATGGGGATGAAGTACACGCACACGAATATCAACAGCCCGGACTGGGAGCGGCTCGTGCAGTTCTACGTCGCCGTCTTCGACTGTCGTCTGGTGCCGCCACTCCGCCACTTGCGCGGCGAGTGGTTCGAGCGGGTGACTGGCATCCCGGGGGCCGAGGTGCGCGGCGCCCACATCGCGCTCCCTGGCTATGCGGACGGCGGTCCCACCCTGGAGATCTTCACCCAGGCGAATCCTGCCAGCCGCCGCTCGACCCCCCTCAACGGGCAGGGGTTCGCCCATATCGCCATCCACGTGGACGATGTCGAGGCCACTTACCAGAAGTTGCTGGCACACGGGGGGAGCGCGGACGGCGAGATCGTCAGCCAGTACTACGAGAGCATGGACAAGACCCTCAGCATGATCTACGCCAAGGACCCGGACGGCAACATCGTCGAGATTCAGAACTGGACGGACGGAAAGCGATAGCGCAGAGCGGTGGATTGGGAGCGGGGGGTTGGGGAAGAAGCGGGTGGAGTGGAGCGGCGAGGTGGGCGGCTCTGCGGCTCTGCGTGAGAATTCTATCAGTTCAGTATTTCACCCGGCTGAAGAGCCACAGCCCCTCCGGGCCGTACTCACGCTCGATCTTCAGCGAGTGCTGCACCACCAGGTCGTAGATGCGCCGTAGCTCAGCCACCGGGTCCGCGTGGTCGTCCACTCGCAAGTTATGGTAGCCCCGCGGCTCGCGGCTGGCGACCAGAAGCGTCGCCGACTGCTTCCCTCGCTTGTCCCCACCCCCCGCCTGCCCGGCCTCCAGGGTCAGAATCAAGCGTTCCGACAGTTCACGCTTCTTTTCACGGGCACGCCGGTACGCCTCGACCATGCCCTCGACCACGCGGGACCCGGCCAACATGTTGCCCGCCGCACTGAAATCATCCCCTTCGTAATGCCCGCACCAAGGGACGCAATCAGCCCCTGTATGGCAGAAGACCCCGTGCGGGTCCGCCCCGTGCACCTGCCGGATCTCGCGGTCCGGGTCGCCCTCCAGAAGCGCCCGGATCGCCACGCCGACCGGGACCCCCTGTTCCAGCAGAGCGATCCCACGCCGCCCGATCTCCGTGCTCACCCGGGCCTGGGTCGCGATCCCGCCGCAGAGTGATGCTTGCGTCCAATTCAAAACCAGGGGTCTTTAGAGATTGCGATCTTCAATTCTGACCTGAAGCGATCGTCCTTCAGGGGGTCCTTGAGGTGCACGACGTCTCTTAGAGATTGAGCAAATCCGGCCAGCTCGGGGTAAAGGGTGGCCATACTGATGTTCATTTTATTCAGGTTGCTGATGACTTCTGCCCGGTTGCTCGCAGCGATAACAATAAGTCGAAGGTTCTTCTTCTCGTTTTCGTCAAAAGTACACTCCAAGTTTCGTATGAATGTCCGAGAGATATCAGCAGGGCACAAGAATAGACCGTGCTGGGCTATCAATCTTTCGTTCTTTCTGCCTGGGTTGACCGGAGCAACAAAGCCCGCGCGCCCACAAAAGGCATACTTCCAGAATAAGTCTTTGTTGTGAAGATCCCGTTTTGATTCTTTCATAAACGGCAGTCTCTTGCACAACACTCTTTCCGTGGCCTCCTTAAGCTCGGATAGGTTGACTGCTAGAATGCAACCGGCTGTACCCTTTGGCTTGCCTGACATAGCGAAGTAGCATGCAACGTAAAATGAGTAGGTGAAGTCAAGCAACCGTGAAGGCATTTCATAGTGTCTGGCTAGAGCAAGCCATTCTAGAAGATCATTCTTTTCTGGAAGGTGGACTTGATAATGATGCGCCGCACGCTTAAACTCACGCAGCATCCACGCCTCATAAGCCCATCTGTCAGTGGACTGGACATCGCCTGTCTCGCAAGCATCATCAAAACTCGATGCGAGTCTTACTTTAATTATCTCCCGCAGCTCACATTCCTTTTGTTCTCTTAGGGCTCTAAAAATCCAGTCGCCTTTCCACTGCTTCACCTCGTCCACGATCGCATCCCAAGATTGTAGCTCTCCATCGAGCCATCCAATCGCCGATTGGAAGCAGAGTTCAGTATCTTCCTTCACGCGTCATTACCTCCTATCTCCGTCCGGCTGTGAATAGCTCCAAGCGCTGCCTGGCCGTTCGCAAAGGTGGTTACGGTCTAATTCCGAAAGAAGATACAAGAGATCCGTTACCCTTGCACCCAGAGCACCTGTTGATCCAAATGCAAACCCAACCACGCCATACAAATAGAAAACCGCCGCTTCCCTTTGGGAAAGGGCGGATTTGTAACTAACTACTTCTGGCTACTTCTGGCAGGACAAGATAGCGGCATCTAGAGACGGCCAATCTGAGGCTGGTGATGTACGCTTAGCTGCCAGTCTGCCGTCCGGCTGGAGATCAAACCACGACCATCTGCCTCCGCTTTTCTTCCACTCAATCCTATTAGGAGGAATAAATTTTATGTTTAGGGTCTCTAAGTTATTGGTGCCTCCAGGGAAACCCCACCTCGTAGTAAAACTTCTTGGACTTGCCCCCCAAGTGTAAGTGCCCAGAATATGGTTGTCGCTAGTTATCTCCTTTATATAAAGAACTATAGTGTTGCCATAAGCGCTCCACTTACCAGTCCACGTACAGATTAAGGCTTTCCGGGCATACTCTTCGGTAACCACCGATTGCTCAGATTGCGCGGACTCCGGAGCAACAGCAGCCGAGAAAGATGGAGATGGAGTGACACAAGCAGAAACCATCAGAACCGACAAGGAGAAGACGAACAATCGCGCGAAAATTGATATTCCCTCCTTAGCCTTTCGTGTTATAGGCGAACCTTGGTGACAGGAAAATTGCTTCTCGGTGGCTGCGCGACGTTCGGGGCGACGGCCGCCCCGCCCCCCCCGGCGCGACCCGGCCGGCTATCCCAGGCCCGCCAAGTCGCCCAAGTCAAGCTGTGCCCCCGGAATGAGGGGGAGTATCTGGCGCACCGGACACGCCTGTCAAGAGGAAAATGGAGGAGAGGATCAGGGGCTGGTAGCGCGCATCGAGGAGGCCCCTGGCAGACAGGGGTCCCGCCCGCGGCGACCGACTACACCGGGGCTATGAGGCTATGGCGAGTTGATTACGCGGCAATGAGACCCGTTACAATGACGTTACTCAGTACTTGACCCGGCTGAACAATCGGAGCCCCTCCGGGCCATACTCCCGCTCGATCTTCAGCGAGTGCTGCACCACAAGGTCGTAGACGCGCCGAAGCTCCGCCACCGGGTCCGCGTGATCATCCACCCGCAGGTTGTGATAGCCCCGCGGCTCGCGGCTGGCGACGAGAAGCGCGGCCGACTGCTTCCCCCGCTTGTCCCCGCCCGCCGCCTGGCCGGCCTCGAGTGCGAGAAGGATGCGCTCCGACACCTCGCGCCCCTCTTTGCGGGCACGCCGGTACACCTCTACCACGGCCTCGACCACTTGAGGGCCGGCCAACATGTTGCCGGCCACCGTGAAGTCGCCCCCGTCATGATGCCCGCACCAGGGAACGCAGCTCGCCCCCGTGTGGCAGAAGCCTCCGGTGGCGTCCACCCCGTGCACCTGCCGGATCTCGCGGTCCGGGTCGCCCTCCAGGAGCGCGCGGATCGCCACGCCGACCGGAACCCCCTGTTCCAGCAGGGTGATCCCTCGCCGCCCGATCTCCGTGCTCACCCGGGCCTGGGTCGCGATCCCGCCGGAGAGTGAGACGAACGGCACCAGAGCCCCTACCGCCGGCCGCGCGGTCGCCACCGCCACGCCGAAGGCGCCGACCGCCGGATCATGCGCCACGATGGAGAAGGTATGGAGGTCCAGCATCTCTACCACCCCAGTCCGTAGCCGATGGAACGGCGCGGCGAGACGGCGCCCGCGATGACGCCCTGCGCCTCGTCGAAGCGAATCCCCATGACCTTGCCGTTGGCCCAGCCGTCCAGCAGCTTGACCTCGTGGCCGCGTCGCTCCAGCCCCTGGAGGATCGCCTTGTCGATGCGCCCCTCCACCTCCACGCGGTTCGGGTAGGCCGGCCGCGGGTAAAAGGACGAGGGAAAGTGGACGCAGGTGACCGTGGGGGCATCCAGCGCCTCTTGCAGGTTCATCCCGAAAACCACGTGGTTCAGGAAGAACTGGAGCGTCCACTGATCCTGCCCATCGCCGCCCGGCGTGCCGAACACCATGAAGGGCTTGCCGCCGCGGGTGGCGAGCGAGGGCGTCAGCGTGGCGCGCGGGCGCTTGCGCGGCGCCAGGGCGTTCGGCCTCGCGGCGTTCAGGTAGAACATCTGCCCCCGGCTGCCCAGCGGGAAGCCCAGTCCAGGGATCACCGGGGAATCCGCCAGCCAGCCACCGCTGGGGGTCGCCGCCACCATGTTCCCCTGGCGGTCCACGGCGTCGAGATGGGTCGTGTCGCCCACATGTGAGTGGCCCAATCCCAGGTCCCGCGCGTCGCGACCGGCAATCTGGAGGGCCTTCCGGTTGTCCTCCTGCACGTTGAACGTGGCGTAGGCGGGCACCCCCTGCCCCACGTCCCCCGGCCGGAAGTGAGGGCAGGCCTCGGCCCTGATCAAGGCCCGCCGCTTGGCCGTGTAGGCGGGCGACAACAGGACGTCCAGGGGCACGCGATCGAAGCGCGGGTCGCCGTAGTACGCCTCCCGGTCGGCGAAGGCCAGCTTGGCAGACTCGATGAGCAGATGCAGATACTCGGCCGAGTTCTGGCCGAGCGCCCGGAGATCATCCCCGGCCAAAAGCCCCAGATGCTGCAGGAACACCGGCCCCTGCGTCCAGGTCGGGCACTTGTGGACCTCCAGACCCCCGTACGCCAGGGACACCGGCTCCTCGACCGAGGCGTGCCACTCGGCCAGGTCCTCGTAGGACAGCAGGCCCGTGTGGGCGCTGCCACTCGCATCCTCTACCGGAGTGTCGCCGATGAAGCGCACGATGCGCTCGGCGATTTCCCCCGTGTAGAACGCGTCGCGCGCCGCCTCGAGGCCGGCCACCCGCCCCTTCGCGGCCGCGGCGGCCTCGGCGCGGCACAGCCGCTTGAGGACGTTGGCCCAGTCGGGGTTCCGCCACACCTCGCCTACCTCGGGGATGCGGCCGCCCGGCAGGTACAGCTCCCCCGTCGTGGGGTAGCGCGTCAGGTACTTCTCCCGGTTGGCTGCCAGGTGCTCCTGCAGCCCCTCGTAGATCGGGAAGCCCTGCTCGGCCAGCTCGATCGCCGGCTGGAGGATATCCGCGAAACGCAGGCTGCCGAAGCGAGCCAGCGCCGTCGCCCAGGTGTCCACCGGCGCCGGGACGCAGGCCGGCAGAAATCCATCGCCGGGGATGAGATCGATCCCGTGCGTCCGGCACCACTCGATGGTGAACGCCGTGGCGTTCCAGCCGACCCCGCTGATCGCGTGGACCTTCCCCTCCCGCGCCGAATAGATGAGCACAGGGACCTCACCGCCGATCCCGTTGCTCTGCGGCTCCAGCAGATTGAGACAGAAGCCCATCGCCGCGGCGGCATCGACGGCGTTGCCGCCCCGCTCCATGATGCGAAAGCCGGCGGCTGTCGCCAGATAGTGTCCCGAGGTGACCACCCCACGCGTTCCCATGATGACGGGACGGGTCGTGAAAGACGCCATGAATCTTTCTCCTTGGCAGAGGGTTTGTCGGCCGAAACAACCTGCCGTGGACAAGCGCTGTCGGCAGGAGACTCGGCGAATCGGCGCGAATACTACCCCCGGGACCGGTTTGCGTCAACCGCGGAGGGAGCGCGGTGCGAATGCGCGGTTCGTCTGGGGAAATGGCGCGGTGTTAGCGTTCAGTTAGGACACCAGGGGCCATCAAGGTCTCCCGGAGCGCCGCCGCCGCTCATACCGGCCGTCGCCTCTGGCCCAGCCAGGAGACGAGATCCCGATCGGGCAGCGTGTTGAGCACGTCTCCAGGCGTCAGCCAGGCGCGACGCGCCACGGCGACCCCGTATCGCATGAAGTCGAGCTGCGGCATGGCATGGGCGTCGGTGCTGATGGTGATGGGGATCCCGAGCTCCTTGGCCCGCCGCGCGTGCAAGTCGTTCAGGTCCAATCGCGAGGGCGAGGCGGTGATCTCCACCGCTATGCCCGCCACCTTGGCGGCCTGCAGGACTGCCTCCATGTCCACCTCGTACGCGGCCCGCTCCCCGATAAGTCGGCCGGTGGGGTGGCCGAGGATATGCACGAGGGAATGTCGAACGGCCCGGACGATTCGCGCCGTCATCTCCTCCATGCTCATCTTGAACCGCGAATGAACGGAGACCTGCACGAGGTCGAGCTGGGCGAGAATCTCGTCCGGAAAGTCCAGACTGCCGTCGGCCAGGATGTCCACCTCGCAACCGGCCAACACCCGAAAACTCTTCAGCCGACGGTTGAGCGAGCGCACCTCCGCGATCATCTGTACGACCCGCGCCTCGTCCATCCCCTTCGCGACCGTGACCGACTTGGAGTGGTCGGTCACCGCCATGTATTGATACCCCTTCGCCTGCACGCCGGCCGCGAGGTCCGCGAGGGAATGCGCCCCGTCGCTCCAGGTCGTGTGGAGCTGCAGGTCCCCCCGGATATCCGCAAGCGCGACCAGCGTCGGGAGCCGGTCCGCCAGCGCCGCCTCGATCTCCCCCACGTCTTCGCGCAGTTCGGGCGGGATGAACGGGAGTCCGACGGCTCGGTACACGTCCTCTTCGGTGGCCCCCGCCACCCGCTTGCCCGACCTGCCATCGAAGACTCCGTACTCGCTGACCTTCAACTCCCTCCGCTGGGCAAGCTCACGCACTCGGATGTTGTGCTGCTTGGAGCCGGTAAAGTACTGGAGCGCCGCACCGAAGCAATCCGGCTCCACCACCCGGAGGTCCACCTGGATACCTTCGCGCAGCCGAAGGCTGGATTTCGTCTCGCCGTGGGCCAGGACTTCGGCCACGTTGGGCAACCCAACGAAGACCTCCATGATCCGTGCGGGCGTTTTCGAGGTGACCAGGATGTCGATGTCCTTCACGGTCTCCTTCATCCGGCGGAGGCTTCCCGCCGTGGAGATCTGGTCCACCTCCTCGAGGTCCCGCAAGGTCTCCAGGATCGTCTCGGCCAGGCTGAGGGCCGCCCCGAGCGGCGTCCGCTCCCGCCCGCCGCGCCAGACGGCAATCCCCTTCAGGATATTCTCCTCGGTCTTGGCCTGGATGCCGGGGACGCCGGCCAGCTTGTGCTCCTTGGCCAACTCCTCCAGCTTCTCCACCGAATCCACGCCGACCTGCTCGTAAAGCAGCTTGGCGGTCTTCGGCCCCACGCCATGGATGCGCATCAGCTCGACAACGCCGGCGGGAATCTCTCTGCGAAGCCCCTCCAGATACTCGACGGCTCCAGACTGAAGAAACTCCTGGATCTTTCCCGCCAGATCCTTTCCGATCCCCGAGATCTCCAGAAGCCCCCTGCGGTCTGCGACGGCCGCGACATCCTCCGCCAGCCCTTCCATCGTCTGGGCGGCGCGCCGGTACGCCCGCACGCGGAACGGGTTCTCCCCCTTGATCTCCAGGAAGTCGGCGATCTCGCTGAACAGTGCCGCAATTTCGGCGTTCTTCATCTCACTCCAAGCCTATCGCTGGCAGGTGGAGCAGAAGTGCGTGCCGCGCTGGCCGAGGACGATCCTTTGGATCGGCGTCCCGCACACCGCGCACGGCGTGCCGTGCCGATGGTACACGCGGTGAAGGGGGGCGAAGTCTCCGGGCTGTCCGCAGGGGTCGCGATAATCGGAGATGGTGCTCCCTCGGTGCCGAATCGCGCTCCGCAGGACGGTCCGGACCGCGCGTCGCAGGGCGCGAATCTCCTCGAGGCGAAGTGACGATGCCCTCCGCGTGGGCCGGATTCCAGCCCGGAAGAGGGCCTCATCTGCATAGATGTTCCCGATCCCGGCGATCTTCCGTTGATCCAGGAGGAAAGACTTGATTCGCACGCTGGAGTCCCGGCAGACCCGGGCCAGCGCCTCGACCGTGAAGGCCGAGTCCAGCGGCTCCATCCCGATCCGCAGCGCGGTCTCCAGCGTCGCCGTCGGCAGGAGGAACAACTCGCCGAACTTCCGGACGTCCCGGTACGAGAGGACGCCGCCTCCGGAAAAGCGCAGGTGGGCGTGCGTGTGGCTGTCCGGCCGAAACCGGGCGCCCGTCTCCCACCAGAGGAGCTGACCCGTCATCCCGAGGCGAACGATCAGGCTCTCCCCCCCGAGGTCGAAGAGAACGCACTTGCCCCGTCGGCCGAGGGCCGCCACGGTCCGACCCGTGACTGCCGCCGCGACCCCCTGCGGCGTCCCGCCGCGCCGCGTGAGCCGTGGCAGGGCGATCTGCGCCTCCTCGATTCGCCGCCCCACGACCCGGGGGGCCAGGGCGCGCCGAATCACCTCGACCTCCGGCAGTTCAGGCATACGTCTTCTCCCCTGCTCCTCCGCTTGCGTGGTGGCCAGCGCTGCGAGAATCGAGGATCAGCCGAAATACTTCACTGCAACGTTCGGGATCAAATGGACTGTCCGGGGGGCGCGAACAGGTCTGGCTGAGACTCGCGGATACGCGTGAGGGCGTCCTCCCAGTCGCCGGCCGACGGAAAGGCCAGCGCGAAGGCCAGGACCGACACGCCGGCCAGGGCGTAGAAATCCAGGAGATACCCCCCCACAAAGTAGAGGGCCAGCCCCAGGATCACCGGCACCTCCGCCACCGCGAAGACCAGGATCTGGTTGGACGAAAGAATGGACAGGACCTCCGGAAGGCTCCGGCCGCGCGCCCGTCGAACCAACCCGTCCGGATCGAAGAGGCGCCGTCGCATCACCAGGATCGCCACGCAGGCCGCCCCCCCGATGACATACAGCGGGTAGCGAAGCCCGTCCACGGCGGCGAAGATGTCTCGCCCCCTCGGGATCTGGCCCACCTTCCGGATCACCTGAACGACGATCCAGTATACCAGGATCGACCCCAGCATGGCGGCGTACACCACCCGCAGCGGGGCCATGACGGCGCGGACCCGATCTCGAACGGCTTCATCCAGCATCGCCCTGCCTCGCCCCGGAGACCAGAGCGTCGAGGTCGACCGCCCCCAGGTCATCCACGATCAGGTCCGCCTCACGCAGGCTGTCTTCCTGACAGGAGTGGGTGACGGCCACACACCGCATCCCGGCCGCCTTGGCCGCCCGGATCCCGCCGGGCGTGTCCTCGATCACCACGCACCGCTCCGGAGGCAAGCCGAGCCCTTCGGCCGCCCGGAGGAACGGCTCTGGGTGCGGCTTGCCGTTGACGCAGTCTTCCCGCGTCACGATGGTCTGGAAACGCTCCCGGATCCCGAGGGAGTCCAGCGCCAGCTCCGCCTCGCGCCGCAGCGATCCCGTGGCCAGCCCCACCTGCCAGCCGTCGGTCCGCATGAGGAGCCCCAGACCGTCCGAAAAGGCGGGAACACCCGCCTGGACGAGCTCCAGATAGCGCCGGCTCTTCGCCGTGGCGGCCGCGGGCCGCGCGGTCGCGTCGGGAAGCAGAAGCTCCATGAGCTCCCAGTCCGAGTACACGATGTAGCGGCGGAAGTAGTCCTCGTCGGTCAGCGTCACGCCGTGGGCCGCCAGGATTTCCTGGGTGGCCCGAAGATGCAGCGGCTCGCTGTTGACGAGCACCCCGTCCATGTCGAAGATCACGCCCCGCGGGTCGGTCACGGTTTCCTCTCCTGATTAATTACCCCTGATGCGCTCATAGCTCATGGACCGGGCCGCTAGTCGCGAGCCATCGGCAACGAACCTTCCCGACTCCAGTTTCCGGTCTCCGGTCTCGGCTCTCGGCTCTAATCCCTCGGTGTCTCGATCCCATACCCCTTCATCTTGCGGTGCAGGTTGCTGCGCTCGATGCCCAACCGCTCCGCCGCGCGCGTGACGTTCCAGCGCGTCTCCTGCAAACGGCGCAAGATGAACTTCTTCTCGCACTGTTCCCTCGCCTCGCGCAGCGTTCCCTCCATCTCCTCGACCGGCTCCGGTTCCGCACGGATGCGAAGCGAGGTCTCCAGGTCTCCCGCCTCGATGGAATTGCGCGGAACCATGATGACCATCCGCTCCATCACATTTCGAAGTTCGCGAACGTTTCCTGGCCATGGATACTTCACCAAGATGTCCAGCGCGTCTCGACTGATGGTCTTCTCCCACTTCCCATCCTCGCGAGAGAACAGGCCCAGGAAATGCTCTGCCAGCAGAACAACGTCTTCCCTTCGGTCCCGGAGCGGCAGGACCTCGAAGGGAATAACGTTCAAGCGATAGAAGAGATCCTCCCGGAAGGTGCCCCGCTGGATCTCCTCCTCCAGATTCTTGTTGGAGGCCGCGATGACACGGACGTCCACGGTCAGGGTCTCGCTGCCCCCGACCCGCTCGAAGGTCTGCTCCTGCAGGACCCGCAGCACCTTCGCCTGGGTCTTGATGCTCATGTCGCCGACCTCGTCCAGGAAGATGGTGCCGCCGTCCGCCAGCTCGAATTTTCCGCGGCGCTTCGTGGTGGCGCCGGTGAACGCCCCGCGCTCGTGGCCGAACAGCTCGCTCTCGATCAATTCGTCCGGGATGGCAGCGCAGTTCACCTCCACGAAGGGCCTCTCCGCTCGCAGGCTCTGCCGGTGGATGGCCCGGGCGATCAGTTCCTTCCCGGTCCCGCTCTCGCCGCGGATCAGCACCCGGCCATGGCTGGGAGCGGCTGACTGGATTTGGATGCGCAGCGCATGAATCGCCGGGCTCTCGCCCACCAACTCGTACCGCTCATCCAGGGTCTGCCGCAGCGTCAGGTTCTCCTGCTCCAGCCGCTGGTGCTCCAGGGCGTTCCGCACCGCCAGAATGGTCTTCTCCAGGCTCAGGGGCTTCTCGATAAAATCGTAAGCCCCCAGCCTCGTGGCCTTCACCGCCGTCTCGACCGTCGAGTGGCCGGAGATCATGATGACGGGGAGCTCGGGGTGAACCCGCTTCACCTCCTCGAGCGCTTGCAGCCCGTCCATGCCCGGCAGCCAGACGTCCAGAATAACGAGGTCCGGAACTCCCTGGGCCACCTGCTTCAACAGGTCTTCCCCCCTTGGGACGCTGCGGACCCGGTACCCCTCATCCTTGAGGATGCCCTCCAGGGAGCTTCGGATGTTCTTTTCGTCGTCAACTATCAGAATTTCTTCGCGGCTCATGTTGTCTCATTCAGGAGGTGAAGTGGTGGATGGGTGGATTAACCGCTCCGTGTCATGCCGCAGCCGGGACCAGAACGGGCAGCGTGATGACCAAGCGGGCCCCCCTCGGCTGATTGTCCTCGATGCGGACCTCCCCGCCGTGCTCGACGACGATCCGGTTGACGATCGCCAGGCCCAACCCGCCGGACGATCGTTTCGTGGAGTAGTAGGGAAGAAAGGCCCGGTCGCGATCCTCGGGAGGAAAGCCGGGGCCGGTGTCGGCAATCTCTAGGACGACCTGCACCGTGGCCGGCAGGAAGCGGGTGGAGATGACAATCTCGCCTTCCTCCTCGCCCAGGGCGGCCACCGCGTTGTCCACCAGGTTGATCAGTGCCCGCTTCATCTGATCCGAGTCCAGGGTGAGATGGGGGACCGCCGGATCCAATTCGGTCCGCATCGCGATCCTCGGGTGGATGCCGGCATACAGCTGCATCACCTGGTTCGCCACCTCGTGCAGATCGGTCGGGCGAGGACGCGGTGCGGGCATCCGGGCGTAGCGGGAGAACTCGTCCACCAGGTGCCGCAGCCCCTCGACCTCCTGGATGATGGTAAGCGTGCACTCGTCGAAGACCGCGGCCGCGTCTGGGGCTCCCTCGGCAAATTTCTTCCGCAGCCGCTGCGTGGACAGCTGAATCGGCGTAAGCGGGTTCCTGATCTCGTGGGCGATCCGGCGGGCCACCTCCCGCCAGGTCATGGCCTGCTGGGCCCGGACCACCTCGGTGACGTCGTCCAGGACCACCACCAGCCCAGGCCGAGCGCCCCCCGGCCCGGGGAGCGTGCCTACCGTGACCATCAGGGTCGCCGGCCGGCCGTTCAGCGCCAGGGTGATTTGCTGCTCCGAAGTCTCCCGGCCCTCCGCGGCGGATCGCGCCACCAGGTGACGCAAGGGCAGGAGCGCCCCGCCGCCGAAAACCTCGCCGTAGGGACGGTGCAAAATCTCCTCGGGCGGCCGGCCCAGCATGCGCGCCGCCGCGCGGTTGACCGTGTTCACGCACCCCTCGGCATCCAGCGACAGCACGCCTGCGGCGATCGTCTCCAGGACCGTCTCCATGTAGTCCCGACGCCGGTCCAGCTCCACGTTGGAGCGCTGCAGTTCCTGATTTGCCTGGGTCAGTTCCGCCTTGCCTTTCCCCAGGTCCCCGGTCATTTTGTTGAACGACTCCACCAGCATGCCGATCTCGTCGTCCGCCTTGACGTCCAGATGGAAACCCAGATCCCCCGCAGCCACCTTGCGCGTCCCCTCGACCAAGAGCTGGATCGGCCCCGTGATTCCCCGGGCCAAGTACACCGCCACCCAGATGGCCCCAAAGATGATCACCAGGGTGACCATCAGGAAGAGCATCAGGTAGATGCCCTTGATGGGGTTCTTCAGCATGCGGAGTTGTTGGTACTCCTTGACCCCGGTCTCGATCTCCTCCGCCTTGCCGCCCAGCCCCATCGGGACCCAGTTCGCCACGGCCACTGCCGCCAAGATCTCCCGCGGCTGGCCGGGCCTCACGACCGGAACCACCGCGCGGATGAGATCCGCCTGGGCCGTGAGCTGCACCGCCACGGCGGGCTCACCCTCCAGTGCCTTGCGGAGCAGTCGGGAGGTGGGAGACAGCAGGGCGTCTTCCGGGACGGTGGGGCCGCGCCACTGCGTCAGTTCCGCCCGTTGCCGGCTGAAGAGCTGCACGCTGTCCAGTCCATACTCCCGGGCCTTCTCACCGGCCACGCGCCGGCCTTCGGCCATTCCCTTCTCCGCAGACCAGACCTCCGCCACCCGGGCGGCGATCTGCCGCGCCTGGCTCAGCGTCTCTTCCCGAGTGGACCGCGAATACGTCTGCGCCACTTCGAGGGCGCTCTGCAGAGACCGCTCCACCTGGATATTGAACCAGCTATCCACGCTGGTGGTAATAAGATTGCTGGCCACGAGAAACAGCACACCGGCCGGCAAGAGCGCGAGGCTGACGAACGCGACCGCCAGCTTGACCCGGATCTTCGACCCCAGGATGTTCTCGCGGCGCTCCAGGTAGACCTTGAAGAGGCTGCGGAAGACGAGGAGGACCAGGAACAGGAGGAGGACGATATTGATGTTGACCAGGGCGAAGATGAGGATATTCGAGGCGATCGGGGTGGGAAACCTCAGCTGCTGAATAGTGACCTGCACCGCGGTCAGGCCCACCACGCCGGCCAGGACGATGGCCAGAATCAGGCGGTTCCGCCGGCTGCGTGCGTCCCGCATGGTGGTGGGGATCTGCGTCACGGGCTGCGACGACGATTCTGGCATACCCTAGCACTCCGGCTGTGGGCCGTGGCCCCCATGGGGGGGGTGAAATCGGCTGCGTCTCCTGAAAAGTATACGGGCGGGGTGAGGGGAAGACAAGGGCAAACCCAGCCATTGCCATCCACGTCGGGATCGAATGCGGAGGGGGGCGACCTCGGATCGCTCAGAGTACTGCGGCTTTCAATCCACGGGCGGGCGGAAGAAGAGGGGATACCCACTGTTCCACCGCGGCGGCCGAGAGACTGAGCGGTTCGGGGTCACCCGCGAGCTGTTCCTGAATCCGGCGGACAAGCGCGAGGTGCATCTGGTGCCCGGCCCCCTGGGCGATGATCGTACCCACCAGCGGCTTGCCGAGCAGGTAGAGATCCCCCAAGAGGTCCAGGATCTTGTGCCGGACCAGCTCGTCGGGAAAACGGAGAGGGCCGTTCAGGACGCCGTCCTCGCCAACCACCACGGCATTTTCCAGGGAGCCGCCCTTGGCCAAGCCCATGCGCTGGAGCATGTCCAGATCCCGAACGAACCCGAACGTGCGGCTGGGAGCCACATCACGGACGTACCGCTCGCGCCCGACGTCCATGGCGGAGGTCTGCTCGCCCAGGATCGGGTGATCGAAGCACATCGTATAGATCACCTTCAGCCGCTGGGAGGGCACAATGCGGAGGCTGCGGGTCCCCACCTCCACCGTGATCGGCTGGCGGACCTTCAAGAACGTCTTCGGGGAAAACTGTCGACGGAGCCCCGCCTGCCGCAAGAGCTCGACGAAGGGAAGCGCGCTTCCGTCCATGATCGGAACCTCGGGGCCGGTGAGATCCACCTGGACGTTATCGACCCCCATCCCCGCCAGGGCGGACATGATATGCTCGATCGTTCTGACCGACGCCCCCTCATTGGCGATGGTGGTCGCATACTGCGTATCCACGACAAATTCGGGACGAGCCGGTATCGTGGGAGCGCCCGGCAGATCCATTCGCCGGAAGAGGACGCCGCGATTCGCCGGCGCGGGGCGCAGGATCATCGTCGCGCGCTCGCCCGAGTGAAGCCCGATCCCCTCACATTCCACCGGTCGTTCCAAGGTTCGCTGGTGACTCAAAATATTCCCCCTTCGATTGGGTAACGCGACAAACATACCTAGTCAAACCGCTATTGTAGAATGCAACTATGATACCATGTTCCGCATGAAACATGATTATGCAACTATTTGGATTTATTGAGAAATTATTGGAAGGAAAACCGCACGACGGCCCGGAATATTGCCGATCCGTCCCCCTTGTGGCGTGGCTGCAACGGACTGTGGCGCTCTTACCTGGGCCGCTGTCCACCCGAAGCTTCGATGGGCGGGCGAGATTCCCGGGAGGAGCGCAGCCAGATCCGGCGCAGCGCGTCCCGGAAGGGGGCATCCCCTATGACGGCAAGCGTCTCGTCGATCTCGGCCAGGCGCGCCGGATCAACTCCCTGTGTCGGCTCGGGGGGGACCGTCTTCGGTGACGGCCCCGCAGAGACCGATGGAACCTCCCCTACCCGGAGGACCATCTCCCGGATCACGGCCGGAGCGAGTTTCTCGTTCAGGATCGGCACCAGGCGGTGGCGCATCATGCTCAGGTGGTGAAGCCAGACCGAATCCGTCACGTGAACGATCAGGCGGCCGTGCAGTATGGCGTGGGGTTGGGCGTGTCGGGCGATCTCGGGGCCCACGACGAGCGGCCACACGCGATAGATATCGTGCTGGCGAATCCGCTCTTCCAGCCCGAGCCGCTGGAGGGTCGCCGCCATGGCATCGGCGATCTTGACCGGACGTCGCCAGACGGAACGAGTCATCGATCGTCTCTCGTATCCGACGGGCGAACGGCGCGGGTTTCCTCGTCAATACCCAGATTGGCCAGGGCATCCGCCTCCGCGTTCAGTTCCCGGGAGACGTGACGGACCTCGAAGCGACGAAAGCTCGCAATCTGCTTTCGGGACGCCTCATACAAGGGCTGAAGGCCCGGATGCTTCACCCGGTAGCGCCCCTGGAGCTGCCGCACCAGAAGCTCCGAGTCCGAGCGCACCTCAAGATCCTCCACCCCCAACGCCAACGTCCGCTCCAGACCCAAGAGCAGCGCACGGTACTCCGCGACGTTGTTGGTCGCCTCGCCGATGCCGCGGTGCAGCCGTTCGACCACCACGCCATCGGTCCCGAGAATCAGGACCCCGATGCCCGCCGGCCCCGGGTTGCCCCGGGACGCGCCGTCAATATGGATGCGCGCGGCTCCAAGTCGGCCGACCAACTGAGGCGCGGAGGTGACGGGGGGTTCCAGAACCCCGACTGCCGCCCGGACGGCCTGGAGGGCTTCGTGGGGTGTGAGGTCTGCCGGCAGCTGAAGCGCGTCCTGCCCCGGCTTTGCCTGGGCCAGTCGCCGCAGCAGGGAGAGCAGGGTCGCGGTATCCACGCCCTTATCCGGGGAAGTAGAGGATGCGACTGCAGGAGGCGCAGGTGAACATCCGGTCGTTCCGCCTGAGTTCCGCGTAGGCCTGCGGCGTGAGCGCCATGCCGCACCCCTGGCAAGAGCTATCCATGACGGGGACCACTGCGACGTCTCGATTTCGGATCAGGCGGGTATAGAGCTTGAGGAGTTCTGCGTCCAGGCGGCTGGCCTGACCCTTCTGCGCGGTTTGGAGATCGGCCAGCTCTTTCTGGATCGCGGCGAGTCGGGCCTCCTTGTCCTGCCGCTCCTTCTCACAGCCCGCTTGCTCCGCCCTGAAGACCCGCTCGGCTTCCGTCACGGTCTTGGCCGTGACGTCGCCCTGCTCCATCTGTTCCAGGATTTCCGTTTCGAGCTTGGAGGACTTGGCCTTCAGGACCTCGATCTCCTTCAGGACCGCCGTGTACTCCTCGTTCGTCTTGATCTCGTAGAGGCGGGTCTGCTTCTTCTTGATATTCTGGTTGGCCTCTTCCAGCTCGCGCTCCTTGGCTCGCCGCTCTTTTTGGAGATGGCCCACCTGCTCTGTGGCCTCCTCGAATTCCTGTCGGGCCTTGGCGAGCCGGCCCTCCACCGTCTCGATGGTCTGAGGGATCGCTCGCACCTCGGCATCCAGTCTTGCGATCGTCAAGTCCAGCTTCTGCAGCTCCAGGAGCTTATCCAGTCCAACCCACATCCGCGCAAATCCGTTCTTTGGTGAGAGGTCTTGGGATGGGAAGTATGTCACAGATGCCAATCGTGGTCAATCCTCGCATGCGCTCCGCTCCGCAGCAGGAGAATCCCCAATGACCAATCGCCAATGGACTGAAGCCGGATTGGTCATCGGTCATTGGTCGTTTCGTTCCACCCTTTTCGCCCGACGATGAGGCTTGTCCCGAACGGCGTATCCTTCCGCGTCACGCCGGAAAGGCCGGCCTGCGCCATCCACCGCCGGACCTCGGATTCGGTATAGGTGTCTCCCGCGGTCGTCCCGACCAACATGTTCAGGGCGAAGAGGGCGGCGAACGGCGGGCTGGTCCGGTCCTCATCCACGATGAACTCCTGTATCACCAGCTGGCCCGAAGGCGTGAGAGCCGCCGCCGCCTTCCGGATCAGCTCGCGGTTCCCCTCGGGGGAATTGCTGTGGAGGATGGCCGACAGGAGGACGAGGTCGAACCCGTCCCCCAGGGGGTCCCGGTCGTAGTCCCCGGCCACCAGGGCCACCCGAGCCGACAGGCCGGCCTCCTTGACGTAGGAGGCGGTGAGGGGAAGCACCGCGGGCAGATCGAAGATCACCGCGGAGGCGCCCGTCTTGGCCCGGACGAACTCCATCGCGTACGCGCCCGAGCCGCCCCCGACATCCAGCACGCGCGAGACACCCGCGAGGTCAAGCGAGGCGACCACGCCCGGCGCATGCCGGCAGGCCCGCCAGTGCATCGCCGCGATGAAGGCGGTATGCCACGCTTCTGCTTGCTCGCCCGCAGGGCGCGCACAGACGCTGCCCCCCTTCCGAACCGCCGCCGTGAGCGTACCCCAGCTGTCCCAGAGATGCACCCAGTGCATCAGGCCGGCCAGAGACTCTGGTGTCCCGCGGACGAGAAAGCGCGCGGCCGGCGGCGTGTTGCGGAACCGGCCGTCCGACTTCGCCAGCAGCCCGAGGGCGCACAGAACGTTCATCAATCGATCGGTGGCCCGCTCGTCGGTTTGCAGCATGCGCGCCACCTCGCCCGAGGAGCGTTCGCGCCCCCCCACGGCGGTGAAGAGATCCAGCTCGCAGGCCGTCAGCAGAGCCCGGCTCTGCATGAAGGCGGAGGCCAACTCCATGATCGGCGCCGGGGAAAGCGCGTTGCCCGCCGACGCTTCCGATGTGCTCATCCCATGGCCCTCCCCTGTGTCGTCTCGCGCACGGACGTTCCTGCGGCGCCCGGACCCTGCCCCCGCTCCGATTGTCTACGCAACCCCGTTGAATTCCTTCACCGCATCCAGCATGGCCACGATGTTCGGGAGCGGCGTGTTGGCCTGGACGCAGTGAATCGCGTTGAAGATGTAGCCGCCCCCCTTGGCGAAGATCTCGCAGCGCTCCAAGACCTCGGCCCGCACCTCGGCCGGCGTCCCGAAGGGAAGCGTTTGCTGCGTGTTGACCCCGCCGCCGTAGAAGACCAGCCGATCGCCATACGTCTGCTTCAACCCCCGCGGGTCCATTCCCGCCGCCGAGCACTGGACCGGGTTGAAAATGTCGAAACCAACGTCGCATAACCGCGACAACAAGGACTCCACCGCGCCGCAGGTGTGCTTCATCGTCTTCCAGGTGGTGTTGGCGTGGATCCAGCCGTTGATGCGCAGGTAGTGCGGCGCCCATAACCGGTCGAAGGCTTCCAGGGAGCAGAAACGCGACGCCTGCGTTCCGAAATCGGTTCCGCAGAGATAGATGATGTCAATGGCGTTCCCCACCGCGGCGTGGAGCTGCTTCAGCCGCCCCAACGCGATCTCGCACTGGCGGGTGAAGACGGCTTCGACGTACTCCTGCCGCGTGGCCAGCGAGACGTACCATTCGGTGATGTCCCGGATGCCCTTGGGGTGCTTCAGACCCGGGGCGGGTACCAGGGCGATATCGCCGAAGCCGGTTCCTCCGATGGAGGCGATCACGGCTCTCCCGGTGGCGCACGCGGCGGCGACCTCCTTCCTGAAATGCCGAAGGTCCAGGTCCGAGAGCGGCCCGAACTCCTGGAGATTGTCCTCCGGATCCAGCGCATCCTCCTCGATCTCCTCTTGCCGAATGATCGTGTCGAAGAAGAAGCTGCTGGGCGGCATCCGGCCGCTGGGCGGCGCCGTCACGTCCCCCTGCGGATACGTCAGGAGGTCTCCGTTCGTGTCCGTCGTGTAGTGGAAATGTTCCGAGATCCGGACGACCTGTCTCCAGGGTGTCCGAAACTCCTTCCAGTTCTCGTTGGGGTACCCATAGTTCGTATTGCGCGACAGGACACCGATCAGGTCCAGGCCCATTGCCTCGGCCAAGTCCTCTTCAACCAACCCCAGCATGCTATAGGGAACGGGCACCTTGACGGGGCGTCGTTCGAGGCCGTAGTGCGCCCGCAACCGTTCGACGCAGAGGGCATGCATTCCGCTGACGGTCGTGCCACCGAAATCCACTGGAACGCGATCCGGCTCCCGGTGCGCCAGTGATGTCTGAACGCGCTCGCGACTGGTCATCGGATGCACCTTTCTCGAGAGGGGGGAGGCGCCGGACATCGGAGGCGTCCTCCGCCGGAAGAGATTCTCGGCCGGGCTCAGGCTAACCACCACGAGTCCGAGATGTCAACCAAAGCCTTTCCAGGAAAACACGACGCCAAGCAGGACTCTTATCGTTTATCGACTCAAGTAAGCCTGTGCACTTGCCGATAGAGGTAGTGAAGGCCTGACGTACGCTGTGTGCAGTCCCGAGAACTGAGAGCGACTCCCAACCAAAGAGGAGCATCAGCGGGGAATGCAAAGGTCAAGTCCGGGGCACACCGCTTTCAAAGGAGGAGTTGCCATGTCCTGGATTTTCGTCGCACTCGGGGGCGTATTCATCCTCGGCACGTGCGTGGGGACCCTGCTGGCCGCAATGGTATTCGCCTCCGCCCATAACGGCTAGTCTCGGCCACTACCGCTCACGGCCTTTCCGGCGTAAAAAGACCCAGCCCCACCTCCGGCTCCATTCGCCGGACGAGCCGCACGTCCGCCATCTCCGCAATCACCCCGTCCAGCGTCGCCAGGATCGGGTTGGCCCCCGCCACAACGTGACCCGCGAAGACCTTCCCGAACTGATCGGAAAAGGTTCCGTGGACGTGGAGCAGCGTCTCCCCCTCTTCGGACTGGAAGATCACCCCCTGCAGGCCCACGATCTCTACGGGGCCGGGCACGACCTGGGGTTCGGTATAGCCGGCCCCGAGCTTGGTCTCCGGCTTCGGGGTGAGCACCTGGAAGCTCAACTGGCGCAGGCTGCCGATTCCCCCGAGCACCGCCCCGTGCTTGATCCCCTGCTCCTCGCAGACCCGCTTGAGCCCATCCATCACATCCGTCCCCGGCCGTAGCCGCACCGGGACCACCTTCCCAAATCGCCCATCCGCATGGATCGTCCTGACCTCAGCCATATCCTCCGACCTCCATTCCCCTCGTTCAGCCGAGCTTCCGCAACCTCGGATCGGACTCGAAGGAGAGTCGACCCGTCCCCTACTCCCTTAGGATCTTCACCAGGACGATGGACGACTTGTTCACCACCAGGAAATCCCCTCGCCAGAGCCGCCGCTTGCTCAGCGAGGAGAGCGTCACGTCGGTCAGCGAGAGAAACGACTTCCCCGGCTGGTTCAGCAGATCGGAGAGTCGGTCCTTCACTCCTCGGATGGAGTGCGGGATGTGGGCATCTCCGACGATCAGGACTCGATCGGTCCAGACCTCGATCTTCGTCTTTTCTCCCAGTTCCACATCCTCAAGTTCGGTCATCACCGGCTCAGTCTTTCGCGTCATATCTTCCTCCCTACAGACGGTTTCCCGCGCCCCCTCGACCATAACGGTGCCACTTCACCGGTACTAGATATACCACCGAATGCCGGATTCATCGAGTCTATCCGAAGCGCAAAGTCGCAGAGGGCGACCAGGGGTTGCAGGCGGACCACGCTACCAGATGCGCGGCCGGTCGCGGGGGGCGCGCACCATCGCGTCTCCTTCCTCGCAGCCGAAGGCTTCGGAGAACTCCGGCATGTTGGCCAGGGGGCCCAGGACGCGGTACCTGGCGGGTGCGTGCTCGTCCGTCATGAGACGGGCTCGCAGGGCCTCGTCCCGGACCTTGATTCGCCAAGTTTCCGCGTAGCTGAGAAAGAACCGTTGCGCCGGCGCGAGCCCGTCGAGGAGACCCGGCAGCGGCTTGTCTTGCTGGGAGAGCTTGAAGGCATCGTAGGCAATCTTGAGACCCCCCAGGTCGGCAATGTTCTCATCCAGGGTCAGCGTGTCGTTCACGCGCCTGCCGGGGATCGGCTCGTAGGCGTCGAACTGCCTCGCCAACAGGACCGTTCGCTCGCGGAAGGCTTTCTCGTCCTCGGGAGTCCACCAGTTCCTGAGGTTCCCCCGGGCGTCGTACTTGCGGCCCCCGTCGTCGAAGCCGTGGGTCATCTCGTGGCCGATAGTGGCTCCGATGTTTCCGTAGTTCACCGCGTCGTCCGCCTCGGGATCGAAGTACGGCGGCTGCAGGATGCCCGCCGGAAAATTGATCTCGTTCAGCGTCGGCTCGTAGTAGGCGTTGTTGGTGATGGGGGTCATGGACCATTCGGCCCGGTCCACGGGCTTGTCCGTCTTGGCCAGGTTGCGCCTGAACTCGAAAGTCCTACCCGCGATGACATTTCGGAGGTACGAGATCCGGCCGATCTCCAGGGTAGAGTAGTCGCGCCAGACGTCGGGATAGCCGATCTTCACCCGCATGGCATCGAGCTTGGCCAGGGCTTGCGTCTTGGCGGACTCGCTCATCCAGTCGAGCGCCTGGATGCGTCCCCGCAGGGCGGCCTTGAGGTTCCCCGCCATCTCCAACGCCTTCTGCTTTGCCTGAGGGCTGAAAGCCCGCTCGACATAGAGCTTGCCCAGAGCCTCACCCAGGACCCCGTCGGTCTCGCCAAGCACCCGCTTCCACCGGAGCGGAAGCTCCTGGGTCCCCTGGAGGATCGTCCCGTTGAAGGCAAACGCCTCCCGCTCGAAAGGCGAGTTCAGATAGCGTGCCGTGGCCCGGAGGAGATGCCAGCGGAGGTAGGTCTTCCAGTCGGACAGGGGAACGCCCGCGGCCATCAGGCCCAGCTCCCGGAAGAACTTGGGCTGGCGGATGATGAGTGTCTCCAGATTGTCCAAGCCCAGCCCACGGAAGTAGGCGTCCCACTCAAAGCCGGAGGCCCGCGTTCCGAGGCTCTTCCGGCTCACCTTGTGGTAGGTGGCAATAGGATCTTGAGTCTCCTCGAGAGGCATGGAGGCCCTGGCGAGCCTCGTCTCGATCCGCAGCACCGTCCGGGCGTTTCGCCCGGCGGTGGCGGCGCCGTCCCCCAGGAGCCGGAACATCCTCGTCACGTGCTCCACGTACTGGGCGCGAAGCCTCTTGGACGATGCATCCTGCGTGAGGTAGTAGTCCCGGTCCGGCAGACTCAGACCTCCCTGGGAAAGCTGCGGGATGTTCAGGGCGCTGTTCGTGTCGTCGGGACCCACCTCGAACTGAAAGGCGGCACCGACGCCGATCTCCTGAAGACGCGCGATCTCGTCGGCCAGAGCCTTCCGATCCCTGACGGCGGCGATGCGGGCGAAAAAGGACTCCAGGGGTCTCACGCCCTCCGCCTCGATGCGGGCCACATCCATCCCCGAGGCGAAGAAGTCGCCCACCTTCTGCCGCTCCGAACCCTTGGGGGCGAGCGTGTCCGTCGCCGCGTCTTCGAGGATGTCCTTCACGATGGTGAAGGTGCGCTGCTCGACCTCCTGGTCCACACCGTACTGGCTGTACGATGGCGGGATGGAGGTGCGCCGCTCCCAGGCGCCCGCCGCGTATTCGAAGAAGTCCGCGCAGGGGTTGACACTGGCATCCATGTTCTCGGGATCGAAGCCCTCGCAGGGCGGTCGGTCTGCCAGGAACAGCATGCCCAGGCTCAGGCCCAGCGCGAGGAGGAAGGGAGAGGGGCGACGTGTCACGTGCGCCATCGAAGCACCGCCATCTGCGAAACGGTCCGGGATGGGAAGCAGGAATGCTTCACCTCGTCAGGACTCCGACTGCGTCGGCCCGCCAAGCGCCGGGCCAAGGATCGAATAGACGGTATCGGCCATCATCTGCTCGCTGCGCCCGACCATAGCCGCTCTGAAACGGAAACAAGGGAAGCTCCAGCATCACAATCGTGCGCCCGGGCTGCCGCAGGGAAGCCAGCAACACTTCGAGGTCGCGGGCGAACTCCCGGGTCGGAAGGCCAGACAGCAGATCGTTGCCCCCGAGCTCGACGAGGACGACGGCGTGCGGCGCCTTCACCTGTGCCGTCCTCGAGATCGCGTCCGCGACGGTCGCCCCCGCCGCGGCCAGGTTTGTCACCGGAAGGGCGTGCCGTGCCGCGAAGACGTCGGGCCAGGGGGGATAGCCGGACCCGATGCCCGCGGAGATGGAGTCGCCGATCACATACAGGTGTCCCCCGGGGAGCGGCGGGATCTCGGGCGGAAACGTATGCGGAAGCTCCACGCCCGCCATCAGAGTCGCCATGCCGATGAGGATGACCCGTGGTGCGAGGATCCCTGTGACGCGTCGCACCCTCGGCGCTTCCTCTGCCAGAAACCAGCCAAGGGACGCCGCTCCCAGCAGGACGTAGAGCCACGCGGGCCACGGCGTCGCCGAAGTGATCATCAGAACGAGCCCAAGCCAGACCAGCAAGCTGCGGAGACTCTTGGTCCACCGGCCTCGGCACCACGCCGAGACCCCCGCTCCTAGGACCAAGAGCGCCGCCCCCGAAAACGCCGAGGCCCCGCTGGCGAGGTGCAGCGCAACAGGATTCATAACATCATGCCGACTCCTTCACCTTCCTCTCGATAGCCCGGCTCGGGACCGGGCTCCCCTACGTCAGCGGGAGCATCCCGCGGCGGGGGGAGGGCTGTCAAGCCAATATCGGGGATGCTGGTCGGAGGGTTGGCTCAGTTTCGCAGCCACAGCTCCCGCGCCACGCTGCGCTTGAGCGACTCGGCATCGAGCTTGGGCAGGAGGTCCAGCCCCGTGAGCTGCTCGATCTCACGGATGCTCGCGGTGTGAAAGGCGAGATACGCCTCCGCGGCTGTGCCGACCTTTGGCCGCCCCTGCGTGCCGTCGGGACCCGGCTGGAACGGGAGGTGCGGCAGAAGAATCGCCAGCGCCTCGGGCGTCCCGCTGCCATGAGAGCGCAGGAGAACCTTGTAGAAGCGGGAAGGAATGGCGACGCGGTCGGACGGAAGGCGCCGCAGCGGTTCCTGTAGGACGCTGCCGGTGATCACGTACACCTCGCCGTACTGCCTGGCGTAGTCCCGCACTAGACGTTCGAGTCTCGCCCAGATGCCCCCGTTGAAGACTGGAAACTGGGGGGTCATGTTGCTCAGAAAGAACGTGTTCGCCTGGGCTGCGGCGGATCGGTTCATATCTTCGCGCGGAACCGCATGGCCCCGGGCGAATCCCGTCCCGGCATAGTCTGCACAGGAGGCATTCTCATCGGTGGAAAGGCGAGGGTCTGTCCGGAAGGCGTCCCGCCGCTCGGCGGACATGACCTCCGCGGCTTTCAGCTTGTACGCGGCCCAGAGGGTGACGCGGTTGACCGGGTCATAGCAGAGAATATACTCCCGTTGTGGGAGCAGACGCGGACAGGCCGGCTGGCCCCACGGGAGGTGGGCCTGGAGAGCGCCATCGAGCTCGGCGGGCGAGAATTCGACTCGGGCATCGTGCTGGGTAAGTTCAGCCCGAGGGATCCTGCTGCCCTTGCAGATCTCGGCCCAGGCAGAGCTGGTCATGAGGATCAGGAGAAGGATCGGCAGGAGCGCCGCGGTGCGTTTCCGTCTGTTCCTGGGCTGCGCCGTCATCAGTCGGTATTCCTCCTCTGTCACCGTTCGGTCTCGGCCGACTCACCGTCTCCGCGAGCGCATGAGGGTGAAGAGCGACATAATCTCCCGCGATCTGAATCACCGCCGGGTGTCCCCTGAATTCCCGCGCCGCCAGGCTCGTCGTCAGCGCGACGGCCCCCATGCCCGCGCGGCCCGCCGCCTCGATCCCGGACAGGGCGTCCTCGAAGACCACGCATTTCGCCGGGTCCGCGCCCAGCCGTTCGGCGGCCCGCAGGAAGATCTCGGGGTGGGGCTTTCCGTTCTGCACGTCTTCCGCCCCGACAACCGCGTCGAAATAGGATCCGATCCCGAGACCGCCCAGCGCGAACTCCCGATTCGCCCTCCCGGCTGCGGTCGCCACGGCCATCGGGACGCCGAGGCGTCGAGACTCTGCGAGGAACTCCATCAGACCCGCGATCGGCTTCAAGTGCGGACGACACAGCGAGCGGAAGAGCGACTCCTTGCGTTCCTCGAACACCGAGAGATCTGCGTCGGACAGCGGGACCCCGAGTATCTCGCGGAGGATTTGGCGGTTCGTCTTGCCGCTGGTCTGCCGAAGGAAATCTTCGGCCCCCATCCGGACGCCGAATTCAACCAGAAGCTCCATCCAGGCCCGGCTGTGAAACGGCATGCTGTCCACGAGGGTGCCATCCATGTCAAACAGGAATGCCGCCTGCACGATCATTGACCTCCCTATCCCTGGCGCCGGGGCTCGTCATCCGACGGGCGTCTTGCGAGGACCCGGCGCCAAGCACACACAAGAAAAGCCGGTCAACGGACGTCGTTGACCGGCTGCTAAACGTCTCCCTGACACTCTTCTTCTTGGATCGAATGGCGTCCCCACCGGGGCTCGAACCCGAACCCATCCGGTGACGACCCAGAGTCAGTATACCCTCGCACCCGGGAGAATCAAGTCCTTCTTAAACCTTGCCGATTCGACACACCCTGGATTCCCCGTTGACAACCACCACGGGGGCGCGCGAGAATCGGCTCCGTTGGGGAGTACGCCGCCAATTGCCCGGTGCAGGAGGAAGACATGAGCTTCAAGACCGCATTCGATTTTTCAGGGTGGAACGTTCTCGTGATCGGCGCGAGCCGCGGAGGGATCGGATCGGCGGTCGCCGCCGGCTTCACGGAATGTGGCGCCTCGGTGCGCATCACCGGCGCCGAGCCGGAGCCGATTGCGGCGGACCAGGGGCGCTATCCGTATACGCAACTCGACGTCGCCGATCCGGACGCCGTCCGGCGCATGGCCGAGGGTATCCCGGCGCTGGATGTGCTCGTGAACTGCGCCGGCATCGCACGGCGGGACGAGGAATACGACCCCGCCGTCTTTGCCCGCGTGCTGGACGTGAATCTGCATGGCCTGCTGCACCTGGCCAACGCCTTCAAGACGCATCTCGTGGCCAGCCGGGGGGCGATGATCAACATCGCGTCCATGTATTCCACCTATGGCAGCCCGCGGGTGCCGGCCTATGGGGCCAGCAAGGCGGCGGTGGCGCAGATGACGAAGTCGCTCGCCCTGGCCTGGGCGGAGCATGGCGTGCGGGTCAACGCCATTGCGCCCGGCTTCATCGTCACCGAGCAGTCGGCGCGGGGCCGCGCCGACCCCACGCATTACCAGCGTGTCCTCGACCGCACGCCGGCCGGCCGTTGGGGCCAGCCGGCGGACATCGCCGGGCCGGTCCTGTTCCTCGCCTCGCCGGCGGCGGCGTTCATCACGGGCGCCGTGCTGCCCGTGGATGGCGGCTACACCGCCGTCTAGCGACATCACCCGCG
>JAPLLC010000068.1 GCA_026387775.1 Candidatus Methylomirabilota bacterium | reverse complement strand
GCTCCTGCTGTTCACGGTGAGCTCCCTCGCCTGCGGGCTGGCCCCGAACATCTATAGCCTGGTGGCCTTCCGGTTTCTCCAGGGGATCGGGGGCGCCAGCTTCCTGCCCACGGCGGCCGGCATCGTGAGCGACCAGTTCCCGGAGCACCGGCAACAAGCCATCGGCCTCTTTTCCAGCATCTTCTCCATCGGCGGGATCGTCGGGCCCAACCTGGGCGGCTGGATTGTGAGCCGCTATTCCTGGCGGTACATCTTCTACATCAACCTGCCGATCGGGCTCGGGCTCCTCGTCCTCATCATGGTCCTGCTCCGGGATACCCAGGAGCGGTCCCGAGCCCATATCGATCTGCCGGGGGCGGGGTATTTTTTCGGCGCCATCCTCTTCCTCATGCTGGGGTGCAATCAGATCGCCGAGAACTTCTCGGCCGCCTCCGGGCTGCTGGCCGTCCTCCTCGTGCTGGTGAGCGGGATGTTCCTCGCCCTGTTCGCGCGGCACGAGCGGCGGGAGTCCAATCCCATCCTGGATCTCACCCTGTTGCGCTCCAAGCCATTTCTGGCGGCCAACGTCTACAACATGATGATCGGCGCGGGCATTTTCGGCATCGTGTCCTTCATTCCGCTCTACGCCACCTCGGTGCAGCACCTCTCCACCATGATGAGCGGCGTGATCCTGACGCCCCGCTCGATCGGGGTCATCTGCTCCTCCACGATCACCAGCTTCCTCCTCCAGCGTTGGGGGTACCGCTGGCCGATGGTGTGGGGGCTCTGCATCATGGCGGTCTCCACCCTGCTGCTTGGCGACACAGGGTTTCAGCTCTGGCGGGGACTCCCCCTGACGTGGGGCGTCCCGGAACGGCTGTCGCTCTTGATCCTGGTGACCGGGATCGGGCTCGGGATCGCACTGCCCGCGTCGAACAACGCCTGCATCGAGCTGATGCCCTCCAAGATCGCCACGATCACCGGGCTCCGGGGGATGTTCCGCTATGTGGGGGGCGCCGTCGGCATCTCCCTCACCACGCTCATCCTCCATGCGAGCGGGAGCCCCGCGACAGGCTTTCGCGTCACCTTCATCACGTTCGGGCTCGTGCTCCTCGGGACGGTGCCGCTGGTGTTTCTCATGCCGACCGGAAAACAGGCAGGGGCGAAGCCCTGATCCATGCAGGGCAGGGGAGGGGAGGGCCATGATGATCGCCAAGGATCCACAGCTCCCAACCGTGATCCGGCCGGGCCAGATCACCCCGGACGTGACCTACGAGCCGCCGCTCCGGGTCGGATTCGGCCTCAACGATCAAACGGTGACGGGCGCCCGGGCGACGATGGGGCGCACGATCCTGGTCCCGGGTGCCGGCCCCAACCCGCGCCACTATCACGCCGGCATCGACGTGTGCTGGTACATCTTGTACGGGCAGATCACGCTGGCGTACGCGCACCGGGACGGCACCGGGCAAGGCGAGGCGATACTGGAGGGCGGCGACTTTGTCTACATCCCAAGCGGGGCCATCCACGTGATCTCGAACGCCTCCGCGACCGAGGAGGCCTCGCTCATCTTCTGCTACATCGGGGTGGGGAACGTACAGGACGCCGAGACCGTCTGGCTCGACTGAGGGTGTCCAAGGGAACGCCTGTAATCAGCAAAGGAGACGCCATGAAATCTCTCCCGCAACGAATCATCGGTCTGGCGGCAGTGGTAATGCTGGCAAGCGGTTGCGGCACTCTGCAAACGGGGGCACCGAATAGGATCGTCATCGGGGTGCAGGCTGCCAAGCCGGAAGAAACCCGCACCGCCTGGCTGCCGCTGGCTGCCGACATGGGCAAGAAGCTCGGCATCGAAACCGACGTCTATGCCGCCAGCCAGACCGACACGGTGGATGCGCTGAAGAGCGGCAAGGCTGATGTGGTCTGGCTCAGCAGCAGCGCCGCCATCGATGCCGTGACCGACGCCAATGCCGAAGCCTTTGCCCTGTATTACAACGTCAATGGCACCAATGGCTACAAGGGGGTGGTGATTACCCGGGCAGATAGCGGCATCAAGACGCTGGACGAAGCGCTGACGCCCGGCAAATACATCTATGCCAGCGGCGCGAAGACTTCGACGTCGGGATATGTCCTGCCGCAGTATTTCCTGTTCAACAAGCGCAACACCTCCCCGGAACAGCTGTTCAAGAGCGTGATCTACGGCGGTCATTTTCCTAACCTGGATGCTTTGTGGGCCAAGAAAGTCGATGTCGCCGTGAACAACACCACCGATCTGGCCGCCTTCCAGGCGCGCACGCCGGAAGCCAAGAACGGCATCGTCGTCCTCTGGGAATCGCCGCTGGTCCCGAATGATGTGCTGATGGTGCGCAAGGACGCGCCCGAAGCCACCAAGAGACTGCTACGCGACTTCTTCCTGAGCTACGGCAAGAACTCCGAAGCGGAAAAGGAATACCTGAAGAAAGCCAGCGGCATCGCGTATTTCGTGCCGACCTCGATCAAGCTACTGGAACCGGTCTCGGAATTCAAGTTCGCCACCGAGCGCAGCGGCATTGAACAAAACGCCAAACTGTCGGCCGAGGAAAAGACCGCGCAAATGAAGGCGCTGGATGCCCGTGTCGCCATCTTCAAGAAGGCGCTCGCGGAGACGCGCTGACCTTTGCCCTGTAATGGGGTTGCCACTTCTGTCACCTTTCGCCGAAGCCGGAGACGACGCCATCTGGCCTCCGGGGCCGCCCGCGCCGGGCAGCGCGGCCTCGGAGGATGCTGACGCCCATCGCGCATGCGAAGCCCTCGGGGGCACCGGCGGGGGCGAGGACCACCCGGCTAGTGCGAGGCGGTGTAGCCCTGCCGCTCCACGAATTGTCCGAGGGTCCAGTAGGCATGGCCGCCGTACGCCAGCGGATTGGCCTTGCCCAGGTCGATCTCGCCCCGAGCGTCCAGGATGGCCTCGTCCGCCTGCACCGCCACGACGGTCCCCAGAAACAGATCGTGGGTGCCGAGATGGAGCGTCTGCGTCACCCGGCACTCGATGGTGAGCGGGCACTCCTTGATCGCGGCCGTATGGATGACCTGCGTGGGAACGGCCGTCAGACCCATCGCCTTGAACTTGTCTACCGAGTGTCCGGACACATTCCCGCACCAATCCACGGCCCGGACCATCTCCGCCGTGGGGACGTTGACAGCGAACTCGCCGGCCACCTTAACCAGCGCGTGGGAGTAGCGCGAAGGGCGGATGCTGACGCCGATGATCGGCGGCTCGGAGCAGAGCGTTCCCACCCATGCCAGCGTGATGATGTTCGGCCGGTCTACGGGGCCGCAGGTGATCAGGCAGGGCGGGAGCGGGTAGAGGTATGTGCCGGGCTTCTTCGCGATCTTGGCCATCGGTTGGACTCCTTTCGGTTGGGGATCAGACGGTGGTTGCTTCTCAGGAAGTGACAGCTCTGTTCTGACCTTGCCCCAGGACGCCGGGTGCCGTCTCTACTCCGGAAGGCAGGATCGGCTTCAACGCTCCGGCCAGTTGACCAGGGCCATCCCACCCGTCACCAGTCCACCCCCGACCAGCAGCTTGGCGGTGAAAGGCTCTTGGAGCAGCACGCCTCCCAGGAAGATGCCGAAGATCGGCGTGAAAAATGTGAACGCGGAGATATTACTCACGGGATAGACCTGGATCAACCAGAACCAGACCAGGTAGCTGGCAAAGGCCACGATGACGCCCTGGTAAGCCATGGAGGCGAGGACGACGGGGCCAAGACTCGAGATGGGGTGCGGCTCCAGGAAGAAGCTCATCAGCGAGAGCTGCAGCGCCGAAAACCCAAGCTGATAGAAGAGCATCTGGGAAGGGGTCATGGAGGTCTGGACGACCCGCTTGAGATAGAGAGATGTCGCCGCCCAGAGGAACCCTCCTGTCAGGCTGAGACAGTCACCCAAGAGCTGGAGCCGTGTCGAGTATCCCAAGCTGTCCCAGAAGGTTGCGACCACTCCGACAAACGCCAGGACGAGGCCGACGACCTTTCGAGTCGTGATCGGCTCGGCGGGCAACAGCCAGTGCGCTCCCACGGCGACGAAGAGGGGGGCGGTGTAGAGAAGAATCACGGCGTGAGAGGCGGTCGTGTAGTTCAGACCAAGGTAGACAAAGGCAAACTCGGTCCCAAAGAGAAGGCCGATAGCCAGACCGTGCAGGAGGGTTCGGTCCCGATGCACGAGGGGCATGCCGCGCAGTCGCGCCCAAAACGCCACCAGGGTGCACGCCACGATGGACCGAATGGCGGCCTGGAAGAGAGGACTCACCCCCCGATTGGCCGCCCTGATGGAGACCTGGCTCAGCCCCCACAGGAAACACAGGCTCAGCACTATCGCGATGGCCCGGCCATCCAGGGCCCGTTTCAGCGTCTGCAAGGGGTTAGTCCATCTGGTCGGCGAAGTCGATGACGCACATCCGCCCGTAGTTCTTGTGCGGTCCGATGGCGACGCCGGCAACGCGGAAGTCGGGGTCGAAAATGGTATGCCGGTGGCTCCGGTCGGGGACCCCGTCGTCCACGATGAGCTGGACGACGATCGAGCGGGCGGTGGCGGGGCGGAAGGCGATGTTCTCTCCGGTGGCCGACTTCGGTTTGCCGTGGCGACGGATCCTCTCGGTGGGTCGGCGCCCGTCAGACCCCTCAGGGCCGGTCATCCCCTTCGGCCCGATGTCATTGACGTGGTCGCGCGCCGCGAGTACCAGGAGTCCTGAGGCCGACAGGGCCGGGGCCGGAGCGACTTTCCTCAGGTAGCCGATGGCCTCGTCTGCTGCCGGGATCCCCTCAACCGTCTTGATCCACAAGCCGTCCACAAGCACCATATTGTTATTCTTGAAGTCTCGTTTGTGCTGCTCCACGTACCCCGCATATGCGGCGGGATTCGTGCGCGCCAGGTTCAGCTCTTGCAGCACCGCCGCCTCGGTCTGGTCCATGTCACGTGCAGGACTCTGTGCCATCGCGGGGACCGTCGAGGTCGCCAGAAGCGCCGCGACGATCAGGGAGATCCACACGCTTGCATCTCGCCGATTCATGGGACACCCTCTTCGCTGGTGTGGGTTGATGGGATACCGGCTGTATGCGGTGTTCGGGACGGCCGCGGCGCTCCTCTCCCCTCCGCCGCGTTCCTATATCTTCAATCCCCCCTGGCCGTCAACCCCCATTCGGTTTGCGTGAGCGTCTCCGCCTTGTGCCGTCCGCTTGGGCATCGCAACCGTGTCAAGCCAAGACAAGCCACGCAAACCGGTCAGGATGGTGGGGAGGAGTCGAACAGCCAGCCGTGCACGATTTTCTTCACCCGTTCGACGATGGCTGGTAGGGCAGTTTCCACCGGCTGGCTCAGGCCTTCCAGAACTTCATATGGATTCTCGACTTCCATCGCAACTATTTGAAAAAGCGTAGGGAAACGTATACCGAGACTCTCGGCGAGTTGGATCACCGTTGGCAAGCCGGCGTAGTGGGGAGAGGGGGCATCGTCCTTCTTGAAGTCTTCGGCAGAGAACTCCAGGATGGTGCCGGGCGGGTGCTTGCCGGTCAGGATGGCGTCCAGGAGGACGGCTCGGTCGTAGCCTTCCAGCACATCCAGGAGATCCAGCCCGCCGCCGCCGGACTCGACGACGTCAACCGTCTCGGGTAGCAAAAAACGAAGCCGTCTGGCGGCCAGCAGCCCGACGGCGTCGTCTCCAAGGATATCGTTCCCGAGGCCCAGCACCAGGATGCGTGGACGGCCTTCCGTCACCGCCGAATTTCCTGCACGACCTGCCCGGAGACATCCCGGATGGACACGATCAGAGGCATCTCGCCCGGAAGCGAGTGGGTCGCGCAGCCGTGGCATGGATCGTAGGCCCGAAACGCCATCTCGATCATGTTCAGGAGGCCATCGTCCACCTTGCCGGCGTGGATCAGGCCCTTGGCGCTCTTCTCGACGCCCATGGCCATCCGGGCGGAGTTCCCCTGGGTTGCCACGATCAGGTTGGCCTTCTTGATCAGTCCCTTCTCGTCGGTCTCGTAGTGGTGGAAGAGAGTCCCGCGCGGGGCCTCGACCACGCCGATGCCCACGGTTGGCGTGGCGGTCGGGATCGTCCGGATGGTCTTGCCGGTGATCTCGGGATCGTTGACCAGTTCGCGGATCCGCTCGGCTGCCTGGAGCATCTCGATGACCCGCGCCCAGTGGTTGGCGAGAGTGAAGTGGACGGGCTTTCCGCCCAGCGTGGCGAAGTACTCCTCGTATGCCTTCTGAGCCTGGGGCGTGGCCATACCGTCGGCCGCATTGAGCCGCGCCAGCGGGGCCACGGAATAGATGCTGCTCTCGGGCCCGTCGATGAACCCCTTCCAGCCGAGCGGCTTCAGATAGCAGAACTTGACGTAGCTCCACGGCTCGACGTGCTCGGCGACGTAGTCCAGGTACTTCTGGGCGGGGAACTTGGCGTACTCTTTCCCGCTCGGATCCACGACGCGGATCTTCCCGTCGTAGAAGTTCACCCGGTTGTTCTCGTCCACCATCCCCATGTAATAGGTCTTGTGGGTATAGGTGTCCGAGGTGATCAGCTTCACGTACTCGGGGTTCTTGAGGACGATGTCCTTGAATACCTGCAAGGTGAACTGCGCGAACTCCACGCCATCCTCGGCGAGCTGCTTGAAGCCGGCGAGGTTGTCCGGGTTCAGTCCCTTGGACACGCCGCCCGGCAGCCCCAGGACGGGATGGATGACCTTGCCCCCGAAGTACGAGATCAGATCGCGGAGACGCCGGCGCATGGAGATGACCTTCTTGCCGACATCCACGCCGACCTTCTGGATCACCCCCACGACGTTCCGCAGGGCCTTGGGAGCGTCCGGCCCCACGATGAAGTCCGGGCCCCCAAGGATATACACGTGCAGGGCATGGTCCTCCAGCATGAAGGTGTTGTAGACCAGCTCGCGGATCTTCCTCCCGGTCGGCGGCGCCTCCACCTTGTAGAGATCGTCCAGCGCCTTGGTCCCCGCCATGTGGTGGGCGGTCGGGCAGACGCCGCAGATCCGGCTGGTGATCTGGGGCATGTCCTCGGCAGGCCGGCCGATGCTGAAGGTCTCGAAGCCCCGCAGCTCGGGCACCTGGAAGTAGGCGCGCTCCACCTCGCCCTGGGCATCCAGGAAGATGTCGATCTTGCCGTGGCCTTCCAGGCGGGTGATCGGATCGATGGTGATGGTTCGCGTCTGCATCGGTCGTCGCCTCCTATGCCTCAGCCTGCCGGCCCATGCGGGCGCGGAGCAGGGATGCGGCAAGCCCGTAGCGATAGAACGTCCCCACCGGATCGGGGATGGTGGCGAGCGTCGCGTCGATCTCTTTCTCGTCCGTGGCAACGACGTTGGAGCAGATCGAGGAGAAGAACTTCGCCCCCTGGTCCTTGACCCGCGAGGTGGGGCCGAAGCAGCCGGAGCAGGGCATGTTGCCCTGGACACACGCGGCCTCGCAGCCTCCGCGAGTCGCCGGGCCCATGCACAAGAACCCTTGGGTCAGAAGGCACTTCTCCGGGTCCAGCTCAGACGTGTGCGGGCGCTTGAACGCGGTGAAAGACAGGTCGGCCGGCTTGGTGTCCTTGCGCGGGCACTCCTCGCACAGCGCGATGTCGGGCGCGAGGACGGCGCCCTTGGGCGGGGCCGCGCCTGACAGCAGGGCGGTCAGCGCCTGTTGAAGGAGCTTCGGCGTGGGCGGGCAGCCGGGGAGGTAGTAGTCCACCGGGATGACCTGGTCGAGCGTCCGCACCAGCCGATGCATCTCCGGCAGCGTGGCGGTCCGGCCGTTCTCCTGGAACTTCAGCGTGGGGTAGGTCTTCTCGGCATTCTGGGTGGAGGGGGATTCCTCGTAGACGAACTTCAGGATCTGCTCCCGATCGAACTGGTTGGCCAGTCCCGGGATCCCGCCGAGATGGGCGCAGGCCCCGTAGGCGATGACCAGCTGGCTCTTCCGTCGCAGCATCCGCACCATCTCTTCTTGCTCCGTGCTCCGGACGGCGCCGTTGATCATGCTGACCAGGATGGAGCCGTCGGCCATGGCCTCGACGTCGTGGCGCTTGAAATCCATGGCTACGGGCCAGAAGACGATGTCCACGGCATCCACGACGCCGAGAATCCCTTCCGCGAGGTCCACGACCGATTCTTCGCAGCCCCCGCAGTGGGCTTATCCGGCATGGGCGACCTCCTTGACTCCGGCCTCGGCTTCGAGGTGTTCCATCTCGCGGTCGAATTCCGTAAACCGGCCCGGCAGGCCGAGCGGCCCCAGGGCCTTGACCTTCTCCACCATGTCGTTGACGACCAGTTTGACCTTCTCGCCCTCGGAGGCGGAGATCCACTCCAGCCGGAACCGGTCGGCCTCGATCCCCATGTCCGCGAGGACCCGTCGGAGCATCCGGATCCGCCGGGCCGCCTTGTAGTTTCCCTCGACGTAATGGCAATCGCCGAAGTGGCAGCCGCCGATCAAGACGCCGTCGGCGCCTTTGGCGAAGGCCTCCAGGACGAACTGAGGATCGACGCGTCCGGAGCACATGACCCGGATGATCCGGACGTTGGCGGCGTGCTTCATCCGCGAGACGCCCGCCAGGTCGGCGGCGGTATAGGTGCACCAGTTGCAGAAGAACGCCACGATGCGCGGCTCCCACTTGGCGGGAGGATTCCCGTTCGATGGTTTTTCAGTCGGCTGCGACACGATTGGCCTCCCTCACGCTAGACCTGGGCCAGCTCCGAGAGCAGCCCGTCAATTTCGTTGAAGATCTGCTCGTCCTCGAAGAGGTTCTGCACGATGGAGCCGGACGGGCACGCCGCCACGCAGGTGCCGCAGCCCTTGCACAGGGCCTCGTTGATCCAGGCCTTCTTCTTGTCTTCGAGGAAGGAGATCGCCTTGAACGGGCACAGGGGCACACACGACTTGCAGCCCGAGCAGTCTTCTTCTCGGATGAAGGCGGTGTTCGGATCAAGCTCCATGTGGCCCGCGTCGATCAGGGCCAGCGCCTCCGCGGCCGCGGCCCCGGCCTGGGCGACGGTGTCGGGGATGTCGCGGGGCCCCTGACACGCGCCGGCGATGAACACGCCGTCGGTGAACGTGTTCACCGGCGCCAGCTTGGGGTGGCGCTCCAGGAAGAAGCCCTCGGTGGCGCAGGAGATGTTGAACAGCCGCCGGACGTCCTGGGCGTCGGCGCGCGGCTCGAGGCCCTGGGCCAGGATCACCATGTCCAGGGGGACCCGGCGCACCGAGCCGATCAGGGTGTCTTCCACCCGGACGACGAGCTTGCCTTCCTCCTGCGGCGTTGTCGCCCAGTCGGTCACCTCGGCCACGCGCCCGCGGATGAAGTGCACCCCTTCCTTCAAGAGCTTGTCGTAGAACTCCTCGTAGCCCTTCCCCGGGGTCCGCATGTCGATGTAGAAGTTGTAGACCTCGGCCCCGGTGTGCTCTTTCACGAGGTGAGCCAGCTTCAGCGAGTACATGCAGCAGACGCGGGAGCACCAGCGGTTGGTCTTCTCGTCCCGCGAGCCCACGCAGTGGATGATCCCCACGGCCTTGGGATGGCTGCCGTCCCGCAGGATGACCTCGCCGCCGGTGGGGCCGGAGGCGTTGACCAGTCGCTCTACTTCCAGCGCGGTGTAGACGTTCGGGTACGTTCCGTAGCCATAATACGGAGTCTTCGCGGGGTCGAAAGGCTTGAAACCCGTGGCCAGGATGATCGTCCCGACCTCGATCTCCTTGAACTCCTCGGTCTGGGTGAAGTCGATGCACTTCCGGTCGCAGGCCTCGATGCAGGTCTGCGTGCACTTGCCCTTCTTGAGCTGGAGACACGTCTCGGGGTCGAAGAGGACGACCTGGGGCGTGGCCTGCGGGAAGGGGATGTAGACGGGCTTCCGCTTGCTCAGCCCCACGTTGAACTCGTCAGGGAAGCGGGCGTCCTTGTAGATGCAGGCCGTGACGCACTCCATGCAGCCCACGCAGAGGTCTTCCTTGATGTAGCGAGGCTTCCGCTTCACCTTGATCTTGTAGCTGCCGACATAGCCGTCGACGTTTGCCACCTCGGAGTAGGTCCAGAGGGTGATGTTTGGGTGCGATTTGACCGCCGACATCTTGGGGGTCAGGATGCACGCGGCACAGTCGAGCGTCGGGAACGTCTTGTCGAACATGGCCATGTGGCCGCCGATGGTCGGCTCGCGCTCGACGAGGTAGACGTGCTTTCCCGCGTTCGCCAGGGTCAGCGCCGCATGGATGCCCGCGATCCCGCCGCCGACCACGAGGACGGCGGGGTTGATGGGGACCTTCTTTGGCTCCAGCGCCTTGTGCGAGAACACGCGACGGATGGCGGCCCGGGCAAGGTCCTTGGCCTTTAGGGTCGCTGCAACCTTGTCCTCGTGCACCCAGGAGACGTTCTCGCGGATATTCACCATCTGGAAGAAGAACGGGTTCAAACCCGCCTGCGCCGTGGCGTGGCGGAAGGTATGCTCATGGAGGAGCGGGGAGCAGGAGGCCACCACGATCCGGTTGAGGTTCTGTTCCCGGATGTCCTGCTGGATCAGCTCCTGCCCCGGATCGGAGCACATGTACTTGTACTCGCGCGAGACGACGACGCCGTTGAGCGTGGCGACATATTCCGCCAGGGCCTTGACGTCCACGACGCCCGCGATGTTCGTGCCGCAGTGGCACACGTAGAAGCCGATGCGGGGTGTCCCGTTGGTGGGGGTCGCGTCATGCATGAGCCGCTTTCCCTCCTTCCTGGGCCGCCGGCACCCGGGCGGGCGGGACGAACAAACGCTGCAGGCCAAGCTCGGTGTCCGAGAGGCCGAAGGCCTGGCCGACGAGCTGAGTCAGGTACATGACCGGCAGCCTCACATCTTCGTGGAGCTGCCGACGGATCTCTCCCTGGTAGCACTCCAGGTTGAACTGACAGAGGGGACAGACCGTGACCATGACGTCCGCCCCGCGCCGCTTGGCCTCCTTCAAGAGGATCCGGTTGAGACGAAGGCCGGCATCGGGGATCGTGCCGGTCAGCGTCCCTCCGCAGCAACGGGTCTTGAGAGGCCAGGTCACCGGCGTCGCGCCGAGCGCGGTCACCAACCGGTCCATGCTGGTCGGGTTGTAGGCGGAGTCGAAGGCTGCGAACGGCCGCACGATCTGACAGCCGTAGTAGCAAGCCACCTTCAGGCCGCTCAGCTTCTGCGTGACACGCTTCTTGATCTGATCGAGTCCGATATCGTTTACCAGGACATCCAGCGGATGGCGGACACGCGTCCGCCCCTCGTACGTGAGCCCGACCGCCTGGAGTCCCGCCCGCACCTTCTGCGCGAGGTCCGGATGCTCGGCCATGTACCGCTGCGTCTTCAGGAGGACCAGGTAGCAGGCGTTGCAGGGGGCGACGACGTCGGTCCCGCCGCCCTCCGCCGGGGCGGCCTGCTCGGCCAGGGCCAGGTTCCGCGCCGCCAGGGCGAAGGCTTCCACCTCGTCGACCGACATGTAGCTGGTGGCGCCGCAACAGTTCCAGTCGTCCAACTCCTGGAGCGGCACGCCGATGGCGTGGAAGACCGCCAACAGGGATTCCTCGTAGGCCCGGCCGCTGCTCTTCAGCGAGCAGCCGGGAAAATAGCGGTAGGTCATTGCCGTTCTCCTCCGGCCTGCTTGGCGGCCCGCAAGAGGATGGCCACGACGCCCTTGTTCTTCATCCCTTTCTCGAAGAGGGGGAGCCGGCCTTTGAGCCAGAGCCGCATGGCCATGGGGGAATTCTTGAGCATCCCGAGGGGATTCAAGGTCTTCAGGAAGAACTTGACCATCAGGGGCGCTTCGCTGCTTCGACCGGATCGCTCGACCCCGTGAAAGAACTCCTGGGCAAGGACCGGGATTGGGTACCGCTTCGGGTACACGCCCGTAGTGATCGCCTCCTGCTTGAGCGCATACATGACGTCGGTGATCTTGATCTCGCGCGGGCACTCCACGGTGCAGGAATAGCACGAGGCGCACAGCCAGATGGTCAGGCTGTTCAAGACCTCGTCCCGGAATCCTTCGCGGACCATCGCGATGATCCGGCGTGGGGTGTAGTCCATGTAGTGGCTGACGGGGCAGGTGCCGCTACACGTGCCGCACTGGATGCAACTGAAGAGCTTCTCCCCGTACGCCATCTTGGCAATGTGTTCGCCGAATCCCGGATCCAGTTCCGCCTGGTAGGTGATCTTATGGCTTACCTGCCTGCGATCCTGCGCCGATGTTGGCACGATTCGGTCCTCCATTCCCGTCGGTCAATCAGGTAGTGCCAGACGGTTCATTCGCGATCGTGAGACGTCGAAGAGCGCGAGCGGACACACCCGCGGCGGGGAAAAGCCTGCCTGGGCGGAGTGAACAGCGGGACGAAATACGGTCGCCAGTCTGAGCGAGGGGCATACGGGCTTCCGCAGGACGGCGCGGATCGCCACGGGCGCGAAAAGGGCAGGAAGGGAGTCGCGTCTAAAGCTCGCGCTCCTGGGTGACCGTCGGGATTCTCGTCGGCCCATGGAGGACCTCCGTAGCGTTGGCACCTTACGCCAAAGGACGGTGGTTTTCGTGCGCCGTTACCCTATAGTCCTTTCTGATGTGGAGTCAAGGGAGTTTGGCGAGTTTGTCCACGGTCGCGATCATTTGTCGAGAAAGCCGTCAGCGGTGGGAGGGATGCTTCGTGACTGCGGGGAGAGTGGCGAGGCCTGAAACAGCGTCCGGGGCCGCGCCCTGTCTATGCAGGAGAGGCGGTGGGCCGACGGACCGCCTGTTTCAGATAGGCGTACCAGCGGTCCATGCCTTCGCCGGTGCGCGCGGAGACCTCGAGAATCGTCGCGTTGGGGGCGACCCGCCGGATGTTGCCGAGCGCGGTCTCGCGATCGAACCCGACGGCGGCGGCGATGTCCATCTTGTTGACGACGACCACCTGGGCGCTCTGGAACATGACGGGGTACTTCAACGGCTTGTCTTCCCCTTCGGTGACGGACAGGAGGACGACCCGCATATTCTCGCCCAGGTCGTACACGGCGGGACAGACAAGGTTGCCGACGTTCTCGATGATGAGGATGTCGAGGGCGTCGAGGTCGAGGCGCTCCATGGCCCGCGAGACCATCTCGGCATCCAGGTGGCAGACGCTGCCGGTGGTGATCTGGATCGCCGGGACACCGTGGCTGCGCAGGCGCACGGCATCGTTTTCCGTCGCCAGGTCGCCGACGATGACGCCGAGACGGAGCTCCTTTCCCAGATCGCTGGCGGTCCGCTCGATCAGGGCGGTCTTGCCGGCGCCGGGGGAGGCCAGGACGTTCAAGACGAAGAGTCGCTTGGCCTGGAAGTAGCCCCGGTTCCGCTCGGCCAGGCGGTCGTTCTTGTCCAGGATGCCCTGTTCGACGGTGATTGTGCGGTGGTGCTCGTGGGGATGCGGATGCGGGTGCTCATGGTCGTGCCCGTGGGCGTGGTCCTGACCGTGCGTATGATCATGATCATGGCTGTGTGTCTTCAGCCCCTCCGGGTGCGAGGGTTCCGATCCGACGGGCACGCCGTCGATGGCAACGTCACCGGGTAGTCCACATCCGCAATCCTTACACACGTCAGGATACCTCCAGGCTGGTCAGTTGCAGCTCACGGCCGCGCCGGATCTCGACGCTGGGCCTCGCGCAGCGAGTGCACTCACAGACGAGAACGGCCGGTTCGAACTCCTCC
>JAPLLC010000053.1 GCA_026387775.1 Candidatus Methylomirabilota bacterium | reverse complement strand
TTTATACGATGAAGTTCAAAATCCCACAAGGCATTTGCTGTTGGGGGCCGCGCGCCGATCCAGGTGCTGGGCCCGACGGAACCTCGGCAGGCCCTGCGCGGGCCGGCTCCCCCGCCGCTCACGCCTTGCCCTTGCACTCGCGTGGAGTGTCCTGCACACCGAACGTGGGTTTCAAGGGCAAGAATGAGGTGGCACCGATCTACCCTACCCCAAGGCGATTTCCTCTTCGCACGGCTCGTCTAGTCTCGTTCGGTAGCGCGTGATCCGGTGTGTGAGATTCGGATTGAGTTGCCGGAGCGTCGACCCCAGTTTCGCGGGCGCTCCGTGCTGGCATAAGGCCTCCGCGGTGTGCTCGTCGAGCCCGCCTATGCGATATCCCTCGTACAAAGGACATCGGAGATTGTGAAAGACCGCCGACGTCGCGTCCGCGTGCTTCAGTTCCGACTCAATGCCAATGCTGAGGTTGCTTTCCCGCAGGATGGTCCCGAGCTTGGGGATGTCGCATCCCGCAGTTCCTACGGCCTCACGGAGAGCCTTGCCTGCTTTGATCCCCAGCGTCTCATGCGCCCGCACATGGAGGGACAGGGCCTTCTCAATGCCTATCTCCTGTGCCACTACCTCGAAGAATGCCCCGTAGAGACCGAACACTTTCTTGGTGGCCTGAAATACCTCCTCGCGGATCATGGCTGTCCTCCTTGCCAACGCTGCCGCATGATTCGGAGATACCTGCACTATGCCCGAGGCCCGCTTCCAGAGCGCCAGGCGTCCACGATGCTCCAGAGAAACACCGCCAAGAGGGCGAGCACCAGGGCCAGGATCGCCAGAGGGTAGGCTAAGCGGCCCGCGAGCAGGTCCTCCATTGATACCAGTTGCCCCATGGCCCACGTGAGAACGCCCCCGGCAAGGAGAAAGGCGATTCCTTTCCCCCACGCACACAAGAAGAGCTGGCCGAGGCCGGGGAAGACCCCAGAGAGGATCAGCGCGATCCACTGGCGACGACGGCTTCCGCTCACGCTTCCATCCATCTGGTTGAAGAACGTTACGTTCCGCATCTCCCTCCCTCGCTACCGACGGCTCTCCCACCACAGCATGACCGAAAGCCCCCCGGTGACCACGCACGCCAGGGCGCTGGCCCACAGGGGAATAACCAGATTGCCCACAGTCGCTGGGATCTGAAGCGCAACACGGAAGAGATGGGCCAGTGCCACGAGGGCGAGAAAGATCGTGGCGATTCGCGCTACAGGTTTCATCGCACTCTCCTGTCTTCACTTGCGACAGATGCGGATAGGGCTTCAGGGTGTTCGTCCTACTTACCCTCATTATCGAAGAATTGAGAACCACCTCCAAGGAAATCAGACAGTTACCTCTCTAAAGGTGTCCGGTACCTTTTTCCTAAAGGTGTCCGGTACCTTTTTCGGTACCTTTTTCCCGGATGCTCACTGTATGACCCACCAGATAGGAGTCAGCGCCCTCGGCCCATGTAGGGCGAAAAGTGCGCGGCTTTCTACTCTGGAGGCTCCAACATGGAATCAACTCGGCTTTTTCGAATGAAGAGTGTCGATTCGTCGTGCTGGAGAATCATCTCGTACCCTTCGTCATTGCGAGTCCTCACCCAACCCAAGGACTCAAAGCCGTTTGCCCGACGAAGTCGCGTACGAGGAAGAGCACGGAGCGACTCCCGTTCTTCTGGAGCGAGCTGCCGGTAATGGCGTAGCTCTACGACCTCAGCATGAGGGACGCTTGTGATCCCGTCGGCTGTCCGAATCAGATACACGCTGCCCTCAACTCGCTCCAACGTGCCAGAGTAGGTCGCTCCACTCCTCGTCAGCGCCAAGACGCGGCCACCAGGCGGTAAGGCGATAACCGCAGGCGGAGGAGGAGGTGTCTTGACCAATACAGGAGAAGGGGTAACGGTGGGAAAAGTCCGAGTTGGCTCAAGCCTTGCGATCTCTGTGATCCGGTCCCCGATGTTGGGATGCGTTGCGAACAGTCCTCCGCCTGTCTGTCCGTATCGATCGCGCAGAAGTGTCAATGCTTGGAGCATCGTCCGCTCCGGTTCTCGATAGCCCATCTTGCCGAGAATCTCGACCGCCTTCCGGTCGGCCTCAAGCTCCTGCGACCGCGAGAACGTGTTGACGACGAGGGGGTTCACAAGCTCGTTGGCAGATCCTACTCCGGGGAACTTGGCATCCAAGACAGCAAACACCGTGCTGATTACGACGGACGTAACGATGGTCTTGCCCACGTGCCCTAACGCTTCGTGTGCCATCTCGTGGGCGACAACCGCGTCGATAACCTCCTTCGATTCAGCGGCAAGCCCATCCGTGAAATAGAACACTCCGCCACCGGCATTCGCCGCATTGATCTCTCTTGAACGGATCATCCCCATCTTGAAGTTTTGCGGATTCTCACCTGCGGCGGTCCCGGCCCTGTATAGGGATTGCGCGACATTCCTGTTTTGCGGCAAGGAGAGGTCGGCGTGGTAGGCGCCTTTGGGGACAGCCGTTCCACACGCGGTCAACAACGTGAGAACCATGCAGAAGCAGATGAGAATACAAGTAACCGGGCGTCCCCTGTGCCTCATCGAATTGGCCTCCCCCTTATGGGCGGCTCTGGAAAACCACCATGGGCTGGTCGCCTTGGCGCTGATACTGGCTGCGGAAGGCTCGCACTTGGATCGTCGTCCCTGGGGTCTTCCCGGCCAAGAGGGAGATGACGTGCCCCGGTCCTTCGACTTCAACCCCGTCAATCGCGAGAATCACGTCGCCAGGATCTAGATCGACGGGGGGTAAGGTCGGATTCTTGGTGAATGGCAGAACCATAGCGCCTCGGCCCGCTGCGATTCCGACCCGGGTCAGCGCTTGCTGGTCCGGGGGTCCCAAGGGCACACCGAGCCACGGACCACTAGGGGGCACCGATGTTACAGCCGGGGTTGGCAGCACCGCAACTTCCTGACGGACCGTAGACGTAGGAGGTGCAGGGGCTGTCGCTGGAGGAGAGGTCGTCTCAGGCGGGTTCGGTGCTATTGACGGGGCTGGGGGTGGCGCACCCAAGGAATAACTAACCAATTCTGCGGTGAGGCGTCCTTCGTTTGTGTAATTGACGATTTTCACGTGCCGACGCACCCTCGGTGCGTACCATACTTCCGAAGCCCTCGCACCGTTGTCGGAAGTTGAGACCTTATAGAACGCCTCGAACTCTCCCGCAGGAACGCGAACAACACCGTAGCCCTTCACCTCAAAATTGGTCGAGAGGTTTATCTTCCCGGTTCGTGTTTCTAGCTCTCCCTTTGCTTGCCAGGTCTTTCCGACCTCTAGTGGCCAACTATAGGCCTGGAGCGGCGGTGTATTCGTGGAGACGATCGCGCCTTCCCTTTGCGTTTGGATTGTATTGAGTTCTTCCGTCAAGAGGAGAGTGGTGTCGTCTGCCTTCAGCACGTAGGCGGTCATGCCTTTGACAAGATCCTTTCCAGTGACCTCTTGTCGGCTAATGCCGTTCTTCGTTCCAGACAATTGGTAGGTCCAGACATAGCCGGTTTCCCAGAGCGGACGGCCCTCCTTCATAGGAGTGACCCCTGGACGTTGCTCAATCTTCGGTGGCTCGGTCTTCTTGAAGTCCTCAAGATCCACATACCCAAGGGCCTCTTGGTTCTTCACGCATTCCATATAGGTCCCGACCGCCACCGCCGTCCCGATAACCCCGAACCCAAACGACCCGCATCGTACCTGTCTTCCTTGTTCGTTGATCATCACCTTTGATGTCACGGCACAACCCGTTGTCCAAAGAAGTACGAGAAGGGGAAAGAGGAAATAGCGATACCTCATGATTCTCTCCTGTGATATTAGACGGTTACTATACCGCTACCCAAGCCCTTACAAGTTAGGCCCACGAACCAGCCTCGACGACTTGTTTCACAAAACAATAGGCAGCCCTCGCCCCTTTGGCCACTGAGGAAGCCATAATACCTCCTGGTCGCGAACAGAGGTCTGGCATGGTGAAAATGGGGAGTGCTTATCGTGCGCGGTGACCGGAAGGGCTGCGAGTGGTCAGCGTCCCGACCCGGACACCGAGACATGCTGGGTGGGTGACGCGAAACTACGCCGAACCTAAGTGGCTGTCAAGCGGGGGGCACTCCGATGGTGTTGATCCGTGCTATTTCTTATAATGGGGGATGTTGGTTCCAAAACACTTGTGACCCGGCGGTGGGATAATGGAATCTGCGGGGTGAGGTGATTGACAACGGTGAAGGCAATGCATACAATGAGGACATTGGGGGGATATGGATTGTATGGAAGAGGAAGGGGTGAGTTGCCGTGGCTGTCCTGAATATCCGCAACCTGCCGGCCGAGGTGCATGCGCGGCTCCGAGTCCGCGCGGCCCGGGGGGGGCGCAGCATGGAGGCAGAGGCGCGGGCCATCCTGGCGGCGGTGTGCATGGAGGGGGATTCCCTCCGGCCGGCCTCTGCCCTGCAAGACTGGGTGGGTGAGCTGTACGGCCCCAAGGAGCCCCGCAAGGTGGTTGATGCCTTGATCGCCGAGCGACGGCGGGAGGCGGCAAAGGAATGATCGCCCTCGACGCATCGGCGCTCCTGGCCTTTCTCTTTCGCGAGAGAGGACACGAACGTGTCGGCGCGGTGATCGAGACCGCCTATCTGTCGGCGGTCAACCTGTCCGAGGTCATCGGCCGGTTCGTGCGCGATGGGCATGACGCGCGCACGGTCCTGCAGCGGTTGACCTCCAGCACGATCGAGATCGTTCCCTTCACGACGGCCGATGCGGCCCTCGCGGCCTCGCTTGTCTTACAGACTCGTGCGCTCGGCCTCTCGCTTGGAGATCGCGCCTGTCTCGCGCTCGCATTGGCGCGACGGATCCCCGCAGTGACGGCCGATCGGGCATGGGCACGATTACACATCGGCATAGATATCCAGGTCGTCCGGTAGCCCGCCGCCACTAATACGGGACCCGGCCGCTTCCGGAATGTCTCGGGATCCTCCGGCAGGCACGCGGCATCGCGAGCTGGTGCCGGGAGGGGGACGGAGCCGCTGGACCGGACCGATTCTGTTGCCCGCCTCCCACTGTGCAGGTGGAGCAGAGGCGCAAGCTGCGCCGGGCCTTCCTGCCCCCGTCCCACACTTGTCTTTCTTGGCAACTCCCCCATTATTCGTGATGATCTCGGGCTGTTCGATGAACGCGAGAAGAAGGTATTTGCAGGGGGATGGACCCGGTCGAGTCCAATTGGGTCTCTGTCGCTCACGAGCCAAGGGGCCCGGCATCCGAGGCCGCCGGGCCCCTTGTTCATTCGAGCACGCCTGTTACTTGCTTACCTTCTGAATCTCTGCGCGGATCTCGTCGATCAGTTGCTTACCGATCCGCTCCTCGAACTGCTTGTACACTGGTTGCACTGCATCCTGGAAGAGCTTCAGTTGGGCCGGCGTGAGCTCCGTGACCGTCATGCCGGCCTGGCGCAGCTTGGCGATCTGCGTCTCTGCAGCCTCTCTGTTGAGCTGCCGAAGGAGATCGCGGCCAATAACAGTCGCCTCCATGAAGATCTTCTGGTCCTCCTGGGGCAGGCTCTCCCACAGCTTCAGGTTCATCAAGACGATGAAGGGGGAGTAGATGTGACCGGTGAGCGTGGTGTATTTCTGAACCTCGTAGAGTTTCTGGAGGTAGATAACCGGGATGGGATTCTCCTGACCATCAATGGTCTTTTGCTGCAGGGCGGTAAACACCTCGCTGAAAGGCATCGGCGTCGGGTTGGCCCCCAGGGCTCGCCAGGCCGCCAAATGGATGGGGTTCTCCATGGTGCGGATCTTCATCCCCTTCACATCGGCGGGAGACTTGACCTCGCGAACACTATTGGAGAGCTGGCGGAAGCCGTTCTCATAGAACCCCAAGGCTTTGAGGTTCTTCGCCGCCATCCCGTCCAGCATGCGCTGGCCGAAGGGCCCATCCAGGACCTTCCAGGCTGTGGGGGCATCCGGGAACAGGAAGGGCAGGTCGAAAACGGCTAACTCCTTGCTGAGACCGGTGAGAGGTGAGGTGGTTGGCGGGGTCATCTCGAGCTGGCCCGCCCGGACGGCTTCGGTTGCCCGAATATCGTCGCCGAGCTGTGCGTTGGGGTAGACCTGGACGTCGTAGCGGCCGCCGGTCCTGGACGCGACGACCTCCCCGAACTTCTTCATGCTGACGGTCAAGGGATGCACATCGTTGACGCCGATGCTGACCTTGATGACCTTCTTCTCGCCGGCAATCGCCGAGACGGCCGACAGCGCGACGACCAGCCCCAGCACCAGGATTCCCACGAACACACTCTTCCGCATAAGACCTCCTTCCCCCAGTAAGGGGTGCGGGGCGGCCGGGGCCGCCCGCCGGGTTAACGTCCGACCATCCTCGGGATGAACGTGATGGTCCATGGGACGTAGGTGATCAAGAACAGCACGGCGATCATGATCGAGATATTGAGGACGATGGCCCGGGACAGCGTGCCCATCGGCAACTTGGAAAGACCGCAGCCAATATAGAGGACGGTCCCCACGGGCGGCGTGATCAGACCGATGCACAGGTTGACGCACATCATGACCCCGAAATACACGGGGTCGAAGCCGAACTTGACGGCGATAGGCAGCAGGATCGGCGCCAGGATCAGCAGGGCCGGCGTGAGATCCATGACGCAACCGACCAACAGGAGAAGGATGTTGATCCAGAAGATGACCAGCCAGGGTTGCCCACCGGACAATCTCAGAATGGTCGCGGTCAGTAAAGGCGGAATTTGCGCGATGGTCAGCAGGTAGGCGGCGGCCATGGCCGCACCACAGACCATCAGAACGATGGCCGTGCTCTTGGAAGACTGGACCAGGACCTGGGGCAAGTCGCCGAGGCGGAGCTCCTTGTAGATGAACAGCCCGACGACGAACGCGTATACGACCGCTACGACCGCCGCCTCGGTCGGCGTGTAGATGCCGAAAATGATCCCGCCGAGGATGATGATGGGGAGGATCAAAGCCCAGAAGGCCTTCCGGGTGGCCCGCCACACGCTGACCAGGGACGCCCGCTTCCCCCGGGGGTAATTGTGCTTTCGCGAGTGAAAGTACCACCCGATCATGAGGCCGCAGCCGATGAGGATTCCCGGGATGATCCCGCCCAAGAACAGCTTGACGATCGACACGCCACCGATGACCCCGAAGAGGATCATCGGGATGCTCGGCGGAATGATGGGTCCGATGCATCCCGCCGAGGTGATGAGGGCGGTGCTCTTGGGCTTGTCGTACCCCTCCTCTGCCATGATGGGCAGCAGGATGGACCCGATGGCCGACGTGTCGGCGGCGGCGGATCCGGAAACGCCTGCGAAGATCATGCTGGCGACGACAGCCACGTAGCCCAAGCCGCCCTGTACGTGCCCCAGAATGGTGCGGGAGAACTCGACGATTCGCTTGGAGATTCCCCCGACGTTCATCAGGTCGCCCGCCAGGATGAAAAAGGGGATGGCGAGGAGCGGAAAATTGTCGATCCCGCGCATGACGCTCTGCGCGATGATCAGCGGCGAGATGTTGCCCATGAAATACATCAAAACCAGGGTGACCAGAATCAGGCTGAAGGCGATGGGGATATTCAGGAAGACAAAACTAAACAGACCAACCAGGAAGGTGGCGAGCATTTACGCGCCCTCCCCGGTGCGAAATATGACCCGGATGTGGCCGAGCATTTTCCCGACGGTCTGGAGAAACAACAGGATGCCGCAGGCAGGGACCACCGTGTAAACGTACCCGTACGGCGTATCCGTCGCGGGAGATCCCCATTCCCAACTGTCCCGCATCAATACCGCGCCGCCATGGATCAGGAGGTAAATAGCGACCATGACCAGCAGGTCGGCGACAACGGCAAGCCCGTACCGAATCCGACGAGGGAAGAGCCGGACGACGATGTCCAGGCCCAGATGCTCGTCGTTCACGTATGCGAGGACGGCCCCAATGAACACCAGCCAGATCAACATGAAACGCGCGACCTCTTCCGACCACGCCAGGGAGGCGCTCAGGTAGTACCGGGCGATCACGTTGGCAAACACGATGACCACCATCAGACTCATCAATAGACACAAGGTCCACCGAACTCCTGTCTGCAGCCCCTCGTATGCACGCATTAGCATGTCGTGCCTCCGCTCCTGGCGTCCTGCAGGCTTCTTGCGCGAGGCATCCCGATACCCTGCTCGATCGCTGCGGGATCCAGCGGGAGCGCCGCCGATGCCAAGACATCCGTCAGCGCCATGAGGTTGTCGTTGGACACTTGGCCTTCCGTGGACATCGCAATCGCAAGCCGATCTCCAGCGCCCACCTCCCGCAAGAGATCGAGCGCGTACTGCCGGGTTGCCTCGGGGCCGAACTCGTAGGTGGCGCCAGGAAACCCAATCCAGATGGCCTTCCCCGGCCACGCCACCAGGGCCTCGTTGATCGGAAGGTCCCCCATTGGCGGTGGATGTAGGGCCTCGATGATGTCGATCGGCGTTTGGCCGATGAGTTCTTTGAGGCCCTGCAGCCGCCCATCCATGTGGACGGCCATGAGCTTGCCCCGGCGGTGCAGCGCAGCAGCCTGCTTCTCATACTCCGGCATGAAGTACTTCCGAAACAGGATCGGATTGGCCAGCACGGAGTCAACGTTGTCGCCACAGAGGGCCACCGGAGCCGGGGACCCGGCGGCGATTTCGTATAACGGTTCGCGGCTCTTCGAGACGGCGCAATATAGATCCTCCACCAGTTCGGGATAGTCGGCCATGTGGTAGAAGATGCGGCCTTCCTCACTCCCCACCCAGTGAATCATCAGCATCTGCATCGGCGAATGGGGAAGGCTGTCAAGGACGACCCCCTCCTCCCCCAACCAGTCCATGGCCTGTTCGATAGGGAGGTAATCGGCCAGATATTCGGTGTGCTCCACGATGTACTTGACGACGGGATAGTCCTCGGGGCCCTTGATCAGGCGGGATGTGACCCACGGCAGAATGCTCTTCCAGCTCCGGGAGCCGTGCCAGAGGCCCACGCCCGGCTCTCGACGCTCCTCCTCGTATACGCTGCCAAGGGGTGTGGTGTAAGTCCGGCGAAAGAGCGGCTGTCCATCGACAACGGCCCGCTGTTCCGTGATTTCGACTCCATGGAGATTGATGACATAGGGAGGCCGATCCCAGTTTAGCCCCATGCCACGGTTCCGGCAGTCGCGTTCGGCGTAGCCAAACTGGCTGTGCCGCCAGTAATGGAAGAATGGAAGCCGATCGACTCGCTCGCCTCGCGTGGCTCGAAGGATTCGCTCGCGTCGCGTCATTTTCCCTTATTTCTCCTTGAACGAGAAACCCCAGCCTGGCGCGTCCGTCGGGTATGCGAACCCGTCGTCCATCCGTATCGGATGAGTAATCAATTCATCCACCCATATGATACACGTTCGCCAGGGCTGGCGGTTTGCCTCCTCCTAGGTCGGGGGGGAGTATCCGGCGGACCGAGGGCGGCTGTCAAGGGGAAGACGGACGCCGGGGGAGAGGGCCGGGCAGAACGCGGCGACCTCGGGCGCCGACGGCGTGATTTCGCGGGCCCTGAAGGGACTCCCTGATCACGCGGCGCGACCCCGTTGCGGAGAGGATGGCAACGGGTACCCCGCGACAGGCGGGCTGTGAGCTGGTGGACGGCCAGAGGCCCAGGTGCGTCAGGATCTTTTCGATCACCTCGGGCTGTTCGATGAACGCGAGAAGAACGCCGGCCACGATGCCAATTCGCATGATCGGGAGCGTGTCATGCTGCTCGATCTCATGGTAGGTCGGATGACTCTGACACCGTTGTTCGATTCATCGCAGACCTGGAACTTCTTGCGCTGAGATTACGAATAGCGTAAGGTGTAAGCACAAATGCAAAACCTTACCGAGAAAGTCTTCAAGCTGGCGCCGCCGGGCGGGCTGTTCGATGAGACGGTCATTCACAACCTGTTTCCGGACAACAGTCGTGGCGCGCGCGCACTGCTGGTGCATCGGGCATGTCAGGCGGGCGAAATCCTGCGCCTGAAACCCGGGCTTTTCGTGCTCGGCCCGCCTTACCGGAAGTCCGAGCCGCATCCGTTCGTGCTGGCCGGTGTGCTGCATGCCCCGTCCCACGTCAGTCTGGAATCCGCCCTGGCGCATCATGGCCTGATCCCCGGTGAGCAGCGTCACGGTCGGGCGCAGCCGGGAGTCCTCCACGCCGTTGGGGGTGTTCAGCTTCCGCCGCGTGCCGGCGCGCGCGCCGCGTGCCGGGGTCGAGGCCGTGGCGGTCGCGCGCAACGCATGGGCGTTCATCGCCTCGCCCCTGCGCGCCATTGCCGACGCGGTCTACCTCAACAAGGAGATCACCTGGTACCGCGATGGCCTCGGCTACCTGACCGAGTCGCTCCGTATCGAGGAGGACGATCTGCGGTCGCTCTCCTTCGAAGCGCTGGACGAGATTCTGGACAGCATCCGAAGCCGGCGCGTGCGGGCGTACATCGAGGGGTTGAAAGGAGCCGTCACCCATGCTGGATAGGGTACTGAACGCGAGACTCCGCGACTATGCGCCGGCGAATCCGGTTGAGCAGGAGAACGTGTTGCAGGAACTCATGCAGCACTATGTGTTGTCCAGCCTCTCGCGTGCAGGCCTGTTCTCGGAGGCCATGTTTCACGGCGGCACCTGCCTGCGCATCGTCTGCGGGATGAACCGGTTTTCGGAGGACCTGGATTTCCTGCTCAAGCGGCCTAATCCGCACTTCCGCTGGCAGGGCTACCTGGAGTCCGTCCGGAAGGACTGTGCGCAGGAAGGCATTCCTTTCGAGGTGCGGGACAAGTCCCAAGCCGGGACGGCCGTTCAGAAAGCGTTCCTGAAGACCGACTCCATCGGCAAGATTCTGGTGCCGGACTTGCCTTTCGAGCGGTATCAAGCCCGCAAGATCCGCATCAAGCTGGAGATCGACACCAATCCCCCCGCGGGCTCGACGTTCACGACCAGCTACATCACGTTCCCCGTGACGTCGCCCATGACGACGCAGTCCCTGGAATCGGGTTTTGCCCTGAAACTGCACGCCCTGCTCTGCCGTTCCTACGTCAAGGGCCGCGACTGGTATGACTTCGTGTGGTATGCCGCGCGCAAGACACGGCCCGATCTGGACCTGTTGCGCCATGCCTTGCACCAGCAGGGGCCATGGGCCGGACAACAGATCACGGTGACCATGCGTTGGGTGCAGGAAAACATGGAGGCGGCCATCCGGCGCATCGATTGGAGCGCGGCTCGGGATGACGTTCAGCGCTTCCTGCCCCTGCGCGAACAGGAGGGTCTCCGCGCGTGGAGCGCGGATTTCTTCTTTCACCATCTCGCGCGCATGAACGACGATGCCGAGGAGCGGACGAGAAGAGCGGCGGTCCCGTAGGTCCCGCCGTACGTGAGCCATGATGGCTTCCAGGGAGACTTGACCCTGACCGGCAATCGCGACCCGCTTTCGGAGTGTCTCGGGATCCTCCGGCAGGCACGCGGCATCGCGAGCTGGTGCCGGGAGGGGCACGGAGCCGTTGGACAGGACCGATTCCATTGTACGCCTCGCACTGCAGGCGGAGCAGAAGCGCAAGCTGCGCCGGGCGTTCCTGCTCTCGTCCCACAATCGGGGGCAATAGTCCGCATAGCCCGCTGAACTCCAGCCAAGCCCGAACGTTGCAGTTCTCACGCAAAGCACGCAAAGGACGCCAAGACCTGCACGGGATTTCTCAAAAACCACTCGGGGCGGATCGGGAACATTCTGGCCGAGCCCATCCAGTACAATAGAAGGTCCTGGCTCGTCGTTCCGTTCTTGGCGATCTTGGCGTGAGAATTCCGGTCTGAGCGAG
>JAPLLC010000098.1 GCA_026387775.1 Candidatus Methylomirabilota bacterium | reverse complement strand
GGCGGGCATCGTGGCGCTGGAGAGCATGGTGGACCGCCTGCGCGAGGACCACGAGAACGCCCGGACGCTTGCCGAGGGCCTGGCGAAGCTCCCCGGCATCATGATCGACCTCGGCTTGGTCCAGACGAACATCGTCATCTTCGACGTGGCGCGCAAAGACGTCGATGCCCCCGGCCTGATCCTCAGACTGCACGCGCACGGCATCAAGGCCTTCAACATCAACGACCAGCGGATCCGGATGGTGACCCACAAGGACGTGGACCGGCCGGGCATCGAGCGCACCCTGGAGGCCCTGGCGACGATTCTGAAGTAAGCCGTTGTCAAAGAATAACTTGACCGGAGAAATTCCGGAAACGGCATAAGGAGCCGTAACGAAATTCCAATGAATGGACAAGTTATTTTGTAACGGCTCCTAACCACAGATTCCGCAAGAGGCGTCGAATACCGGCTATCCGGCCCCGGTCGGCCTCGCGGGCGAGACCGGGAAGCAAGAGGAGCGGCGTGATGCGGGTGCGAACGATCGCTTTCCTCCTGCCCCGTGTGTGTATCCTGACCGCGGTCTGTCTCGCGGCTGCCGGCTGCTCGTGGGTCAGCGCACCTTACAGAGCAATCAAGGGAGTGGCGAAGGGGGGCGTGTGGGCGGTGACCAAGACCTACGAGGTGACCGCAGGGACCACGAAGACGATCTACCGGATCGGCGAATTCACGTATGTCGTCGCGAGAGCCCCCATCGAGTGGGCGCTGGCCCATGACGAGATCGAAAGCATCGATGGTCTCCCGGCCAAGGAGGCGATCCGTCAGGGAAGAGTGAAGGCCTCGCCGTACGTCGTGCGGGGCAGGGCATACGTTCCCATGTCCGTGGAGAAGGCGCAAACCTATCGCGAGGACGGGATCGCCTCCTGGTATGGCTATGAAAGCGGGCGGATGACCGCCAACGGGGAGGTCTTCGACCCGAACGGGTTGACGGCCGCACACAAGTATCTGCCGATCCCCATGTTTGTGGAAGTCACGAACCTGGAGACCAAGAAGTCCATCATCGTGCGGGTGAACGATCGCGGCCCGTTCCCGAGCGACCAGAATCCCAAGTCCGGCGACCGGATCATCGACCTCAGCGCGGGGGCCGCCCAGCGGCTCGGGTTCTACGGCAAGGGCACCGCCATGGTGAGGGTTCAGGCGATCCAGGCGAAGGAAGAGTAGGCAGGGCGAGAGGATGTCAAATCTCGCGACGGTCGCCGTCGCCGTCCTCGTCGTCAACCTCCCGTTTGGCTTCTGGCGCGCGGGGGTGAAGCGGTTCACCCTGCCGTGGTTTCTGGCGATACACGCCCCCGTCCCCGTCGTGGTTGGGCTGCGGGTGCTGTCGGGGCTGGGCTGGCAGCTTTCCACCGTCCCGGCCTTGGCAGGCGCGTTTCTTGCCGGGCAATTCCTCGGGGGACGACTCCGCTCCTGGTGGGAGAGAAGATGCGGGGCCGGCCGACTCGGCAGCTAGCGATGTGTGAGGGCGGGAAGATCTCTCCGGAATGATCGGCCAATCCGCCGAATCCGTGGCTCGCAAAGTCCAAGAGCCCCGGGGGAATGCCCCCGGGGCTCTTGGGTTCTGGCGATGATTCCGTAAGACCAAATGTTAGCGCACAGCGTCCTTCAGGGCCTTGCCCGCCTTGAAGCGAACAGTCTTCGAGGCCTTGATCTTGATGACCGCACCGGTCTGGGGGTTCCGTCCGATGCGCGCGGCCCGCTTGCCCACCGAGAACGTGCCGAAGCCGATCAGGCTGAGCCGCTTGCCCTTCTTCAACGAATCGCGAATGCACCCGACGAAAGAATTCAGAGCCGTCTCCCCCGCCTTCTTCGAGATCTTGGCATCCTTGGCCAGCTTCGCCACCACCTCCGCCTTCGTCATCGAAAGACCTCCTTGTTGAGTGTCCACGGGGCCCAGGGGTTGCCTACCAGACCGTTTATCCACGCGAAAGCTATGTGGCTCTTACCAGACCGGCAAAGGAAGTGCAAGGCAAAAAGCGATTCAGGCCTTACGACGCCAGGCCGCGAGACGCTTTTGAATCTCGGCCTCCAGGCCGCGGTTGGTCGGCCGGTAGTAGATCCGCCCGCGCAGCCGCTCCGGTAGATAGTCCTGCGCGACGTAGCCACTCTCGTAATCGTGGGCGTACTTGTACCCCTCCGCGTAGCCCAGCTCCTCCATCAGCGGCGTGGGGGCGTTGCGGACGTGGAGCGGCACCGGGTCGGCCGGGGCCGAGGCGACGTCCGCCTTGGCCGCGTTGTAGGCGGCGTACACCGCGTTCGATTTCGGCGCGGTCGCCAGGTACGCGACGCACTGGGCCAGGGCCAGCTCCCCCTCCGGGGTGCCCAGGAAGTGGTACGCCTCCTTGGCCGCCAGGGCCAGCAGCAACGCCTGAGGATCGGCGTTTCCGACGTCTTCGGAGGCGAAGCGGACGAGGCGCCGGGCGATGTAGAGCGGGTCTTCCCCCGAGGCCAGCATCCGCGCCAGCCAGTACAGAGCGGCGTCCGGGTCGCTGCCGCGCAGGCTCTTGTGGAGGGCGGAGATGAGGTTGTAGTGCTCCTCGCCCGCCTTGTCGTAGAGAAGGGTTCGGTGCTGCGCCGCCTCCTGGGTGATGGCCGCCGTGAGGACGCCGGGCTCCGGCGCCGCCGCGGCGAGACGCGCCGAGAGATCCAAGAGGTTCAGGGCGGACCGCGCGTCCCCGTTGGCCCAGCGGGCGATGGCGGCGAGAACCTCCGGGGGAGCCTGAAGTCGGGAGCGCCCCAGGCCCCGCTCCATGTCGGCGAGGGCGCGGCTCAGGATGAGGACGATCTCATCCTCGGCGAGGGGCTGCAGAACCAAGACCTTGGCGCGGGAGAGGAGGGGGGCGATGACCTCGAAGGATGGATTCTCGGTGGTGGCGCCGATCAGGGTGATGGTGCCGCGCTCCACATGGGGCAGGAACGCGTCCTGCTGGGCCTTGTTGAACCGGTGAATCTCATCCACGAACAGGATGGTCCGCTGGCCCGTTCCCCTGAGGCGCCGCTCGGCCTCGGCGATGACCTCCTTGATTTCCTTGATGCCCGAGGTCACGGCGGAAAAGGGGATGAAGACCGCCTTGACGTGGCTCGCGACCAGCATGGCCAGTGACGTCTTGCCCGTCCCCGGCGGACCCCAGAGGATGAGGGAGGGAATGTCGCCCTGTTCGAGGGCGACGCGCAGGATCTTGCCCTCGCCCAGGAGGTGGGACTGGCCCACGAGCTCCTCCAGGGTCCGGGGCCGCATCCGGTCGGCCAGCGGCGCGCCCTCCTTGGGTGCGGAGGATTCGCGGGGAAACAGCTCCAGGGTCACGCCGGCGCCTCAGAAGCGGACCGTGGCGATGAAGTCCGTGCAGCGGGCGAACTGGTCCGGCGAAAGTCGGCCCGCCTCTTGAAGATGCGCGAGGACGGCGGAGATGCGCAGCGCGCTGTGGAGGACGTACCCCTTCTCGCGCAGCCGCTCCGATCCGCCCTGCTCGCGATCGAGGAAGATGGCGAAGTCCCTCACCGCCAGGCCCGCCTGGATGAGCGGCTCGGCCGCCTCGAACTTGCTCGCCCCGTCGGTGATCACGTCGTCGATCAGGACCACGGTCTCGCCGGGCTCGAACCTGCCCTCGATCACCCGCTTGGTCCCGTAATCCTTGGCCTCCTTCCGCGCGTAGATCATCGGCAGGTTGCCGGCCAGGGACACGGCCGTGGCGATGGGGAGGCCGGCGTACGGGATGCCGGCGATCCGCTGGAATTTCAGCGGGGCGAGCAGATCCAGGATGCGCTGCGCCACCGCCCGGAGAATCGGCGGATGCGAAATGATGACGCGGAGATCCACGTAAAAGGGGGAAAGGGCGCCGGACTTCAGCTTGAACTCGCCGAACTTGAGCGCCTGGATCGCGTGCAGGTCGTTGATGAGCTGCTTCTCGGCGTCGGTCAACATTTCCCATTCCCCATTCCGCATTCAAGAGCGATCCGCCGCGCCGCCTCGACGGGGTCGGCGGCCGCCAGGATCGGCCGCCCCACCACCACGAAGTCTGCGCCGGCCGCGACCGCCTCGCCGGGTGTCATGACGCGATGCTGGTCGTTGATGGCCCCGTCGGCCGGCCGCACGCCCGGAGTCACAATCAGAAAGCCGGACCCGCAGGCTTTCCGGATCAGGCCGATCTCGTGGGGGGAAGCCACGACACCGTCCAGACCGGCGGCCTGGGTCTCGCGAGCCAGATGCTCCACCTGCTGCGGCACGGTTCGCGTCGTTCCGAGCGTGGTCTTGATGTCGGTTTCGGAGAGGCTGGTGAGGACCGTGACGGCAAGGATCAGAGGGCGCTCGCCCACCGGGAAAGCGGCCACGGCCTGTGCCGCCGCCTTGAGCATGGCTGCGCCGCCGCTGGCGTGGACGTTCACCATCCACACCTTCAGCGCCCGGGCCGAGACGATGGCGCCCGCCACGGTGTTCGGGATGTCGTGGAACTTGAGGTCGAGGAAGACGCGCAGGCCGAGGTCGTGCATGGCCCGGACGGCCCGCGGTCCCTCGGCCGTGAAGAGCTGGCTGCCGATCTTGACCGCGGCGAGATACGGCGCCAGCCGGGCGGCCAGATCGGTGGCTTCGCGCAGCGCGGGGACATCGAGGGCGACGATCACGCGACTCTCAGTGCTCATGTGCGGTTTCCATCCGATAGATACAGTTGGCCGACTCACCGCGTTGCACATTGGGCGAGTGGATCGGGGGCGACTGCTTGACTGTGCGGCCCCTCGACCAATCTCCGACCGTAGGCTACCACGCATGCGAAGCCAGCGTCAATGCAAGGGATCCACGCGACCGCTTGACATTGGCCGCCGCTCCGCTATACATAACGCAGCTTCCCCCCTTCCAGGAGCGACGGCCGATGCCGGCACCCTTTCGTCCCCACCTGCTCGTGCTCCGGGGCCTTGACCTTGGCGTACACGAGACGACCTGAGTCGCAGCAGAGCCGGCATGCACCGGGGAGGAGATCGTGATGTTCGGGAACGTGGCACCTCAGTGGGTTCGACAGATGGGCGCGCTTGCGGCCATCCTCCTGTGCGGAGTCCTTACCTCCGGCTGTGCGCAGTTGGGCGGATCCATCCAGAGTCAGGTCCGCGATGTCCAGACCAACCAGCCGATCTCGGGGGCCGCGGTCCTCGGCGTGTGGACGAAGCGGGTGGGCTTCCCGGGGCTGGACCACACCGAACTGGTCGGGAACCGCGAGGCGGAGACCGATGCCGAGGGCCGCTTCACCCTGGAGCGCCCCGCGGGGATCGGGACGGGCGAAGAGTGGGTTGCAGTCTACAAGTTCGGATACGTCGCCTGGAGCAACATCTACATCTTCCAGGTGCCCCGGGGCCGACCCGATCCCACGGTGCCGCCCCAGATCCAGCTCGACCCGTTCCCACCCGGGGCGAGCCACGACGAACACATCCGCTTCATCTACAAGGCGATCAGCTCTAGCGTATCCCGTCGTGGCGATCGACATCGCTTCGACGAAGCGATCCGCCGCGAACGTGAAGGGCGATGATGAAGATTACCGTCTTGTCAGGGGGAAAGACAATGGCTCAGCAGGACAGCCTGTCGATAATGTCTCGGGGATTATTGGTAGCCGCAGTCCTCACGCTGCTCGTGTCCAGTGGTGCTCACGGCTTTGACGATCAGGTTACGCATCCGGAGTTGACCGAGAAGGCCGTCCTCGCATCGAAACTGGACGGCACCCAAAAAGCGACACTCGATGTCGCTAGGGGGAGTGCGGGTTGGCTCAGCGGAGATACCGTCCTTGAATGGCTCAAAAGTGGCTCTAAGCAAGAGGATGCCGGCTGCCGCGCCAAGAGCCATTTCCACAACCCGTGGAAGGACTTCTCGGTGTCCGGCGTCTCCGACCTGGATGGCGGGAACCTGTTTTGCTCTGCCCGGGGCTACTCCAACGTGATGTGGGGGACGGATTTCACGGCGTCGGAATATCCGGGCCACGACGAGACCCCGAATCTCTTCAACTGGGGCCACACACGCGCCGCCTAGTATATTGGCGGACGTTGCCAAGTACGACAAGTTGCCTCTGTCTCGACTCCTGCGGGAGCAACTTGCTATTCTTGGCAACGTCCCCCATTCGAGGAGTTCTGATATGCAGAGCTGCCGAACACACCGCCTACACCTCCGCGCGCTGGGCGTCGCCGGGCTCCTCCTCAGCCTGTGCGTGGGCACCGGCTGCGCGAGTACGATTCAAGGTCGGGTTCTAGATGCTGAGACGGGGCAGCCCATCGCCGGGGCCGTGGTCCTGGGCGTGTGGATCGGGGGCGGTGGAGCGCCCGGCCTCCCGCACTCCGTTCTCGTCGGCGTCCGCGAGGCCGAGACTGATGTGGACGGGCGCTTCGTCCTGGAGAACATGGGGCGACTCTTCGTTGAGGAGAGTATCACGGTCTATCAGTTTGGCTACATCGCGTGGAACAACATCTATTCCTTCCCAGGTTTCGAACGCCGAAAGGATCGGAGCATTCCCCCCCAGATCCGCCTCGAGCGCTTCCCCCCTAGTGGAAGCCACTCGCAGCACATAGAGTTTGTCCATCTCGCGACCTCCTCTAGCCACTCCTCCGGGCATTGGGTCAAATTCCGGGAGTCGATTGCCCGGGAGAGCAGAATGCGATGACAACACGTAGAACCCGCCCTCATGGGAGGCTGACCATGGACCGACGGCCTGTCTTATGCCATGCGCCCTCTTTTCACTTCTTCTGGACGACGATTTTGCTCTTAGGCTTGGCGCCTCTCGCCTACGGATTTGATGAGCAAATCACACATCCCCAGCTGACGCGTGCTGCCATTGCCCAGTCGAAGCTCGAAGCTACGCTGAAAAGCGCGCTGGGCATCAGCAATGGGCCTGCCGAGACGCTCCCGTCGTTCCAGGGTGCACCCTTGAACCGCTTGCAGGCGCTGCCAATAAGTGAGTGGCTGACGGCCGGCTCCTCTGACGAAGACGATCCCGTGTGTAGTGCCATCAACCATTTCCATAATCCCCTCAAGCCGTTCACACAATCCGGTAACAGTGACGTGGCGGGTGTCGTGGGCAAGCTGTGGTGTTGGGGGACCAGTCCCTACCAACAGGTCTACTCGAACGTGACCTGGGGAACGGGGTACACGGATGTGACAACTCATGCAACCAACGCCCAGAAGACCGGGAACACCGCCGACTGGGATGCGGCGCGCCTCGCCTATTATGAGGCTCAGCGGCAGGAGAATCGCGACGCTCGCAACGCGTATTTGGCGCAGACTTTCTACATCCTTGGCCACCTCCTCCACTTGGTCCAAGATCTCGGCGTCCCGGCACACGCCCGGGACGACTTCCTGTCGCACTTCTATCACCTTGACATCAATTTGAACCAGCCCGTCACGAAATGGGTGGGGAACGGCTTCGAGTTGTTCGTCAAGAATCACGGCACGATTATAAGTGGGCTGCCAACGTAATGGGGGACGTAGCATTATCTGTCATATCTCTTCCCGAGACTACCCCACCCGGTGCAGGGAAGGGACTCGCCCGGTGCGGGGGCCCGGGTCCAGCGGGCCGTGTCTTCACCCCGCGGGTCCCCGCACCCGCTTTCCTTTGCGTTTACCCCTCGCGGTTGCCATACTGCCCCGCTGGCCCGGGACGCTGGAGATTATACAGATAATGCTACGTCCCGTATGTCGCCCACGATTGTTGCCCGGGTCTGTCGCGTGAGCGGCATCCCGCCGGCCGCCCTCCCGCAGGGGAGCCGGCGTGCGGCCGTCGCGCGCGCCCGCGAGGGGATTGCCTCCCTGGCCATCGAGGGCTACGGGTATCCGGGAGTGGCCCTGTGGGAGTGCCTCGGCGTGGGCGCGCCCTCCATCGCCAAGGCTGCCCAGCGCGGTCACGCCGCGCGCACCCAATGGGATCCGCTCCTGCTTCAGGAGACAAACCGCAAAAGGCAATGAAAGAAACAACGTCCCGTACGGCGGCGGATCCAGTTCTCGCTGTGCTCGACCGCGGCGCGCTCCACATTCGCTCCTTCCCCAGCTTTCCGGTTGACCGGGTGTGCAGATAGCCGTACACTTCAATGGACATGAGGGAGGGCATCCAATGGCGAAGACCCTGACCATCACCGAGGCGCGGGCCCAGCTCCTGGAGTTGGCCGACGAGTTGAATCGTCCCCCGGCGGCGCACGCCGTCACCGTGACGAAGCGCGGCAAGCCCGTGCTTGCGGTGATGCCGTACGAGTTTTACGAGAGCCTGGTGGAGACCCTGGAAATCCTGGGGGATGAAACCCTGATGGGGGCATTGCGCCAGAGCCTGAAGGATGCCCGGGCCGGCAAGACCGTCCCTTGGGAGAAGGTCAAGCGGGATCTGAAGCTCTGATGGCTCGGCCGTATCGCGTGCGCCTGACGCTCACTGCCCGGTCCATGCTGGCGGCCATCACGGACCGGCGCGCGCGGGAGCAGATCTGCGACCGGATCGACGGGCTCGCCCAAGATCCGGTGCTCCAGGGGAAGCCACTGCTCGGGGAGCTCAAGGGGTACCGCAGTCTGCGGGCGGCCGGCCAGCGCTACCGGATCATCTACCGGGTCCGCGAGGCGGCGATCGAGGTCCTCGTCGCGGCCTTGGGGAGGCGCGAGGAGGGATCGCGAGAGGACATCTACCGCCTCGCCCAACGCCTGTTGCGCCTCCACCTCCTCGATTAGGCCAGCTCCCTCGCCCACTTCGTATCAATCCCCGCATTGCGACCACCCCATTAAACGGGACGTTGCCAAGTAAAACAATCTGCGCCAGTCTTGACCCGGCATAATAGACCATAATAGGTCGGGATCGAAATCAACGCTGAACGCTCGGGCCGCAATCGGCAACTGCTGTAGCAGTCGTTGACACCCAACCGGTAGTCGGCTTAGAGTACGCCCATGCGGCTGTGCCGAGTTGCCCTCTTGAGCATTGCGCTCTCCATCCTGATCGTGCCGTCGGCCCTGGCGTTCCACGAGGCGGCGGTGCGCGCGGGGATGCTGCGCGCGAGCGATCTGCTCCTGAACCTGGAGGCGGACGCCGCCGAGGCGACCTGCCGCAGCTTGCTGACGGTCCCCGAGGGCGAGGCGGCGGGCCGCTTCTGTCTGAGCCTGGTCACGCTGACCCGGGCGGAGGACAAGGATGATCCGGCCCCCGACCTGGACCGGTTCCTGGAACAGACGACCGAGGCGCTGGCGGCGGCGGAGGCGCAGGAGCGCGCCGCCCCCGCGGATGCCGAGGTCAGGCTGCTCCTCGGATTGATCCACGGAAGCAAGGCGCTGGTCGATGGCGAGCGCAAGAACTACCTCTCGGCGCTGCACGCGGTGCGCGAGGCGCACCGGGAGTTCCGGGAGGCGCTCCGGCTCGACCCGAAACTGGTGGACGCGTCGTACGGCCTCGGGCTGTATCACCTGGCGCTGGGGCGGCTGCCCGCGGTCGTCCGGCCGTTCGCGACCATCGTCTTGCCGCAGGGGGATCCGGCGCTGGGTATCGAGATGCTCACGCAGGTGGCGGAGCGGGGAGATTACCTCAAGATGACGGCCCGCGTCGTCCTTCTCCAGATGTACGCCGGGCAGGAGCAGAAGCACGCCGAGGCGCTGCGGCTTGGACAGGATCTCGTCCGGCGGTACCCGGGAAACCCCGACCTGTACTTCGCCACGGCCCACGCGGCGTCGGAACTGGGCCGGTTCGAGGATGCGCTGGAGATCGGGCGGCGGGTCGGCCAGCAGGTCGCCCAGGGCCGGCCGCGGTTCGCGGAGTTGGGGGCCCGGTACCAGCAGTTGATGGGCAAGGTGTACATGGACCAGGGCGAGTACGCCACGGCCTTGACGTTCTTCCGGCGCGCGATCCAGACCCCCACGCCGCCCAGGTACCGATGGATCACCGCCTGGGCCTGGACCCGCTCGGGCATGATCTACGATCTGCTGGGGGATCGACCCGAGGCGGTGCGCCGGTACCGCGCGGCCCTCGACGTCGAGACCGACGGGCTGGCCAGGGACCTTGCCCGTCAGTATCTGGAAGTGCCATATCGCGGCCGACCGGGCGTCCGTTCCTAGCAGGCTGCTGAAAAAGGCCCATCTGCGGCGTTGGAATGCTCAGGCGCTCGTTGCGGCGTACCTGGAGTACGCCTGGACCCACCTACGGTGGGTACCCCGCCTTCCGCATTCCGCCTTGCATCTGGACCTTTTTGAACAGCCTGAGCGCAAGCGGGTTTTTCAGTACCCTGCTAAGCCGTTCTGAAACCCACTGACGAAAGGATCCGCATCCCATGCCCAAACGCGCCTCCCATTCTCATCACGACGAGCACGCCGACCATCGGCTGGGGCATCACCCGCACGCGAGGAGTCCGTGGCTGCTGTACGCCGTCGTCTTCGTGTGCGGGGCCGATCTGATGGCCCTGGAGATCGTCGGCAGCCGGATGCTCGCTCCCTACTTCGGCAACTCCATCTTCGTATGGGGGAGCCTCATCAGCGTGGTCCTGGCGGCCCTGAGCCTGGGCTACTGGCTGGGCGGGATCGTGGCGGACCGCTGGCCGCGCCTGCCCGTGTTGGCCCTCCTCATCGCCGTCCCGGGCATCCTCATCGCGCTCCTGCCCTTCGCCTATCCGGGATTGAACCGCGGCATCGCGGCAAGCGACATCGGGGCTCGGCTGGGCCCGCTGGTCTCCAGCCTGATCCTCTTCCTGGTTCCGAGCGTGTTCCTGGGGACGATCTCGCCGTTTGCGGTGCGGTTGCAAGCGAAGGCCGTCGCCTCGGTGGGCAGCACGGCGGGGGGGCTCTACGCCGTATCCACGGCAGGAAGCATCGTGGGGACCCTGATCACGGCCTTCTATCTGATCGCGGTCCTGGGCGTGGCGAACATCGTCCACGGGCTCGGGCTCGTGCTGCTGGTGGTCTCGGCGGGTCTCTTCCTGGGGGGCCGGCGGACGGTCCACGCCTCGCTCGTCTTGTTCGCCGGGGTCGTGCTGGTCGCCACGATGGTCTGGCAGTCGAAGACGCAGGCGGCCGAGTCGGGGCTGATCCTGGAGAAGGACTCGTTCTACAATCAAATCCGTCTGGCCGAGGACGGTACGCAGCGGTACATGGATTTCGAGAATCTGCGGCAGAGCGCCATGCTGCTCAGCGACCCCTGGGAGCTGCGCCTGCGCTACACCCGGTTCCTGCCGCTGGCGTTCACCCTCGTCCCCGAGCCGAAGCGGGTGCTTGTCTTGGGCCTGGGCGGAGGCTCGTTCCCCAAGCGGCTCTACCGGGACTTTCCGAATGTGGTGGTGGACGTGGCGGACATCGATCCCGAGGTGATCGCCATTGCCAAAAAGTACTTCCAAGTGCCGGAGGATGCCCGGCTGCACTTGTACGCCACGGACGGTCGACGTTTCGTGCAGCAGACGAAGGAGAAGTACGACCTGGTGTTCCTGGATGCCTACAACTCCGACACCATCCCCTTCCACCTAACGACCCTGGAATTCTACAAGGAGATCCAGGCCCGACTGACGCCCGGCGGCGTGGTGGTCTCGAACATCATCGGGACGCTGCGGGGTCCCCGGAGCGAGTTCTTCCGGTCCATGTACCGGACGCTGTCCGAGGTCTTCCCCACGGTCTATGCCGTTCCCACGTATGACGTCAATGCGGGCTGGATCATGGGCGAGATCAACATCATCCTTTTCGGCACGCAGGAGAGGATGCGCGTCGGTCGCGGCGAGTGGGTGGCCCGCGCGGGCCGCGTGGGCGGCAAGCTGGTGCCGGCCACCGACCTGGCCGAGTACGCCGCGCATCTCCTGGAGGTGCCCGTCGAGGTCAAGGACGTCCCCACGCTGACGGACGACTTCGCGCCGGTGGAGATCCTGCGGGCGATGTAGGGGGGCGGGCGTTTCCGTTTCGGCTTGACGAGGATGGGTGGCGTCTGATACAAGAGGTTCACCTTTTAAGCGGGCTCGGTGAAGCCCGCAAAGGAGTCTCCCGTGATCTGCTACACGCTGGTACATTCCCGCAACCTCTTCGCCCGGAACGGCGAGGGGGTTTTTTTATGTCTGGAGGCCGTATGAGCGAGCGACGCGAGAAAGCGCAAGTCCTGGACGGACCGGGCATCGCGCGGGCCGTCACGCGCATCGCCCACGAGATCGTCGAGCGAAACAAAGGGGTGGAAGAGGTGGTCTTGATCGGCCTCCGGAGCCGGGGGGTGGAGCTGGCGCAGCGTATCTCCCACCGCTTGGAGGAGATCGAGGGCCGGAAGGTGCCCGTGGGCGCGCTGGACATCACCTTGTATCGGGACGATTTCGGCAAGGCGGCGACGCAGCCTCTCCTGCAGCGGACGGAGATTCCCTTCTCGATCGATGGCAAGAAGGTCGTGCTGGTGGACGACGTTCTCTTCACCGGACGCACCACCCGCGCGGCCCTGGACGGCTTGATGGACTTGGGGCGACCGCGTCTCGTCCAGCTCGCGGTCCTGGTGGATCGGGGCCACCGAGAGCTGCCGATCCGGGCGGACTACGTCGGCAAGAATCTCCCCACCTCGCACCAGGAAGCGGTGCAGGTTTTCATGGCCGAGGGAGACGGGGTAGACAAAGTCCTGATCTACGAGGCGATGGATTCCTGATCTGGAGGTGCGTGATGGGGCTGCAGAAGAAGGATCTGTTGGGCATCCGGGACCTGACCGTGGAGGAGATCCGCCTCATCCTCGACTCGGCGGCCTCGATGAAGGAGATCGCGTCCCGCGACATCAAGAAGGTCCCCGCGCTGCGCGGCAAGACGGTCATCAATCTCTTCTACGAGCCCAGCACGCGCACCCGGACCTCCTTCGAGATCGCGGGCAAGTGGCTGAGCGCCGACGTCATCAACATCTCCACCTCGACAAGCAGCGTGGCGAAGGGGGAGAGTCTGAAGGACACCGGGCTCACCCTGCAGGCGATGCACCCGGACGTGGTGGTGATCCGGCACGCGGTGCCCGGGGCGCCGCACCTGCTCGCGCGGCTGCTCAAGGCGTCGATCATCAATGCCGGCGACGGCGCCCACGAACACCCCACGCAGGCCCTGCTCGACCTCTTCACGATCCGGGAGCGGCGGCCCGCCCTGGAGGGGCTCCAGGTGGCCATCGTGGGGGACATCCTGCACAGCCGGGTGGCGCGCTCCAACATCCTCGCCATGCAAATGATGGGGATGCGGGTCCGGGTCTGCGGGCCGCCGACGCTGCTCCCGCGGTATGTGGAGTCGCTGGGCGTGGAGAAGTTCCTCCGCGTCGAGCCGGCCATCGCCGACGCGGACGTGATCATGATGCTCCGCATCCAGCGGGAGCGGATGGGGGCGGGTCTGTTCCCGACCCTGCGTGAATACTCCAAGCTCTTCGGTCTGAACGCGGATCGGCTGAAGGCGGCCCGGCCGGACGTCCTGATCATGCACCCCGGGCCCATCAACCGCGGGGTGGAGATCGCGCCGGAGGTGGCCGACGGTCCCTACTCGCTGATCCTGGACCAGGTGGAGAACGGGCTGGCCATCCGCATGGCGCTGTTGTACCTGCTGGCGGGCGGTCAGGCGGGCAACAACTAGCGGCGGGCGAGGTTCAAGGTTCAACGTGCGACGTTCGTGAACCCAGAACAGAGAACCCGGAACGTTGAACGGAGAGACTATGCGAATCCTGATTGCGGGTGGGCGGGTGATCGATCCGGCGAACCGCCGGGATGCGGTGCTGAACCTCCTGATCGAGGACGGGCGCATTGCCGCGGTCGCGAGCCCCGGGGCGCACCCCGCGCCCGCCGCGGATCGGGTGCTGGACGCCCGGGGCAAGATCGTCTGCCCCGGGTTCGTGGATCTGCACGTCCATCTGCGCGAGCCGGGGCGCGAGGACATGGAGACGATCGCCACCGGGACACGCGCGGCGGCGCGCGGCGGCTTCACGTCGGTGTGCTGCATGGCGAACACCAATCCGGTCAACGACAACCAGTCGGTGACCGACTTCATCATCGATCGGGCCCGGCGGGACGGGGTGGTCAACGTCTTCCCCATCGGGGCCGTCACCAAGGGCATGAAGGGGGAGGAGCTGGCCGAGATCGGCGAGCTGGTCGGGGCCGGCTGCATCGCCATCTCCGACGACGGCAAGCCGGTGATGAACGCGGAGCTGATGCGCCGCGCCCTGGAGTATGCGACCTTGTTCGGGATCCCGGTGATCCAGCACGCCGAGGACGAGCACCTGACGGGCAAGGGGGTCATGCACGAGGGCAAGGTCAGCACCGAGCTGGGGTTCAAGGGGATCCCGGCCGCCTCGGAGGCGGTCATCGTGGCTCGCGACCTCCTGCTGGCGGAAATGACCGGCAGCCATTACCACGTGGCCCACGTCAGCACCGCCGAGGCGGTCCAACTGGTGCGCGAGGCGAAGGCAAAAGGGTCCCACGTGACCTGCGAGGTGGCCCCGCACCACTTCGCACTCAGCGACGAAGCGGTGATGAGCTTCGACACCAACGCGAAGATGAGCCCGCCGCTGCGCTCGTCGCGGCACGTGGAGGGGGTGAAGGCGGGGCTCCGCGACGGCACGATCGACGCCATCGCCACGGATCACGCTCCCCACGTGATCCAGGACAAGGAAGTGGAATTTGACTACGCCGCCAACGGGATCATCGGGCTGGAGACGGCCTTCGGCCTCACGATCACGACACTGGTGGAGGGCGGGGTCCTGACGCTTCCCCAGGCGGTCGCCCGGCTCACCTCGGATCCCTGCCGCATCTTCCGGCTGCCCAAGGGGACGCTCTCCGAGGGGGCGGACGCCGATGTGACGATCGTGGATCCGACCCGGGAGTGGACGTACGACGTGCGGCAGTCCGCCTCCAAGGCCCGAAACTCCCCCTTCCACGGCTGGAAACTCCGGGGTCAGGTCCTGGCCACCATCGTGGGCGGGAAGGTCGTGTGGGAACTGCCGGGGTAGGCCGTTGTCAAAGAATAACTTGACCGGAGAAATTCCGGAACGGCATAAGGAGCCGTAACGAAATCACAACAAATGGCCACGTTATTTCGTAACGGCTCCTAACATCGGAGGGGCATGGCAATCCGAGTGAGTGTGAGCGTATGAAGCCGGCGATCTTGGCCCTGGCCGACGGCACCATCTTCGAGGGGTGCGCCTACGGCGCCGATGGGGAGGCGGTCGGCGAGGTCGTCTTCAATACCTCGATGAGCGGATACCAGGAGATTCTGACCGATCCGTCCTACAAGGGGCAGATCGTGACGATGACCTATCCCCTGATCGGAAATTACGGGGTCAACTCCGAGGACGTGGAGTCGTGCCGTCCCTGGGTGGAAGGGTTCATCATCAAGGAGGGGAGCGTCGTCCCGAGCAACTGGCGGGCCAGTCGGTCGCTGGAGGAGTACTTGCGCGAATGCGGCGTCGTCGGCATCCAGGGGATCGACACCCGGGCGCTCACCCGGCACATCCGAGACTCCGGGGCCCAGGAAGGGGTCATCTCCACGACCGACCTCGACCCGAAGAGCCTGGTGGCCAAGGCCAAGGCCTCGCCCGGTCTGATCGGGCGGGACCTGGTGAAGGAGGTCTGCTGCGCGGAGCCTTTCACCTGGACGGAGCATGCGTGGCAATGGCCGCACGGATACGGCGAGCCGAGAGCCGACGAGAGCCGACGAGAGCCGAGAGCCGAGAGCCGAGAGGCGAGAGGCGAGCAAGGACAGTTGGCGCTCTTTGGGGTGCAAGCTCCGAATCACGCGGCTCGGCTCTCACATCTCGGCTCTCGGCTCTACAAGGTCGTTGCCTACGATTGCGGGATCAAGTGGAACATCCTGCGGCAGCTCGTCTCGAGCGGCTGCGAGGTCACGGTGGTGCCGGCCGCGACGACCGCGGAGGAGGTCCTGCGCCGCGACCCGGACGGGATCTTCCTCTCCAACGGGCCGGGAGATCCCGAAGGGGTGCCCTATCTGATCGCGGCGGTGCGGGAGCTGATCGGCAAGAGGCCGATCTTCGGGATCTGTCTGGGGCACCAGATCATCGGGTTGGCCCTGGGCGGCCGCACCTACAAGCTGAAGTTCGGCCACCACGGCGGGAACCAGCCGGTCAAGGATCTGACCACCGGGAAGGTGGAGATCACGGCGCAGAACCACGGCTTCGCCCTGGATATGTCCTCCTTCCGGGATGCCTCCCGGGAGGCGATGCGGGGCGACGCCGAGGACATCGCGCTCACCCACGTGAATCTCAACGACAACACCTGCGAAGGCCTGATGCACCGCGGGCTACCACTCTTCTCGGTCCAGTACCACCCCGAGGCCTCGCCCGGCCCCCACGACGCGAACTACCTCTTTGCCCGATTCGTGGAATTGATGGAAGGCGCCCGGTCGGCGGCCGGCGGTTCTTCGGCGGTCGCGGGACGGGTCTGACCACGGCGGGGACGGCGAAGCCGAGGTCGCACACGAGGTGATGAGTGCCCAAGCGGACTGACATCCGGACGATTCTGGTGATCGGCTCCGGTCCGATCGTGATCGGCCAGGCGTGCGAGTTCGACTACTCGGGGACGCAGGGGTGCAAGGCCCTCCGAGAGGAGGGCTACCGGGTGGTGAGTTCGGCGACCGGACCTACATCGAGCCGATCACGCCCGAGGTGGTGGCGCGGATCATCGAGCGGGAGCGCCCGGAGGCGCTGCTTCCCACGCTGGGAGGGCAGACGGCGCTCAACATCGCCGTGACCCTGGCCGAGACGGGAGTGCTGGAGCGCTTCGGGGTGGAACTGATCGGGGCAAAGCTGCACGCCATCAAGAAGGCGGAAGACCGGGATCTGTTCAAGCAGGCCATGGCGAAGATCGGTCTGGAGGTACCCGACAGCGGCTACGTCCGGACGCTCCAGGAGGCGCTGGAGATCGTGGACCGGATCGGCTATCCAGCCATCATCCGGCCCTCCTTCACCCTCGGCGGCACGGGGGGAAACGTCGCCTACAACCGGGAGGAGTACGAGGAGCACGTCCAGTGGGGGCTGAACCTCAGCCCCGTCCACCAGGTCCTGGTCGAGGCCTCGGTGATCGGCTGGAAGGAGTTCGAGCTGGAGGTGATGCGGGACCTCAAGGACAACGTGGTCATCGTCTGCTCCATCGAGAACCTCGACCCCATGGGGATCCACACCGGCGACTCGATCACCGTAGCCCCCGCCCAGACCCTGACCGACAAGGAATACCAGATGATGCGCGACGCCGCCATCGCCATCATCCGCGAGATCGGCGTGGACACCGGCGGCAGCAACATCCAGTTCGGGGTGGACCCGGCAACGGGCCGGATGGTCGTGATCGAAATGAACCCGCGCGTCTCGCGGAGCTCGGCCCTGGCCAGCAAGGCGACCGGGTTCCCCATCGCCAAGATCGCGGCCAAGCTGGCGGTGGGGTACACCCTGGACGAGGTGCGGAACGATATCACGCGCGAGACGCCGGCCAGCTTCGAGCCGACCATCGACTACTGCGTCGTGAAGTTCCCCCGCTGGGCCTTCGAGAAATTTCCGGGAGCGGACGACACGCTGACTACCGAGATGAAGTCGGTGGGCGAGACCATGGCCATCGGACGGACGTTCAAGGAGGCGCTGCAGAAGGCCATCCGCTCGCTGGAGATCGACAGCTACGGCCTCGAATCCCGCCTGCGCGACGGGCACGAGGATCGCGAGGTGACGGTGAGGGCGATCCGCGAGCGGTTGCGCGTGCCGAAGGCGGACCGGATCTTCCACGTCGCCGACGCCCTGCGGCTGGGGATGCCTCTCGAAGAGATCTACGGCCTCACCGCCATCGACCCATGGTTTCTGGCGAACATCCGGCAGATCGTGGAGGCCGAGGATCGGCTGTGCCGCGTCGAGGGCGGGCGGACCCCCCTGATGCGGCTGCTTACCAAGCCGGTCATGCGGGAGGCCAAGGCCCTGGGGTTCTCCGACCGGCGGCTGGCCCAGCTCACAGGCTCGGACGAGGGCACCATCCGCCAGGCGCGCCAGCGGCTGGGGGTGGAGGTCACCTTCAAGATGGTGGACACCTGCGCCGCGGAGTTCGTGGCCTACACGCCCTATCTCTACTCCACCTACGAGCAGGAATGCGAGGCCAACCCCAGCGACCGGAAGAAGGTCGTGATCCTGGGGGCCGGCCCGAACCGGATCGGCCAGGGGATCGAGTTCGATTATTGCTGCGTCCACGCGGTCTTCGCCCTGAAGGAGCTGGGGTACGAGACCATCATGGTCAACTGCAACCCCGAGACGGTCTCGACCGACTACGACACGGCGGACCGGCTCTACTTCGAGCCGCTCACACAGGAGGACGTGCTCAACATCGTGGAGAAGGAGCGGCCGGTGGGCGTGATCGTCCAGTTCGGGGGGCAGACGCCCCTCAAGCTGGCCGTGCCGCTGCAGAAGGCCGGCGTGCCGATCCTGGGGACCCCGCCGGACGCCATCGACCGGGCCGAGGACCGGGAGCGGTTCAAACAGGTTCTCCAGAAACTGGGGCTGAACCAGCCGCCCAACGGGACGGCCACGTCGTTTGTGCAAGCGGCCCACATCGCCAAACAGATCGGGTACCCGGTCCTGGTCCGGCCCTCCTACGTCCTGGGGGGGCGCGCCATGGAGATCGTCTACGACGAGACCGACCTCAAGGATTACATGGAGCGGGCGGTGCGCGCCTCGCCAGATCACCCCATCCTGGTCGACAAGTTTCTGGAGGACGCCATCGAGATGGACGTGGATGCCGTCTCGGACGGAAAGACGGTCGTGATCGGCGGGATCATGGAGCACATCGAGGAGGCGGGGATCCACTCCGGCGACTCGGCGTGCTCGCTGCCGCCCTGGTCGGTGAGCGGACGGATGCTGAACGCGATCCGGGAGCAGACGAGGGCCCTGGCGCTTGAGCTGGGCGTGGTTGGTCTGATCAACATCCAGTTCGCCATCAAGGACCGGGTGGTTTATGTGCTGGAGGTCAACCCCCGGGCGTCGCGCACGGTGCCGTTCGTGAGCAAGGCCATCGGCGTCCCGCTGGCCAAGCTGGCGGCCAAGGTCATGCTGGGATCCACGCTGCAGGAGCTGGGCTTCACCGAGGAGCGGCAGCTTCGCCACGTGGCGGTGAAGGAGGCGGTGCTGCCCTTCGCCAAGTTCCCCAACGTGGATGCCGTGCTGGGACCGGAGATGAAGTCCACCGGTGAGGTGATGGGCATCGACGCGGACTTCGGTCTGGCGTTCGCCAAGTCGCAGATCGCGGCCAGCGGCTCACTACCGACCGGCGGTACGGCGTTTCTCAGCGTTCGAGAGAAGGACAAGCTGGCGGTGGTGGCGCTGGCCACGCGGCTGGCATCGCTGGGCTTCACGCTGCTGGCGACCGAGGGGACGGCCGAGGTGATCCGCCGCGCCGGCGTCCCGGTGGAGCGGGTGTACAAGGTGACCGAGGGGTTCCGCCCGCACATCGTGGACCGGATGAAGAACGGCGAGGTCGCGATGCTGATCAACACGCCCGAAGGTCGAAGCGCCCGGCTGGATTCCTATTCGATCCGGCGGACGGCCGTGACCATGGGGATCCCGCACTTCACGACGATGGCCGCCGCCGAGGCCGCCTCCGAGGCGATCGGCGCCTTGCGCACGCAGCAGATGGCCATCCGCTCCCTGCAAGAATACCACGCCGCCGTGTGAGGAGTCTGTGCGCGCCCAGATCGCCTTCAACCGCTCCGTCTCCGCCCCGTATCGCCACCTCGGGATCGCGGCGCCGGGATTCCCCGAAAGCTTTGCTCCCGGGCAGTTCGTCATGGTGCGGCCGCCCCTCGTGACAGACCCGCTGCTGCCGCGCGCGTTCTCGATCTACCGGATCTCGCAGGACGGCGGCACTCCCGTCGTCGAGATCCTGTACAAGATCCTGGGGAAGGGGACCCAATGCCTCTCCCGGATGGAGCCGGGCCGGGAGGTGGAAATTCTGGGGCCGCTGGGGAACTCGTTCGCGATCGGATCCGAGGTGACGACTGCCGTCCTGGCCGCGGGGGGTATCGGTGTCCCTCCGATTTCGGCTCTCGCCGCCCAAATTCGCAATTCGCAATTCGCAATTCGAGATCTGGAGGTGTTCCTTGGCGGAAAGACGGCGGACGACATTCTCTGTTTGAAAGACTTCGAAGCGCACGGGGTAAGCGTTCACATCACGACCGAGGACGGGAGCTTGGGATCTCGCGGCCTGGTCACCGACCTTCTCGGTCCGTTTCTCCTCGGCTCTCGGCTCTCGGCTCTCATCATCTTCACCTGCGGTCCGCCCGGAATGCTCTCCGCCGTGGCGCGATTGGCCGAGACGTGCGGTGTTCCCTGCCAGACCTCCGTGGAGGCGAACATGGCCTGCGGCTTCGGCGCGTGCATGGGCTGCGCGATCGAGGCGCGGTCGAGTGGGCCGGGGCCCGCCTACAAGCTGGTGTGCAAGGATGGGCCGGTGTTCGACTCGCGGGAGTTGGTGTGGCGATGAAAGAGCCGAGGGCCGAGGACGGAGGACGGAGAGCCGAGAGCGGAGAGCCGAGAGGGGAGAGCCACGAGCCGCGAGCCACGAGCCACGAGCCGAGGACGGAGAGTTGCGAGCCACGAGCCGCGAGCGGCGTGGACATGGCGGTGGAAGTGGCCGGCATCCGGATGCAGAACCCGGTGTTGACGGCGTCGGGGACGTTTGGATATGCGCAGGAGTTCGAGACGCATCTGGACTTGAACCGGCTGGGGGGGCTGGTGGTGAAGACCATCACGCGGCTGCCCCGTCCCGGCAATCCCGCGCCCCGGATCGCGGAGACGCCGGCCGGGATGCTCAACGCCATCGGCTTGCAGAATGTCGGGATCGACGTCTTTATCCGAGAGAAGCTGCCGTATCTCCGGACGCTGGCGCCGCCGCTGATTGTGAACGTGGCGGGGGAGTCGGTGGAGGACTTCCGCGAGCTGACAAAGCGGATCGGCGATCAGGAGGGGGTGGCGGGGATCGAGTTGAACATCTCCTGCCCAAACGTGGCCTGCGGTCTCGACTTCTCGACCGATCCCAGGCTGACCTATCAGGTGGTGAAGGCCGCGCGGGAGGCGACGCGCCTGCCGCTGATTCCAAAGCTGTCCCCGAACGTGACCGACATCCGCGTCATCGCCAAGGCGGCCGAAGAGGCCGGAGCCGATGGGATCTCGCTGATCAACACCCTGGTCGGGATGGCCATCGACGTGCGGACGCGCCGGCCCAAGATCGCCAACATCACGGGGGGGCTCTCGGGACCGGCCATCCGACCGGTGGCCGTACGCATGGTCTGGCAGGTGGCGCAGGCCGTGAAGCTCCCGATCATCGGCATGGGGGGGATCGTGAGCGAAGAGGATGCCGCCGAGTTCCTGATCGCCGGGGCGACGGCCGTGGCCGTGGGGACGGCGAACTTCATTGACCCGACGAATGTCCTCAAGGTAATCTCTGGACTCGAGCAGTATTGTCTCGCGAACGGCATTTCGGCCGCTCGCCAACTGGTCGGGAGCCTGAATCTGGCGGATCAGCGAATCTGTCCCCTGATCGGAAGCCCTCCGCTTCCGTGACGGAGCATGGTGTGATGCGCGACCTGCGACCCGATTTGCGCCCGTGGCTCTGGAGTTCGACGCTTCTCTCTGTATGTGGCATCGTGGTATCCGGCTATCTCGCCTACAAGCGGATGGCCGGCGGGAGCCTCGCCTGCACGCGCTGGGCCGAGTGTGACGTGGTGAACAACAGCGTCTACTCCAAGTTCTTCGGCATTCCGGTCTCCTTCATCGGCCTCGCCGCGTATCTGCTGCTTCTGGCGCTCGCCCTGGCGGCGCTGTGGACTGCCGGCGGGACGCAGCGCCAGATTCTTCTCCTCAGCCTTCTCCTCTCCCTTGGCGGAGTGGGCTTCTCCGTCTATCTCACCTACATCGAGATCTATGTCATCGAAGCCCTCTGCTCCTGGTGCGTAGCCTCGGCGATCATCATCACCCTGCTGGCCATCCTTGGCGTAGTGAATGTGCTGCGATCGGCCCCAAGAGGAGCCTAGGTTCGTTTCGTTCACTGGCGACCAGCGGGCGGCGGGTTGGCGGAAAGGAGTCTCGATGGAGAAGGGGCAGATGATCGCGATTGACACCCAGGCGCTCCAGTGGGAGGAGCGGTTCAACGAGAAACTGGGGCGGGCGCTCTATCGGAAGAACTTGGTCACCGATCCGGATACCGGCATGGAGGTTCGCCTCGTGCGCTACCCTGCCGGGGTGATCAACGTGCGGCACACGCATCCCTGCGCCCATGGCATGTATGTTATCGAGGGGACGCTGGTCACCCACGCCGGTCAGTTCGGCCCTGGCAGCTTCGTGTGGTTCCCCGAAGGGATGGCGATGGAACACGGGGCCACTGCCGAACGCGATGTGGTTGTCCTCTTCATCACCAACAAGCCCTTCGAGATTCACTACCAGTGACCTGAGCCCGCGGTGGCCGCGATGATGCGACATATCCTGATTGGCGCGCACTGCACGTTCGCGCTCGCCTTGGCGGCTTTGGTCGCCCTGCGCCCGCAGGAAATGGCGGCCGTGGCGCTGGTCCCGCTGCTCCTCGTCGGAGCCATCGCCTTGGGACTCACGGCTCGGAGCCGCTGGGTGATTGTCCCGAGCGTGGTTCTGATCATGCTGGGCGCCGTGCTGGCGGGCGCGATGGTGCTCGGGAACATCGCGTGGCCCGGGAGCGCCACCACTGCGCTGATTGCCTCCCTCCTTGCACTCCTCGCCGTTGAAGTGGCGGTCATCGTCCTCGCGATCGCCAGCTTCCGGCGGGAGAGCGCCTCATAACCCAGCAGATCCCATCGCAGCAGTATGGGACGCCGAACTCCTGACATGGAGTGGTGGTCCCGCGAACGAGTGCGAGCGAGGTCGAGGTGCTGGCCAAAGCAACCCGGCGGAGCCCTTTTTACTTCCCCGCAGCCCTATGCTATCATCCCGCCTCATCTACGAGCCGTCCGGCCTTCGGTTTGCATCAGGAGGATTCCGTGATCGCGAAACATGCCCAGGAGATCGAGCCCTTCATCGTCATGGAAGTGATGGAGCGGGCGCACGAGTTGGAGGCCAAGGGCGAGCGCCTCATCCATCTGGAGGTCGGCGAGCCCGACTTTCCGACACCGGTCTGCATCCAGGAGGCTGCGACCAAGGCGCTCGCGGACCAGATGACCCATTACACCCACAGTCTGGGGGTCCTGCCGCTGCGCGAGGCGATCGCCGAGCACTATCACGCCAAGTACGGTGTCCGGGTGTCGCCGGACCGGATCCTCGTGACCGCCGGAACCTCGCCTGCCATGTGGATGGTATTCGCCGCGCTCTTGGAGCAGGGCGATCAGGTCATCCTCTCCGATCCGCATTACGCTTGCTATCCGAACTTCGTCAAGTTCTGCGGCGGCGAGACGGTCTGCGTGGACGTCCTGGAAGAGGACGGCTTCCAGTTCCGGCCCGAGGAGGTGAAGACACGAATCTCTCCCCGGACAAAGGCCATCCTGATCAACTCGCCGGCCAACCCGACGGGGACGCTGCTCTCGGCCGAGCGGATGGCCGCCCTGGCGGCCCTAGGCCCGCTCGTTCTTTCGGACGAGATCTACCATGGCTTGGTGTACGAAGGGCGCGAGCACTCCGTCCTGGAGTTCACCGACCGGGCGGTGGTGTTCAACGGTTTCTCGAAGGCGTTCGCCATGACGGGCTGGCGGCTCGGGTACGTCATCGTGCCGCCCGAGATGGTCCGGCCGCTCCAGAAGATGCACCAGAATTTCTTCATCTCGGCCAACGCGTTCGTGCAGGCCGCAGGGGTCGCCGCCCTCCGCGAGGCGCTCCCGGATTCGGAGCGCATGCGTCGAAGTTACGACGAGCGGCGGCGGTTCCTGGTTCCCGGCTTGCGCAGGTTGGGCTTCGGCATTGCGTCCGAGCCAAACGGCGCCTTCTATGTCTTCGCGAACGCCAAGCGATTCAGCGCCGACTCCTATGCCTTCGCCTTCGAGCTGCTGGAGCGCGCCAAGGTGTGCGTGGCGCCCGGGATAGGGTTCGGCAAGAACGGGGAAGGCTACCTGCGCTTTTCGTATGCCAACTCGCTCGAGAACCTGGCCGAGGCGCTGCGGCGTCTCGAACAGTACCTGGCGGGGCGGTAGCGTTTTCGATTGCTGCGTCTTTTTGCACAAGGGAGATTCTCGATGGTCGCCAAGCCGAGCGCCAGCTATAGCATCACCATGCGCGTCGAGATCCAGAACCGTCCGGGAATGCTGGGAAAGATTGCCTCCACGATCGGCAAGGCGGGCGGCGACATCGGCGCCGTGGACATCGCCGGCTTCGGGAAGGACACGATCATCCGGGACATCACGGTGAGCGCCCGAGACGAGGCGCACGAGCAGGTCATCGCCAAGGCGGTGGGCAAGATCCCGCATGTGAAGGTGGTGGGCGTCTCGGACCGCACATTCCTGGCCCATCTCGGGGGCAAGATCGAAGTCAAGGCCAAGATGCCGATCAAGACCCGCAACGACCTCTCCATGGTGTACACTCCGGGCGTGGCCCGTGTCTGCATGGCCATTCACGACGACCCGTCCAAGGTCTACCGGCTGACCGTCAAGAAGAACATGGTGGCGGTGATCACCGACGGATCGGCCGTCCTGGGGCTGGGAAACATCGGGCCGGCGGCGGCCTTGCCGGTCATGGAGGGGAAAGCGGCGCTCTTCAAAGAGTTTGCCGGCGTGGACGCCTTTCCCATCTGCCTGGACACGCAGGATCCCGACGAGATCGTGCGGACGGCGAAGCTGATCGCCCCGGTCTTCGGTGGCATCAACCTGGAGGACATCTCGGCCCCCCGCTGCTTCGAGATCGAGGAGCGCCTCCAGAAAGAGGTGGACATCCCGGTCTTTCACGACGACCAGCACGGCACGGCGGTGGTGGTCCTGGCGGCGCTGCTCAACGCGCTGAGGATCGTCAAGAAGAAGCTGCGGGACAGCAAGATCGTGGTGAGCGGGATCGGGGCGGCCGGGGTTGCCTGCACCAGGATGATGATGGCCATGGGGGCGCGCAACATCATCGGCGTGGATACGAAGGGGGCTCTCTATCGGGGTCGCAAGGAGAACATGAATCCGATCAAGGAATGGTACGCCGGCGCCACCAATCCGCGGAATCTGAAGGGCGACATGCTGGACGTGATCGGCGGCGCGGACATGTTCCTCGGCCTCTCCGGTGCGGGGAGCCTCCCGCTGAAAGGGGTCAAGAAGATGGCCAAGAACGCCATTGTCTTCGCCATGGCCAACCCCATTCCCGAGATCCTGCCCGAGGAGGCCGCCCCGTATGTCCGGGTGATGGCGACCGGCCGGTCCGATTACCCGAATCAGATCAACAACGTCTCGTGTTTTCCGGGCTTCTTCCGCGGCCTCCTGGATGCCCGGGCCTCCCATGTGAACCAGGCGATGAAGAACGCCGCGGCCAAGGCCATCGCCTCGCTGGTCGGCGCCCGCGAGCTCAGCGAGGAGTACATCACCCCCAGCGTCTTCGACGTGCGGGTGGCCCCCGCCGTGGCGGCGGCCGTGGCAGGGGCGGCGTACAAGACCGGCGCCGCGCGCCGGACGCGGAAGCCGGTCGGCGGCTTCCGGCTGGTGTAGGCCGAGAGTCTCATGGCGCGATCGATCGCTGGCTGAATTCCCCGCAACCCCGGACCATTCACGGAGGAGGATCCCGATGAGCTGGCAGTATGATCACACCCATTTCAAATGCGGCGATCATGTGAAGACGGCGGTCTTCTTTCAGGAAAACTTTGGGGCCAAGGAGGTCTCGCGGTGGGAGGCCAACGGCATGCCGATCATCAGCCTGGAGATCGGCGGCTGCTTGTACAACTTCTCACCCAAGCGCGCGAACGAGACAGTGGACGCCTCGGCGGGGACAGTCCGCTACGGGGTGTATCACATCGCCCTCAAGACCAACGATCTGGTGGCCGAGATCGCCAAGATGAAGGCCCGCGGCATCAAGATCACTCAGGAGGTCGGCCAGGTGAACCCCAAGACGAAGTTCGCCTTCATCGAGGGGCCGGACGGAATCTCCATCGAGTTGCTGCAGCGGGACTGAAGAGGCGGCGTTCAGCGGTCAGCACTCAGCCTTGGCCGGATGGGGTCCTGGGTGCTGACCGCTCGGTTTCCCTTGCAGGCTGCTGAAAAAGGCCCATCTGCGGTCACCCATCCTACGGATGGGTACCCGCTTGCTCGGGTACTCGCTGCGGCGTACAGGAAGTACGCCTGGACCCACCTGCGGTGGGTACCCCGCCCCAGGTACCCGTTCGAAGAATGGGTGCGCCGCCTAGCATCTGGACCTTTTTGAGCAGCCTGGGCGAAATCCGGTTGTCAGTAGCCTGCTGGAGCGATCTAGGGGAGAGACCCATGGCACGCGGCACGGCGCCGTCCAAGAAGGCCGGTGGCACGCCGGAGGCTCCCGGCGGCTCGCCGCCGGAACGATTGCGCGAGATCCTGCGGATTCTTGGAGAGACGTATCCGGACGCGCGCTGCGAGCTCGACTTCCGGACGCCCCTGGAGCTCCTGGTTGCGACGATCCTCTCGGCCCAATGCACCGACGCCCGCGTCAATCAGGTCACCGCCTCGCTCTTCGCGAAGTACCGAACCGCGGTGGACTATGCCAGTGCCGACCCGGCGGTCTTCGAGAACGAGATCCGCTCCACCGGATTCTTCCGAAACAAGGCCAAGAACATCCTCGCGTGCTGCGCCAAACTTGTCCGGGAGTTCGGGGGCGCCGTTCCCCGCACGAGGGAGGAGCTGGTCGCGCTGCCGGGCGTCGGCCGGAAGACCGCCAACATTCTTCTCTATAACGCCTACGACATCCCCGGCTTCGGCGTGGACACCCACGTCGGCCGGGTGACCAACCGGCTGGAGTTGGTGGGCACCGAGGATCCGGAGAGAATCGAAACGGCCATCTGCGCGATCCTCCCCGCAGAGGAGTGGGGACGGGCCACCCACCTCTTCATCTTCCACGGTCGGCGCACCTGCCACGCCAAGCAGCCCGCATGCGCGGGCTGTGCCCTCCGCGCCCTCTGCTCCTGGCCCGGGAAACGATGAGGCAACCCTCGTCTTCCGGTGGCTGATCTGAAGGGCAGACGTGTGGCTCAGAGTTCATGGTGGCACCACCCGATCCGTCGGCCACGCGCCAAGAGCCATGAGCCGGACCAGGGAAAGCCCTTGACAGCCGGGAATGCAGGGGTGTAGACACACGCTCGGGTTGTCCCTCGTGCGAACGCAGCCGGTTGATGTCACCGCCTCCTTGGTGTGGTCGCCCGGTTGTCTGATGTCGGTTCTCCACTGAGCAATACCCCGGCTGCCGGCTTGCAATGAACGTCCATGTCTTCGGATCCTGCCTCCTGGGAGCGCTGCACGTGAGACCGCCCCGCGGTCCGACAGGATCGGGCCGGCGGCGGAGGAGCAAAGACCCATGCGTCTCGGCCTCATCGCAGACGATCTGACGGGTGCCAACGACACCGGGGTGCAGTTCGCCCTGCGGGGGGCCCGGACCTTCGTTCCGCTGGACTGGCACGACCTGAAATCGCTGACCCGCGCCGCCGATGTGCTGGTGCTCAACACCAACAGCCGGGCCGTTCCGGCCCGCGTCGCCGCCGAACGGGCCCGCATTGCCGCCGAGGCGCTACGGAGGGCGGGGGTCGAAGCGGTCTACAAGAAGATCGACTCCACCTTCCGGGGCAACATCGGCCCAGAACTGGACGCCATCCTGGACGTGTTTCCGTCGCCCCTGGCCGTCCTCACGCCCGCGTTCCCTCCGGCGGGACGGGCCGTCCGGGAAGGGGTCCTGCTGGTGCGCGGCGTGCCGGTCCACCGCACGGCCACCGGGCGCGACCCGGTGACGCCGGTCCAGGAGTCGCACCTGCCCACCCTGCTGGGGCGACAGACCCGGCGGCCCGTCTATGCGCTCGGCCTGGCCGTACTGCGTGGGACCGCGACGCGGCTCGACCGGACGCTCGGAGACTGGCGCGCGGCGGCGCCCGGCATCGTCCTGGCCGACGCCGTCACGCCCCGGGACCTGGACCGTCTGGCCCGCCTGATCGTGCGGGACGGGCTATTCGGGGTGGCGGCGGGCTCGGCCGGGCTGGCGATGGCCCTCTCCGAGGTGTTGCCCTGGCCCCGACGGGCGCGCCGCACCCCCCCGGGGGCGAAGGCGCCGGTGCTCCTCGTGGTGGGTTCGCCGAACCCGACCAGCATGGAGCAGGTGGCCTGGGTCGAGGAGCGTGGCCAGGCGAGCGTGGTGCGCGCCGCCCTCGGCGAGGTGGTGGCCGACGAGAAGCGCTACCGGAAAGAGATGGCGCGTGTGGTCAAGAAGGCGCGCGCCGAGATGCTCGCCGACCGGCATACGGTCCTCACGCTCGCACAGCAGGCGTCCGCCTCGGGCAGGCGGCCCCTGCGCCCTTCGGCCAGCAAGACCCTCAGCGAGTTCCTGGGGCAGGCGGCGCGTCTGGTGGCCCGCGAGGTCCGGCCGGGTGGACTGCTCCTCTGCGGCGGGGACATCGCCATCGCCGCATGCTCGGCGCTCGGCGCCAACGGGGTCGAGCTGCAGGGCGAAGTCGAGCCCGGCGTGCCCTGGGGACGGCTGGTGGGCGGCGACTGCGCGGACCTTCCGGCCGTCACCAAGGCGGGTGGGTTCGGCGATCCGGAAACCTTCGCCCGCGCCCTGCAGTTCCTCCGCCCCCGTTCCGCTCGGTCACGTTGATCCGCCGCCGGGAGAGTTCGCCGCCCGGGCGGTCCGGCCGGCGTCCGACCGGTCCTGCCTCCGGTGTTCACAATCGACAGTGAGAGACGTCTGGTGCAGATTCTCTTCGTTCACCCCAACTATCCGGCGCAATTCGGCCTCGTCGCTTCCCGGCTGGCCGAGCGTCAAGGCGTCGAGTGTGTCTTCGTGTCCCGGACGCCGGCGGGGAGGCGCGACGGCGTCCGCTGTCTACAGTATCCCGTGCGCGGCGGGGCGACCCGCTCCACGCACTATTGCTCCCGGACGTTTGAAAACGCCGTCTGGAATGCGCACGGGGTGTATGAGGCGTGCAAAGAGGCGCGGGATCTCCGGCCGGATCTGATCGTCGGGCACAGCGGCTTCGGGACCACCGCCTTCCTGCACGAGTTGTACGACTGCCCGATCGTGAACTACTTCGAGTACTATTACCATGCCCGCGGCTCGGACATGGACTTCCGTCCCGACTTCCCACCGTCGGAGATGGACTTCCTCCGCGTCCGAACGCGCAACGCCATGATCCTCCTCGATCTGGAGGCCAGCGTCGCCGGCTACACCCCGACCCTCTGGCAGCGCGGGCTTCTCCCATCCGTCTGGCAGCCGAAGGTCGCGGTGATCCCCGACGGTCTCGACACGACTCTGTGGTCCCGCCGGGCGGTCCCGCGCCGTCTGGGGGACGAGGCGCTCTCCGATGACGTGCGGGTGATCACCTACGTGGCGCGCGGGCTGGAGGCGATGCGAGGTTTTGACATCTTCGTGCGGGTTGCCAATCGGATCGCCGCGGAAATGCCCAATGTTCTCTTCGTGGTCGTGGGGTCGGATCGGATCAGCTACGGGAACGATCGGAATCACATCAAGACCAAGACCTTCCGCGAACATGTCTTGGAGACCGAGCGTCCGGACCTGCGCCGATTCCGATTTCTGGGGACGGTCCCCGCCCCGCAACTTGCCGAGATCTTCTCGCTGAGCGATCTGCACATCTACCTGACGGTGCCCTTTGTGCTCTCCTGGTCGCTGCTCGACGCCCTCGCCTGCCAGTGCAGCGTTCTCGCTTCCGACACGGCCCCGGTCCGCGAGGTCATCCGCCACGGCGAGACCGGCCTCCTGGCCGGTTTCTTCGATGTCGAGGAAATGGCGCGGCTCGCCCTGCAGGTCCTCAAGGATCCCGGGGCCTACCGAGGCCTGGGTGCGGCGGGGCGAGCCCTGGTGGAGGAGCGCTACGCTTTCGACAAGACGCTCCCGAGACTCTGGGAATTCTTCACGCGAGTAACCGGCGGTGGAGTGAAGTCCGAACGTGTGCCTGGCCTCGGAGATACCAACCGCCTGGGGTAGCCAGCCGTCCTCTGCACCTGCCGCCCGGCTCCGTCGTCTGTTCGCGCAAGTTCCTCACTCATCCTCAATCGAGTGATGACGAGGTCGCCTGTCTCCTTTCCCGGAGATTCATCCACGACCTTTGGGGACGGGACACTGGACGGTCCAGGTTGTTCGGAGTTTCATAAAGATAAGTGCTTGAAAACACAAGGGGGAAAATCAGCATACTCTTGTGCATATTTACTGCTTGACATCCCGGAAACTGACAGGCAAGAATCGCCCGCTTGTAAGTACCCTGCAGCCAAAATTTTGCCATTGGGAGGCCTTGAACGCGCCGGCCCTTCGGCCGGGTGTATTGATATATCGGCAGTTATTGCACTTTTGATTCTTCAATTGGACTTCGGAGATACTATTGCTAGGCCACGACACATGCCCTCCAGTCCAGCCCACACTCCACCTGCGCCTTTCATCCGCGGACACTGCGGGGGTGTGTCCGCACGTGTGCCCTCCAAACGCCAAAATCTGTTACGCCGGCTTGTCCGGCCTGGGTTCGTGAAGCGCGGCGCACCGCCGCGCGGAGAGCATCCATGACTATCGCCGAACTGTTCTACGCCAAACAAGCCCAGCGCGCCTTGCTTCGGCCGCTACGCGGCCGTCGGATCCTCCCGAGGCGGCGGAAGGTGCTCCTCGAGCCGCTGGAGCCGCGGTTGCTCCTGACTGCGACCCCCTTCACATACGCCGCGGCCTCGGGCGCGACGCTGGATCTGACGCTGCGCCTGGATGAAACCTCTTCGGCGCCGCTCTTCCAGTTGATAGACAACAGCGGCGGCACCCCAACGGTCGTGGCCCAGCAGGCGCTGGCCGACACGAGTCAGATCGTCATCACCGGGTCGGAGCACGCCGATCGACTCACCATCGATACCAGCGTGCCCACGGCCGTCCCGGTTGCCTTCGCGGATACGCACGATGGCGACGGCGACACGCTCGAGATCCGCGGTGGCGACCGCACGTGGACCGTGACGGGGGCCAACACGGGCACCACGGGGAACGTCACCTTCGCCGGCGTCGAGAACCTCATCGGCGGCTCGGACAATCGAGACACCTTTATCCTCAACCTGGGGGGCAGCATCAGCGGCGGGATCGAGGGCGGGGCGGGAGGCTATGACAGCCTGGTGCTCGCGGGCGGTACGTACGCCTCGGTGACGTACGCCGCCACCAGCGCCGACTCGGGGACGATCACGCTGGATGGGGCAACGCTCGCCTACGCGGGCCTGGAGCCCATCACCGACAACACGGATACGGTCAACCGGGTCTTCACGGGGACCGGCGGTGCCGATCAGATCGTGCTCAAGGATGCTGCCGGCAGCGGGAGCATGACGATCGAAAGCACCAGCGGCACATTCGAGAGCATCACTTTCAACAACCCTAGTATCTCGCTGACGATCAATGCTGGCGCCGGCAATGATACGATCACCGTCCAGTCACTCGACTCGACCTTCAACGCCAACCTTGTGATCAACGGCGATGGGGGGGTGGATGCGGTCACAGTTGACGGGGCCGTGGGCCTGACGGGTCACGACGTGACCATCACGGCCGAGACCATCACCGTCAATGCGGGGATCACGACCGGGACGGGGACTATCAGCCTCATTGCCGAGGCGGTCGACAACAGTGTCCTCGGCGATGCCCAGGCACAGGTCGTGATCAATAACGCCACCCTGAGCGGCGGAACAATCGACATCAGTGCCAGCTCGAGCGTCACCGCCACGGCCTCCCTGGCCTTCACCCTGCCCGCCAACGTGGCCCTCATCGACGTCCAATCCGACGCGCTGGTCTCCATCACGGGCAGCTCGCGGATCGAGAGCACCGGCGCGGTGACCATCAGCGCCACGTCGACGACCACCACCGCGGCGCTCTCCACGGCAGTGGCAAGCGGTTCGACGGCCGCGGACGCGGCAGTGGCGACCTCGATCGTCCACGGCTCGGCTATCATCCAGGTGACGGATACCTCCGCCTTCAACGTGGGCGGAGCGCTCAGCCTCAGCGCCGCGAACACCCGGACCGTCACGACGACTGCCGACGGCACCGCCGGCGGGGCGACGGCGGCCGGAGGAAGCGTGGCCGTCGCGGTGGTGAGCGGAGACACCGAGGTCTACCTCGATGACAACGCGAAGGTTGAATCGGCGGGCAGCATCTCTATTTCCGCCGCCAAGCTCGATAGCATTACGACCACCGCCAAGGCGGCGTCGGGCGGCGCGACGGACGGCGGCGGGGCGACCCAGACCAAGAGTCGGCTGAGCGAGTACGACGCGGAGACCAGCGAGGGAGCCATCACCATCGCCGGCGCGGTGGCGGTCACAGATCTGACGAGCAGTACGCGGGCGTACCTCGCAACCCATCAGACGGTGACGACAGCGGGGCAGTTGTCCCTAGAGTCGCTGGATCATTCCGATGCCAGCGCCAGCGCGGATGGCAGCGCCACGGGGTCCGCCTCCACAGGGGTCGGTGTGGCCGTCGCGATCAACCTGGCCCACGTCAGCAACACGGCCTACCTGGGCGGGACCGGGGCGATCTCGGCCCACGCTGTTGCGGTTCACGCGGGGCTGACGCCGCGAGCGGGGGAGACCCCTCTCGTGCAGGCCTTCTCGGCCACCGCCGTCGCCGGGGCGACCGCCGGGTCCGTGGGGGTGGCGGGCGCGCTGGCGCTGAACGTGGTCGACGCCACCAGCAGCGCCGTGATCCAGAGCGGGGCGACCGTGACCATCACCGGGGGCGGCGACGCCACGCTCACCGCCGCGAACACCACGGTGAGCACGGCGAGCGCCACCCCGGCCAACGAGGGGGCCGCGGCCGGATCGGTGGGCGTCGGGGCCTCCGTCGCCCTGAGCATCATCAACGTCACCACCCTCGCCAAACTGGAAGACACCGCCATCCTCACGGGTGCCCACAACCTCACCCTGAGCGCCACCTCGGACAACACGACTACCACCACGGCCAAGGCCGGCGGGACGGCCAGCGGGAGCGGCGGCGTGGGCGTGGGCGGGGCCGTGGCCATCGCCACGGTGAACAACACCACCGACGCGGTGATCGGGAGTGGGACGACCCTGGTGCCCACCCTGACAGTCACCGGCGCCCTCAGCGCCACGGCGACCCACACGGGGGTCACCACCACCGTGGCCGACGGAACGGCCGGCGGGGAAAGCGCGGCCATCGGGATCGCGCTCGGCCTGAACGTGGTCGCCGACACCACGCTCGCCACCACGGCCCGGGACGTCACCGCGGGCGGCGCCGTCACCTTCGCGGCCCATGCCTCGGCCGCGACGTCGACCGATGCGAAGGCCTCCGCGGCCGGTGCGCCGGAGGAGGCCAGCAAGAAAGAGTTTACCCCTGACAAGGTGGACTTGACGACCAACACCATCACCCTGGGGACCGGACCGGTCTACAAGACCGGCCAGGCCGTCACCTACTCGGCCGGCGGCGGCACGGCCATTCAGGGGCTCACGGACGGGGCCACCTACTACGTCATCTCGGACGGCAAGACGGGCACCATCAAGCTTGCCGACTCCGAGGCACACGCTGCCTCTGGCACGGCCATCGACTTCGGAAATACCACTGCCCCCACCGGCACCCAGAGCCTGACGCCGCAGCCCTACAAGCGGGAGTTCGACGCGAGCACGAAGGTCAGCGCCACGGCCGACACCATCGACCTCGGCGCCGGCCAGAAGTTCACCACCGGCCAGGCGGTCACCTATTCGGCCGGCGGCGGCTCGGCCATCGGGGGGCTCACGAGCGGGACCACCTACTACGTGATTGCGAGCGACACCACCGGCACGGTCAAGCTGGCGGCCACGGCGGCCGACGCCCGGGCCGGGAAGGCCATCGATCTGACAAGCGCGAGCACCGGCACCCACAGCCTGGCGGAGGACAAGAGCCGGGGGGTTGACAACCAGGTCAACGCCCAGCAGAACTTGGCCGACAAGAAGGCGAAGGAGAGTGGCACCAAGGAGTTCAATTCGAGCACGAAGGTTGAGGTTGGTACCGAGACGATCGACCTGGGCGCCAATCACGGCCTCACGACCGGCGACGCGGTGGTGTACAGCGCGGGGGGCGGGACGGCCATCGGCGGGCTCACGGACGGCACGACCTACTACGTCATCGTCGTGGACGCGACCACAGTGAAACTTGCCACCACGGCGGCCAACGCCAAGGCGGGGACGGTCATCAATCTGACCGCGGTGGGCTCGGGGACGCAGAGTCTCACGACCGAGGCCGCCGCCAAGGGCACGGGCAGTTCGACGGCGCCCGCGGCCGAGACCTCGGGCGGCGGGGTGAGCGTAGCCGCCGCCATCGGCATCAACATCGCCACCTCCTCGGCCCGGGCCTATATCCCGGACAGTGGCCTCATCACCGCCGGGGGGATCCTCACCCTCTCGGCGTCAACCACACCGACGCCACGGCGAAGGCGGACGGCAGCGCCACGGGGAGCTCGGCGGTGGGCATCGGCGCCGCCATCGCGATCAACGTCCCGCTCCTCAAGAACGAGGCCACCATCGGCCAGAACGCCCACATCACGGCGGG
>JAPLLC010000281.1 GCA_026387775.1 Candidatus Methylomirabilota bacterium | reverse complement strand
GTCCCCGGCACGGAGGTCCGCTCCCCGAGCGGACCGACCCGGGGTAAGAGGGAGCCGGCCTCGACGGGGGCTAGGCGTCGGAGGGAGGCCCTGGCGGCCCCGGCGAATGTGCGACCGACTTCCGACTCGCAACGCCGGCTGAACGGGTACGACAGAACCACCCGGCGTGGCCCTCATGTACACATGCCAGGCCGAACACGTCCCCTGGACGAGGAGTGATAGGACTTGCGTATGCCATTGCCAAGAGCCATCCTGTTCGACATGGACGATACCCTCATCGAGTTCGCCGGTAGCGCAGGTCCCTGTTGGAAGGCGGTCTGTGGTCGGTTTGCGCCGGAATGCGACGGCGTGACGTCCGAGCGGCTCCTGGCGGCTCTGGACGCCTACCGAACCTGGTATTGGAGCGACCCGGAACGCCATCGGATCGGGCGGCTGAACATGGCCGCGGCGCGGCGCGAGGTGATCGCCGGCGCATTCCGAGATCTCGGTCTCGACCGGCCCGCCCTCATCGACCCGATGGCGGATGCCTTTGCAGAGGCACGGGCCGAGGCGCTTCGCCTCTTTCCCGAGGCGATCGACGTCCTGCGCGATCTGCGCAGCCTCTCGCTCAGGTTGGCCTTGATCACCAACGGGGAGAGCGGCGAGCAGCGGGCCAAGATCGAGCGGTTCGGTCTGGTACCCCACTTCGACTGTATCCTGGTGGAAGGCGAGTTCGGCGTGGGCAAGCCCGACGCGCGCGTGTATCGCCATGTCCTGGATCAGCTCGGCATCGAGCCAGCCGACGCCTGGATGGTGGGCGACAACCTGGAGTGGGATGTGTGGGGTGCTCAGCAGGCTGGCGTGCGCGGCATCTGGCGGGATGTTGCCGGTACCGGTCTACCCCCGACCAGCCCCGTGCAGCCCGATCGAATCATCCGCTCCCTGACCGAACTGATCCCCGGGAAGTCTGCGCGTTGCACCGATCCACGAGAGGAGGAGGTGGGACCCGATGACGGCCATTCCATTTGAGGTAAACGACACCAAGCTACGCGACGCCTTTTTCCGCGGACTGCTCTTCGATGCGCTCGCCGGGCTCCAGGACGATTCGCGGCCCGGTTGGGGGAAGATGTCGGCCCGGCAGATGGTCGAGCATCTCGTCTGGGCCTTCGAGTTGTCCACCGGGCAGGCTCAAGCCGTCTGCCAGTTCCCCGAGGCACAGCGCGAACAACTGAAAGCCTTTCTCTACCACAACCGGCCCACGCCTCGCGAATTCCAGAATCCCGTCCTGGCGGCGGGACTCCCGCCCCTGCGCCACGCCAGTCTGCCCGAGGCGAAGACGGCTCTGCGAGTCGAGGTGGAGCGCTTTCTTCGGCAGGCCGGCGACACCCCGGACGCCATGCATATGCATCCGGTGTTTGGGCCGATCGGAGCGGAGGAGTGGGCGCGCAGCCACTTCAAGCACGCCTACCACCATCTCCTCCAGTTCGGCCTGATCGATGGGACACCAGAGTAGATGGATGCAGAGTGCTCGCACGCCCAGGACTGACCGGTCCGTTTGAGCGCGCGGGCGGGGACCGTGGATCTTCTAAGGATGGAGTTGAAGGGCGTGGCGCGGGTTGATCGCGCAGTGTCCCCTCAGACGATTGGTTGGGCCATGGGGTCAGCTGCGGGCTGGTTCAGCGTGCAATGTCAGCCCAAGCGCCTCGATGACCTTTAAGATGGTGTCGAAGTCGGGACTGCGATCACCGGAAAGAGCCTTGTAGAGGCTTTCCCGAGATAGGCCGGCGTCACGCGCCACCTGCGTCATCCCCTTGGCGCGGGCAATGTCACCCAGAGCCTTGGCAACGAATGCGGCATCGCCATCGGCCTCTTCAAGGCATGCCTCCAGGTACGCGGCCATCTCCTCCGGGGTTCGGAGGTGCTCGGCAACATCGTAGCGGGTGGTTCTTGTCTTGCTCATAACATACTCCTAGAAGTTGCGTGCGAGACGCAGGGCTGTCTTGATATCAGCGATCTGGGACCGCTTGACACCCCCTGCCAGCAGAATCACGAATGCCCGCCCCCGCATCGTGAAATAGACCCGGTAGCCGGGCCCGTAATCGATTCGCAATTCTGAGACACCCTCACCGACAGCCTTCACGTCGCCAGCGCCTCCCGCAGCCAAGCGCTCGATTCTGGCTTGAACTCGTGCTCGGGCACGAAGGTCATGCAGTCCATCAAGCCAATGGGCAAAGGTCTCGGTCTTGCGTATTTCAATCATAAGAGAATGTAGCCCCACGGCTACACCTTGTCAATACCTTCCAAGGTCTAAGGGGGTTCAGGGCCAGTGGCTACGTGCCGACGCACTGGCTTCGCCGCTCCGTGAGAATGGTGTCCCGCCATACGCCGGCAAGCTGCGCGATACGCTCACGGCGACCAAGCACCCGAAACCCGCACCGCTCTTGAATCCTCAGACTCGCCCGATTCTCCGGGAAGGTGCTGGCCTGCAGGGTCCAGATCCCATGCGCCTCCGACGCGGCAACAAGCGCCTGAAGAATTGTCTGCCCAAGCCCTTGGCCGTACAGCCCCTCGGCCACATAGATGCTCACCTCCGCCACGCCGCGGTAGCACTCGCGCCGCGACACGGGACTCAGCGCTGCCCAGCCCGCCAGCCCCTCGGCCCTGCGGCAGGCCAGCCGACACACGGCGAGGTGCGCGGCATCCCACTCGGGCCACGTCGGCACCCGGGTCTCGAACGTCGCGTTGCCGGTCGCAATGCCGGTTCGATAGATCTCGGCCACGTCGGGCCAATCCGAGGCTGTCAGTTCATCGATCCGATATGTCATCGCAGTCTCCGAATTTCCGGTCACGCAGCCTCGAGTTGCTCCAGATGATGCTTCAGGTGGCGAAGATAGTCGCGCATCCACCACTCCAGCGAGGCTGGTTCGTGGTCGCCGATGATGCAAGGCGTCTGGAGCTTCTCGGCCGGCACGGCTTCGATGACCGCAGCCACATGCCGGTTCAACGCCAGCCACAGATCTACCAGGTCAGCCCAGGGGCGCTCCCGGTATCGGTGGAGCGGCACCCATGCCTGCTGGTCGTACCCGGGCCCCGTGAAAGGGTTGGCAAGCTGGGCGCGCACGAACCGCTGGTGGTTGTTGGCCGCCGAGTCGACCAGGTGCCCCAGAATCTCCTTCTTGACCCATTTGCCAGCACCCCGGCTTCGCGTGACGTCGGCCTCACCGAGGCTCCTGAAGTATGCTGCAGCACGCTCCACTTCGGCCCGCAACGCTGACGCCAACTCGATCATACGCTCACTCCTCTGATTCCGTTCGTGACCCCGAGTTCGCCCAACGCTCCGGTTCGGCGGCGGGGCGCAGCGCCGTCTGCTGCAACAGTTGCTAGCCGGTCACTCGGCACTCGGGTTACTCGTACGGTCCCAGAAGTCGTTCGCCGTTGAAGTGGCCCTCTCTTGGGTACTCGCTGGCCCCGAAATAATATCTCCTCGACGAGACGATCCAGTTCCTCCTGTGTGGGGAAGCTCATCCCGATACGCCGGCCGAGGGCGACGAGGCTGTTCCGCCCAGGGTACCGCAGGGAACGAAGGTCGGCTGCATTCACTTGAGTGTGTCCGCTGAACTGGCGGAAGTAGGTATCAACGAGCGTTGAGTTCAAGAAGACGGCGAGCCCCTTCGCTACCGTCACCGGCAAGCCGGAACCATGAATGTGGTAATAGTTCAGGTGGTTTTCGAACGCGACCCGACCGGGTGCGACCCGCGTCGGGTCATAGACTGCTGCCACCACTCGCCGCCGCTCCTCCTTGGCCGAGAACCTCTTTGTGAGAACGTAGTAACCCTCTGGGGTGAGAAGTTCTTCTGCCCGAGGGCCAAGCGCGAGTGCGTTCGGCTTGCGCGTGTGGCCGTTTGGCCACTCCACGAATCCATCCCGGAGATGGCAGGGATAGATGAGGGGGACCGTGTTCCGTCCGGGTTGGTCGCGGAGAAGCTCCTTTGCCCGGAAATCCACGACGCGACCCGTGGAAACGGTCAGGCCGAGATCCGAAAGGCTTGCGTCGAGGCTCGCCATCCGATGACGGATCGGACCCCCATCGTCGTCTGGGACGATGTGGATAAAGGCCAGGGGGTCGCGTGGTCGGACAAGTTCGTCGTGTTTGATCGTCCGCATGCGCAGACCGGACCCATCAGGGCCAACGCTGGCGGAGACAACGACGTCGCAGTCGAGAGCTTCGGTCTTCACTGCACGGAACACCACGTTCTCTTGCAGGACCTTGTCGTCGGCGAAGGCGCGGTCTCTCGCGTCGAAGACGTGGACTCGGCAAAAGCGCATCTCTCGCAGGAAGAAACGGCGAAACGGTTCGAAATATGGTCCGTTGCAGAAGCTCCTCGGGGTGATGGCGACCATTTCACCACCTGGAGTGAGGAGCCTGGCCGTCACCGCTAGGAAGCCAGTGTACAGATTGGTTGTCTCAAGCCCGATGGCGCGGAGCAGCGTTCGCTCACGGGAATCCGTCCCGATTTTCCTGTATGGCGGGTTGAGGATGGCGCAGTCGAATCGTTCCTTTTCCCCAGCGGCAAAGAGATCGCCGCCCATGGTACTCGCGCCGGCCTCCAAGAAGTCGGCCGCAACGATGCGTCCCTCGAATCGGATCCCAACCTCTTCGCTCACAGCCCGGCATAGATCGAGCGTCTCGCGGAGATAGCCGATGAGCAAGGGATCGATCTCGTAAGCGGTCAGGGCGATGGCGTTCGGAGGATGTGGCCTGCGACACATCACAAGCACGAAAGCTGCAGAAAGCGCACCCGATCCAGCGCCGGGGTCGAGGATGCGCACAACGGGCTTCTTGCATTCGAACATCTCGGCCATGAACGTGGCGATTGATGCGGGCGTCAGGAACTGCCCCATGAAAGCCCGACGCCGAGGATCCAGTTGGCGCGAGACATCTCGGCGGGCAGCCTCGATCGACGACAGAAGGGAGTCCGTGTCGTTTCTCGTGACTTCCTGGAGAGCTTTCATCTGAGTTCCAGCCATTTCATCCGCTCGATCACCATTCCTCTTCGGCTAACATTCTGCGCATCGGCGGCGCGCAAAGCGCGTCCGTCTGGATGCGCCTGTTCGGTAACCACCTACCCGAAGAACGCTCCGTACTTGTGCTCTTCGACTACCCGCACAAGCGTCGGCAGATCGCGCTTCTTCGTCTCCGGATTGTAGACATGCCACTTACGATCACGCCGCATCCAGTACAGCGTCCACGTGGCTTGGGCACGCACGTATCTGAACCTTGCGCACGGCATGCGTGTCCACTCGCCCGACCCCTCCCAAGGAGGGCGCTCCTCGATGATGGACGCGCTGTGCCCGTCGATCTCGCACACGAACCTGAGCTTGCCAGCGAGCCGCGGCGGAGACATCCGCCGACATAGAGCCCCGATCGTGTCATCGATGATCTCCAACTCCATCGCGCTGAACGTCACGCCAGCCGCCGTCTTGGTGTGTTACTGAACGAATAAGCCTTTATCCGGCGAGCCCCGCACGTGACAGGGCGACGACCGCGGAGGCCGGCCCGCCGGGTAAGACTGGGTGAACTGGACCGCTGGCCTACGCGTTATGGGGATTGTAAGCCTTCCCTATCTCAGGGGGAAGGGCTTTGTGGTGGGGCGGCGTGGGCGCGGGGAGCGGGGGTGCGCGATAACGCGCTGCGGGGTCTGATTTGAAGTCTTGCGGAAGACTTCCAGGATGACGATCGCGTCCGGATAAACGCCCTGAGCCGGGTCGCTGGTAGCAGAAAAACGAACACCGGCCGGCTTGGGGGCCGGCCGGTGACGAAAGGGTACGCAGGATGGACTGAGAGACCGAGGATTGGACGGCCCGACGACTATTTTTTGCCGAACAGCTTGCCGAGGAGTCCGCCCAGGCCGGGGGCGCTTGACCCTTCGGTTCCTTCGGCCGCCGGGAGGGCCTCCTTGCTCTCCTTCGAGCCGATCCGCCCGACGATGTAGCTCCGCCCGATCTCCACGCGAATCTTGTCGGCGACCTCCAGTTTGATGAACTGTTCGCCGCCTTCCACGATGGTGCCGACGAGGCCACCGGTGGTCAGCACGCGGTCGCCGACCTTGAGGGCCCGGAGCATCTCCTTGTGCAGGCGCTGCTTCTTCTGCTGGGGGCGAATGAGGAGAAAGTAGAACACCCCGAACATCAAGATGAGGGGAACCATCATCGAGAATCCCCCTCCGGCCCCTCCGGCTCCGGGGCCACTCTGGGCATAGGCGAGATCAAACATCGTTGTGAGTCTCCTGTCCGTCCTGCGAGGTTGAAGGTTCGGCGCGAAGCCGCGCCAGCGTCGTGTCTTTCCAGGCGGCGAAACAGCCGGCTTCGATGGCCTGCCGAGCCTGACGCATGAGGTCCAGATAGTAATGCAGATTGTGGATGGTATTCAAGCGAAGACCGAGGATCTCGTCGGCAACGTACAAGTGACGCAGGTAGGCCCGGGAGAAATGCCGGCAGGTGTAGCAGGCGCAGCCGGGGTCCACCGGCCGCTCATCCCGCGCGTGGACCGCTCCCTTGATGTTCAGGCGGCCCGCGGCGGTGAAGAGCGTCCCGTTCCGGGCATTCCGGGTCGGCAGGACGCAGTCGAACATGTCCACGCCGCGGGCGATGCATTCCAGCAGGTCCTGGGGGGTTCCGACGCCCATGAGATACCGCGGGGCGTCGTCGGGCAGGAGCGCCGTCGTGTCCTCCACGATCGCGTACATCGCCGCCGCCCCCTCGCCGATCCCCAGGCCCCCGAGGGCGTAGCCCGTGAAGCCGATGCGCCGGGTCTCCTCGGCCGAGCGCGCCCGCAGGTCCGGGAACGTGCCGCCCTGAACGATGCCGAAGAGCGCCGGCTCGTCGGACGAGTGTGCGACGCGGCAGCGCGCCGCCCAGCGAAGGGTCCGCTCCATGGAGGCCGCGTGGTAGGCGTAGTCCGCGGCGTGCGGCGGGCACTCGTCCAGGGCCATCAGGATGTCCACGCCCAGGGCGAGTTGGATCTCCACCGCCCGCTCCGGGGTGAGGGTGTGGCGCGACCCATCCAGGTGGGACTGGAAGGCGACGCCTTCCTCGGTGAGGCGCCGCAGGGCGGCCAAGCTCATGACCTGATAGCCGCCGCTGTCGGTGAGGATGGCCCGGTCCCAGCCCATGAAGCGGTGCAATCCGCCGAGGTCCCGGATGATCTCGTGGCCGGGCCGGAGGTACAGGTGGTACGTGTTGGCCAGCAGGATCCGGCAGTCCTCGGCGTGGAGGTCCCGCGGATCCAGGGTCTTGACGGTGGCCTGGGTTCCGACGGGCATGAACACCGGGGTTTCCACCGGACCGTGCGCGGTCTGGATTGTCCCGCGGCGGGCGCCGGTGGCGGAGTCGGTGGTCAGCAGTGTGTAGTGCATGAGGCCCTCAGTGCTTCTGTCCGCAATTGCCGTGACGTATCGCCGGTCCCCCGGGCCGCCCCTCGGACGCCTAACGCCTCGTCGATGCCGGCTCACCCTTACCCCGGGTCGGTCCGCTCAGAGAGCGGTCCTCCGTGCCGGCGGGTACCCAGCCGCCGGCTGGGTGCGGCTCGCCCGCGGGCGCGGCGTCTCGGGTCGGCCCGGGGGACCTGCACTTATGCGGTCAACGTGTCCTCAGTGGATCAACATCGCGTCGCCGTAACTAAAGAAACGATACCGCCGGGCGATCGCCTCCTGGTAGGCGCGGCGCGTCGCCTCCAGACTCGCGAACGCCGCCACCAGGATGAGCGGAGTGGAGCGAGGGAGGTGAAAATTTGTCAGGAAGACATCAACCACCCGGAAGCGGAATCCCGGTGTGATGAAGAGGTCGGCATCGCCCGCCCCCGGCCGGACCAGGCCGCGATCCTTGGCGGAATGCTCCAGCGTGCGGACACTGGTCGTGCCCACCGCGATCACGCGGCGTTTCTCCTGCTTCGCGGTGTTCACAACCAGGGCGGTGGTCTCGGGGATCGTGTACCGCTCCGATTCCATCCGGTGCTGCGAGACCTCCTCGGCGCGCACCGGCAGGAAGGTCCCGGGACCGACGTGCAACGTCACCGGACAGATGTGGACGCCCAGACCGCGGATGCGATCGAGGAGCGCCTGGGTGAAATGCAGGCCGGCCGTGGGCGCGGCCACCGCGCCATCCTCGCGTGCATAGACGGTCTGATAGCGTTCGCGGTCCGAGTTGCGAGTTTCGGATGGTCCCCCGGTGATTGTCTCCGCTCTCGGCTCTCGGCTCTCCGCTCTCCGCTTGATATACGGCGGAAGAGGGACGACCCCGTAGGAGTCGAGGATCGCGCGAAGATTCAGCCCGGAAGGTATCTGGAGGACGCGGCGTCCATGCAGGCCCAAGGTGACGACCGTCGCCTCCAGATGGCCACAGGCCAAGGAAAGACGGGAGCCGATCCGGGCGAGCTTCGCGGGCTTGACCATCGCCTCCCAGCAATCGTCGCCGACCGGGCGGACAAGCAGCGCCTCGACCGACTTCCCGGTATCGAAGACGCCGAACAGCCGCGCCGGGAGAACCCGGGTGTCGTTGAGCACCAGGACGTCGCCGGCTCGCAGATACTCGGGGATGTCCAGGAACGTGCGGTGCTCGATCCCGCCGCCGGCCCGATCCATGACCAGGAGGCGGGACGCGTCCCGTTCGGCAGCCGGCTCCTGCGCGATCAGGTCCGCCGGAAGATCATAATCGAAATGGCTGAGCAACATTGGTATGAGAGCCTAGAGCTGAGAGCCGAGAAACGAGAGCCGAGAGCCGAGAGCTGTGGACCGAGCGCAGCTCCACGATCGTGTGAACCTAACAGGCTGCTGAAGAACTCACTTGGGCCATCCGGTGATCGTCGCCAGGGGATAGTAGAACTTCAGGATGTCTTGATATTGAAAGGCCAGATCCGCCATCTCCTTGGCCCCCCACTGGCTCATGCCCACCCCGTGCCCGGAGCCCCGCCCGACAAAGGTGAAGATCGAGCCGTCGGGGCGGATCTCGAAATCGGTGCTCCGGATCACCTCGCTTCCCATCGCCTCCCGGAAGCGTCGGCCTTCCAGGACGAGCGTCCCGCGGGTGTGTCGGACTTCGATGCGGAGAATCCGGCCGGTGCGACTCCGAACCAGGTCCACAATATTCAGGATCCGACCGACCGGATACCCCGCCCGGGCCAGGCCTCCTTCGATCTGCTGGGACGTCAGCCGCTCGATCCAGAGGGAATACGGACACGTCAGGCTGAAGTCGTCCTTTACCCCCGGCAGGATGTCGAACTCCATGCCGAAGACGTCCGTCGCATCTTCGGTGGCGCCTCCCGAGCAGGAGTGATAGAAGGCCGAGATGGGCTGCCCGCCGAACACGAGGATCTGGCCGCGCGTCGCCTGGACGGCCCAGTTCGTGCGGAGATCCTCGCCGCGGGCCCCCCCGTACACCTGGGAGGCCGTCGTGCTGCGCAAGTGAAACAGGCCGCTGGGGTTCTGGAGCCGCTGGTACACGGCGTATGTCCGGGCCGCGATTGCCATGGCCTTTGCCGCCTCGGCGGGCCAGCCGGCCGGGATCTCGTCCTTGAGGACGCCCTGGAGGTAGTCCTCCATGTCCACCACGTTGACGGCGACGAGGCCACCGTCCAGCGATTGCACCTCCAGGCGGCCTCGGTACGGACGCCCGTCGAGCGCCACGACGGCGCCGTTGCCCGGCCAGGCGATCAGGCGCGGGACGGTCCGTCCGAGATCGCGGATGAGGATGCCGCCGCGCTGGAGCGCGAGGCGAAACTCCCCCCCGGCGGCGCGCTGGCCCAGGGTGCGCTGCCCCGTGCCGTCGGTGAGGGTGAGCGTCCCGGCGCTCGCCAGGGTGAGCGTCGGCCGTCCTTCGGCCACCAGGACGCGAACCACGTCCTCGGCCCGCGCCCCGGCCCCCCACGCGGCGACCAGGCAGAAGACAAGCGCCATCCATGCCAGGGAATGCAAGGCGGGGAGGAGCGATCGGCGAAATCCAATTGGTCGTTTCATCACCGGCCGGACCACAGTTCGCTCTGCGGGCCGGTGGGCGGCGCCAGGCCGAAGTGGGCATAGGCGAGGCGTGTGGCGACCCGTCCCCGGGGGGTCCGAGCCAGGAAGCCGAGCTGGATGAGGAACGGCTCGTACACATCCTCGATGGTCCCCCGCTCCTCGCTCACGGCCACGGCCAGGGTGTCGATGCCCACCGGGCCGCCACCGAACTTCTCGATGATGGTCTGGAGGATGCGCCGGTCCATCTCGTCGAAACCCCGCTCGTCCACGTTCAGCCGGTTGAGGGAGTCGTGGGCCACGCGCTGGTCGATCATCCCGTCGCCCAGGACCTGGGCGAAGTCCCGGACGCGGCGGAGCAGGCGGTTGGCGATCCGGGGCGTCCCGCGCGAGCGGCGAGCCAGCTCGACGGCTCCATCCCCGGTGAGACCCACGTTCAGGATCCGGGCCGAGCGGGTGACGATCTGCACCAGGTCGGCCTCGGTGTAGAAGTCCAGCCGCAGCACGACACCGAACCGATCGCGCAAGGGGGAGGTGAGGAGGCCCGCCCGCGTGGTGGCGCCGATGAGCGTGAAGTGGGCCAGGGTGAGCTTGTAGGTCTGTGCGCCGGGCCCCTGACCGAGGATGAGGTCGAGCTTGTAGTCCTCCATGGCGGGGGAGAGGGTCTCTTCCACCGTGGGGTTGAGACGGTGGATCTCGTCCACGAAGAGGACATCCCGCTCTCGCAGGTTGGAGAGGATGGCGGCCAGATCCTTCGGCCGCTCCAGCACGGGGCCGGCGGTGGGCAGGATGTTGACCCCCAGCTCCGAGGCGATGATGTTGGCCAGGGTCGTCTTGCCGAGGCCCGGCGGACCGGAGATGAGGACATGGTCCAGCGCCTCGTTGCGGGTCCGCGCCCCCTGGATGAAGATCTGGAGGTTGTCCTTCACCTGCTGCTGGCCGACGTACTCGTCCCACCGGGTCGGGCGGAGTCCGTGCGGTGATGCGATCGTCGGTCATGGGAGCCTAGAGCCGCGAGCCGCGAGCCGAGCACTGAGAACTGAGAGCCGAGAGCCGAGAGCTGAGAACTGAGAGCCGAGAGCCGAGAGCTGAGAGCTGAGAGCCGAGAGCCGAGAGCCGAGGGCCGAGAGTTACGCGTTGGAGACTCATGCGCGGTGATCCCCCACGCCGCGCAGCGCCGCCTTGATCAGCTCCTCGAACGCCGCGCCGGGCCCCAGCTCTGCCCGGGCGGCCTCGGCCGCCTGCTGCGCCCCCTTGCGGTTGCAGCCCAGGTGGGCCAGGGCCGACACCACGTCCTCCAGTGCGCGGTCCAGAGATGCCGGAGCTGCCGCCGCGGTCTTGGGAGACAGGGTGGCGCCGGCGGCCTTGTCGCGCAGTTCCAACACCAGCCGCTCGGCCAGTTTCTTGCCCACGCCGGGCACGGCCCGGAGCCGGGTGACGTCCCCCTGGGAAAGGGCGGTTACCAGGTCGTCCACCGAGATGCCGGAGAGGATGTTGGTCGCCAGGCGCGGTCCGATGCCGCTGACCCCCTGGAGCAGCTCGAAGAGGGTCTGCTCGTCCCGCGTGTGGAAGCCGAAGAGCTGAATGGCATCCTCGCGCACGTGGGTGAAGGTGTGGAGCATGACCTCGGCCGGGACCTCGGGGAGTCGGTAGAAGGTCGAGAGGGGGATGAGCACCAAGTAGCCGACCCCGCCGACGTCCACGATGATGCGGTGCGGCTCCTTGCTGGCCAGGCGTCCGCGGAGCTGGGCGATCATCTCACGACTTCCTCAGCCGACCCTGCAGGCGGGCGGCGTGCTGGTGACAGATGGCGATGGCCAGGGCATCCGCGGCGTCGGCCGGCTGCGGGGGTTCGGGCAGCCGGAGGAGCATCTGGACCATGCGCTGGACCTGGTCCTTCTGGGCTTGGCCGAAACTCGTCACGGCTTTCTTGACCTCCAGGGCCGAGTACTCGTGGATCTCGACCCCCGCCTCGGCCAGGGCCAGCAGGGCCACTCCGCGCGCCTGCCCCAGCCGGAGGGCGCTCTGCACGTTCCGCGCAAAGAACACCGCCTCCACGGCCGCGCAGTCGGGCTGGAGCTCGATCAGAAGGGCGCGGAGCTCCCGGTAGATGCGGAGCAATCGCTGGGGGAAGGGGAGGCTTGTCGGGGACGTGATCGCGCCGTGGCGGACTGCATGAAGACCGTCTTCCCGCTCCTCGACAACTCCGTACCCCGTGGCCGCCGTCCCCGGATCGATGCCTAGGACGCGCATGCGGACCACAGGCTACCGGATGCGGATCGCCGGAGGCGGCACCCGGGAAGAGTCAGGCGGGGATGTCGAGCCTCGGCCATTGGGGTCGCGATCAGGCGGTCAGGGCCGCCATGACCTCCTCGGGAATGTCGAAGTTCGCGTACGCATGCTGGACGTCGTCGTGCTCTTCCAGTTCTTCCATCATCCTGAGCATCTGCTCGGCCGGCTTGCCCTCCAGCTTTACCGTGGTCTTGGGAAGCTTGGTGATCTCGGCGGAGAGGGGCTCGATGCCGGCCTTGACGATGGCCTCGCGCACCTTCTCGAAATCCCGCGGCACCGTGGTGACGGCGAAGACGCCCTCTTCTTGGTGCATGTCCTCGGCACCGGCATCCAGGGCGACGGACATCAGCTTGTCCTCGTCCACCTTGGCAGCGTCCACCACGATATGCCCTTTCTTCTCGAACAGGAAGGCCACACAGCCGGCCTCTCCCATGTTTCCTCCGTGCCGGGAGAACACTTTGCGGATCTCGCCCACGGTCCGGTTCTTGTTGTCGGTCATCACCTCGGCCAGAATGGCCGCGCCACCGGGGCCGTAGCCCTCGTAGATGATCTCTTCGTAGGTGACCCCTTCCAGTTCGCCCGTGCCCTTCTTGATGGCGCGATCGATGTTGTCGGCGGGCATGTTGACCCCCTTGGCAGTCAACACGGCGCTTCGCAGATTTCACGGATGAGCTTGGTGAAGGCCTTCCCGCGCTGGGCGTCCACCTTGGCCTTCTTGTGCTTGATGCTCGCCCACTTGCTGTGTCCGGACATGATGGCACCCCCCTGAACCCTGTGATTGCATGAAAGCTATCATAGGGCCGCGAAGCTTGCCAAGCGAAAAGTCCGGACCGGCGCCGACTCGGCGAGACGCCCCAGGAAATCGCCTTGACAGCCCGGACGGGGTGGGATAGATTCCGGCCAATCAGGCGTGCCGAGACAGGTCGAAATCCTCGCAGGGGCGGAGAAAAGAGAAAGTCCTAACGAGGGGCGATTCAGGGGATCGCCTTTTGTTGGGACTTCGTGTTTTTGGAGGGGTGTATGGCGAAGCCCGGCGATCGATTCTTTGAGGCGCTCAAGGCCCGGCCGGTGGCCGCGGGGCTCCGACGTTCCGCGGACGTGGAGGCAGCGCTCCACCATGGCATCCAGGTCCTCTTCATTCTGGGGGAGGATATCTTCGCCCTGCAGGAGAGCGTGGCCAAGGCCCGTCGCCAGGGATGCCTGATCCTGGCCCACGTCGACCTGATCAAAGGGATCGGACGCGACGAGGCCGGCGTCCGATTCCTGGCCCGAGAGATCCAGGTGGACGGGATCCTCACCACCCGGGCGAACCTGATCGGGCCCGCCAGGCGAGAGGGATTGATCGCCGTTCAGCGCCTCTTTGTCCTCGACTCGGAGTCGCTGGAGGCCGGCCTGCCCACCGTGGAGCGGGCCGCTCCGGACGCGGTCGAGGTCTTGCCGGGGGTGATCTTTCCCCTGATCGCGGCGCGACTCCGCGGGGCGGGGCTGCCGCCCGTGATCGCCGGGGGGCTGATTCGTACCCGGGCCCAAGTGGACGAGATCCTCGCGGCGGGCGCCGTCGCCGTCTCCACGAGTCAAGAGGGCCTCTGGGGCTTCCGTGCGAATAAGGAGCAGGGCAAATCATGAAGGGTGGACTGGCAGATATCAACGGGCGGACCTTTGATCTGGTGGTGATCGGCGGCGGCATGGCCGGGGCCGGGATCGCGCGGGATGCCGCGCTCCGCGGCTACCGCACGCTGCTCTTGGAGCGGAAGGACTTCGCTTTCGGCACCACCAGTCGCTCCTCCAAGCTGATCCACGGCGGGCTCCGCTACCTGGAGATGTTCGACGTCGGGCTGGTGCGGGAGTCGCTCCGCGAGCGCGAGCGGCTGGCGCGCCTGGCCCCGCACCTGGTGCGACCCCTGCCGTTCCTGATCCCGGTCTACCGCGGCGCCAAGCGCGGCATGTTTATGATCCGCATCGGGATGAAGTTCTACGACCTCCTCACTCCCGGGAAGCGGACGGAGCATTACCGGACCATCTCCCGCCAGCAGACGCTGCGCCTGGAGCAGTATCTGAATCCCGAAGACCTGAAGGGATCGGGCTTCTATTTCGACGATCTGCTGCTCCTGCCGGAGCGCTTGTGCCTGGAGAACGCCCTTTCCGCCCAGCGGTGGGGGGCGACGGTGTACAACTACGCCGAGGTGACGAGCATTAAGAGCCGAGAGCCGAGAGCCGAGAGCCGAGACTCAAGAGGCGCGAGCGGCGAATGGGAGGTCGAGGCGCGCGGGGTCTTCGACGGAAGCCTGGCGCGGGTCACGGCGCGCGTGGTGGTGAATGCGACGGGACCCTGGGCCGACCAGGTCCGACGGCTGGCCGGGGTGGACGGGGGGCGTCGGTGCGTTCGGACGACGAAGGGGATTCACCTTCTCCTCCCGCACATCACGGACCATGCGGTCTATATCGCAGCCAAGCGGGACGATCGCATGTTCTTCGTCACCCCGTGGCAGCAGTTCACGCTGGTGGGGACCACCGACACCGACTTCAGCGGGGATCTGGATCGCCTGGCGGCGACGCGCGAGGATGTCCAGTACCTGATGCACGAGACCCAGCGGGTCTTCCCGACGGCCCGGATGCGGGAGGAGGATATCTATTATACCTACGCGGGAGTCCGCCCGCTGAGTTTCGAGGAGGGCAAGTCCGCCTCCGCCGTCTCGCGGGCGCACAAGGTGGTCCCCGAGGGGGACGGGGGGAGCTTCCTCAGCATCACGGGGACGAAGCTGACCTGCTTCCGCAGCCTCGCCGAGGAAGCCGTGGATCAGGTGGGCCGGCTGCTCGGCCGGCCGGCGCCCTGCCGCACCCACCGGCTGGGCCTGGACGGCTCCGACGGAGAGGGGACCATCGAGGTCCGACTCTGGGCGGACGTGCCGGACCTGGCGCGCCGCAGCGGGCTCACGCCCGGCCAGATCCAGAACCTCCTCAACACGTACGGGCGGCGGTACCCGGCCATCCTGGCCATGGCCAGCCGCGCTCCGGAGCTCAGGGAGCGGCTCTGCAAGCAAAATCCGGACATCCGGGCCCAGCTCATGCACGCGGTGGAGCACGAGCGGACCGGGACGCTCGCCGACTTCCTGCTGCGCCGCACCGGGATCGGGACCAGCCCCTGCATGGGGAAGGACTGCTGCGAGACGATCGCGGTCCAGATGGGCGAGCTCCACGGCTGGGATCGGGCGCGCATCGACCGGGAGATCCGGGACTACCTGGACGAGATCGCCCTGGGGCAGCAGTTCCGCCAGGCCTAGCCGTCTCGACCGGTTTTCGACGGTGCCGAGCCACGGGGCTGTGCTATAGTGCAGGCCGTAAAGCTCCCCGCCGGCGGGAAGCGGGCGCGGATCGGGATTCGGGGAGACGGCTATGGCTGGTGACATGCGAAAAAAGGCAGGGTTCCTTGCCGTCCAGGGCCACCGCGGCGCATCGGGTCTGGCGCCCGAGAACACCCTGACCGCATTCCGGAAGGCCATCGAGCTTGGTGTGGATGGCATGGAGATGGACCTCCAGGTCACGCGCGACGGAGTCGTGGTGATCATCCACGACGACACGCTCGACCGGACGACGGACGGCCGGGGCCGGGTGACCGACCTCACACTTGACGAGGTGAAGCAGGCCGACGCCGGGACGAAGTTCGCTCCGGCCTTCCACGGGGAGCGGGTCCCCACCCTCTCCGAGGTCATCACGCTCGTGCAGGCCAGCGGCGACCAGCGGGTGCGGCTCAACCTCGAGATCAAGTTCGGCGAGGGACGGGAAGGCCAGCCCGAGGACGTCGAGGCGCGGGTCCTGGCCGTCCTGCGCGAGACGAGCTTCGTCGACCGCGTGACCGTCCAGTCCTTCCACCACCCGTCGCCGGCCAAGATGAAGACACTCGAGCCGCGGATCACGACCGGGCTGCTGGTCGGCCAGCGCAACCTTCCCCCGGACCCCCTCGACCGGGTGCGCGAGTGCCGCGCGGATTACTACGCGCCGGCCGCCAGCCTGATCACGGCCGAGCTGGTCTCGCGGCTCCACGGGGCGGGGATCCCGCTGGTGGCCTGGACCGTGAACGATCCGGACGAGGCGCGGCGGCTCGTCGAGCTGGGGGTCGGCAGCCTGCAGGGCGACACGATCATCTCGGATTATCCGGACCGGTTGCTGGATATGCGAAGATCTCTTCAAGCACCCTGAGAACGCCTCAGACCTCGGGCCACACGACGGAGGAGGACAACCATGAAGGGAATGTCTGGTTTCCGGAAAGTGATGGTGCTGGTGGTCGGGATCGTGGTCACCGCGGGGCTGGCATCGGCGCCGGCCGAAGCGCAGCAGCGCGTCCAGGTCGAGTTCTGGCACGGCCTCACCCAGCCGCTGGGCGGCATCCTGGAGAAGATCGCGACCGACTTCAACGCCTCCCAGACCACGTATCAGGTGAACGCCACCTTCAAGGGGAGCTACCCCGAGACGATGGTGGCCGCCATCGCCGCCTTCCGCGCCGGCAACGCGCCGCACATCGTGCAGATGTTCGAGGTGGGCACCGCCACCATGATGGCGGCCCGCACCGCCATCAAGCCGGTGTACGAGCTGGCGAAGGAGACCGGCGTCAACATCGACCCCAAGAACTACGTCGGCGGCGTGCGAGGGTACTACAGCACCGCGGACGGCAAGCTGGTTTCCATGCCCTTCAACAGCTCGACCCCCATCACCTGGTACAACAAGGACGCCTTCAAGAAGGCGGGGCTGGACCCCGAGAAGCCGCCCAAGACCTGGGAAGAGACCCGCGAGGCGGCCAAGAAGATCCGGGAGGCCAACGCCGCGGCCTGCGGCTACACCATGGCCTGGCCCACCTGGACCCAGTTCGAGAACTTCAGCGCCATCCACAACGTGCCGCTGGCCACCAAGGCCAACGGCATGAAGGGGATGGACGCCGAGCTCAAGATCAACAGCCCGCTTCATGTCAAGCACTTGCAGACCCTGATGGACATGCACAAGGAGGGCACC
>JAPLLC010000194.1 GCA_026387775.1 Candidatus Methylomirabilota bacterium | reverse complement strand
TCCATCTTCGGCGACCACTCCGACGTCATGGCCTGCCGGACGACCGGGTGGGGCATGCTGGCCTCCAACTCGGTGCAGGAAGTGATGGACACCGCCCTCATCGCCCAGGCGGCCACCCTGGAGGCGCGGGTGCCTTTAATCCACTTCTTCGACGGCTTCCGGACCAGCCACGAGGTCGGGAAGGTCGAGCAGCTCACGCTGGACGACATGCGGGCCATGCTGGATGACAAGCTCATCGCGGCGCATCGCCAACGCGCGATGTCGCCGGACCATCCCGTGCTGCGCGGCACGGCGCAGAACCCCGACGTGTTCTTTCAGGCTCGGGAGACCTGCAATCCCTACTATCTCGCCTGCCCGACGATCGTCCAGAACGCGATGGACAAGTTCGCGAAGCTGGTGGGACGGCAGTACCACCTGTTCGACTACGTGGGTGCCCCGGATGCGGAGCGCGTCGTGATCCTGATGGGGTCGGGTGCGGAGGCCGCACAAGAGGCAGTGGAGTTCCTCGTGGCCCGCGGCGAGAAGGTGGGTGTCCTGAAGGTCCGGCTCTTCCGGCCCTTCTCGATCGAGCACTTTGTCAAGGCCCTGCCCAAGACGGTCAAGACCCTGGCGGTCCTCGACCGGACCAAGGAGCCGGGCGGCGCGGGCGAGCCGCTGTACCAGGACGTGATCACGGCCCTGAGTGAGGCCACGACGGCCGGGAATAGCCCGTTCGCCGCGACCCCGCGGGTGATCGGCGGGCGCTACGGCCTGTCCTCCAAGGAGTTCACGCCCGCGATGGTGAAGGCGGTCCTCGACGAGGCGGGCAAGGCCAAGCCAAAGAACCACTTCACCGTGGGCATCGTGGACGACGTGACCCACACCAGCCTGGCGTACGATCCGACCTTCTCCACCGAGGATCCCAAGACCGTGCGCGCCCTCTTCTTCGGTCTGGGCGCCGACGGGACGGTGGGGGCCAACAAGAACTCGATCAAGATCATCGGCGAAGACACGGAGAACTACGCGCAGGGCTACTTCGTGTACGACTCCAAGAAGTCCGGGGCCGTCACCATCTCCCATCTGCGCTTCGGTCCCAAGCCGATCCACTCCACGTATCTGATCAGCCAGGCCAGCTTCGTGGCCTGTCACCAGTTCAGCTTCCTTGAGCGGCTGGACGTGTTGAACGGCGCCGGTCCGGGCGCCGTGTTCCTGCTCAACAGCCTGTACGGACCGGACGAGGTCTGGGACCACCTGCCCAGAACGGCGCAGAAGCAGATCATCGAGAAGAAGCTGCGGTTCTACGTCATCGACGCCTACAAGGTGGCGGAGCAGACCGGCATGGGGGTGCGCATCAACACCGTGATGCAGACCTGCTTCTTCGCCATCAGCGGCGTGCTCCCGCGCGAGGAGGCCATCGCCGCCATCAAGCATGCCATCGAGAAGACCTACGGGAAGCGGGGCGAGTCTGTGGTGAAGAAGAACTTCGCCGCCGTGGATGCCGCCCTGGACCATCTCCACGAGGTGAAGGTGCCCGGCCAGGTGACCAGCACATTCGACCTTCGGCTGCCGGTTCCGACGGCGGCCCCCGAATTCGTGCAGAAGACCCTGGGCAAGATCATCGCCGGCGAGGGCGATAGTCTGCCGGTCAGCGCTTTCCCCAAGGACGGCACGTTCCCCACGGGCACAACGCAGTGGGAGAAGCGGAACATCGCCCTGGATATCCCGGTGTGGGATGCGGACATCTGCATCCAGTGCGGGAAGTGCATCCTGGTCTGCCCCCACGCCGTCATCCGCAGCAAGGTCTATTCCCCCGACCTCTTGAAGAACGCGCCCGCG
>JAPLLC010000096.1 GCA_026387775.1 Candidatus Methylomirabilota bacterium | reverse complement strand
TCTATTTCCCCGTTGGGAAGGCGCTTAGCGCTCACGAAGCCTTTCTGGGTGGAGAGTCCTCCCACGGTGATCTGTCGCTGGGTGAGGTCCGCCGCCGCGTCCTTGACCGTGACCAGTGGGATCCGCAGGAAGTCCTCGCTCTCGTCCCCTCGCTTCAGCCGGAGGGCGCTCAGCGTGGCCGCCGCCTCCGACGCCACGATCTCCGGCTCCCCCTTCCCCTGGGCGTACTTGTACCGGCTGGAGAAGTCCAGTTTTCCGCTTTCGATGTCGAAAAGCACAATGTCGCTGTAGTAGGGAGCGTACTTCTTCAAGAGAATGGACTTGCCTTCAACCTTACCATCCACAGAAAGCGGGGTGAGGGACACGCTGCCTTCGAGCCCGATGCTCTCTTTCGTCTCGGTCTGCATGGTGAGCGTGTACGTTCCCTTGGCGTCCGGCCGGTTGCTAAGCTGCTTCACCGCGAGATCGATGGGCGCCACGGTGGTCTTGAAGGGCCGGCTCGGCACGAGGTCGGAAAAGAGGAGCTTCGCTCCCGTGATGCTGATCGCGTCCACGTCCAGGACGAGGCTCTCCTCCGCAGGCGCGGATGGGGGCGCGGCGGTCGTGGCCGGCTTGGCGGGGGGCTGCTTGGGCAGCAGCGTCTCCAGATTGGTGATCCCCGTCTTTTCCCGGCGGACCGTCAGCTCGGGAGACTGGAGCGAGATCGTGGACAGATGCACCTTGCGAACCAGCGGCTCGACCGAGGCGAGGCTGAGGCCAAAGGTGGGGATTCGGACTATCGGATTGCCCTGCTTGTCGTCGATCGCCAGCTCGCGCAGTCCGACGTCGCCCCTCACCGAGAGGGTCTGGTCTCCCTTCTTCTGACGGATAAACACCACGCCAAGTTTGGCATCGAGCCGGCCCGAGGGCATGGCGAAGGTCAACAGCTCCGGGGGAGCGTAGGCGAGATAGTGCGGAAGGTCGAGATCCGCGATGTTGACATCCAGTGTGGTTTCCTGGGAGTCGGCGAACGGCTTCGTCTTCCCCTTGATGGCGTATCGGGTTCCGTTGATCTGGGCGGAAGCGCCCGGTTCGACGAAGGTCTCGACGTTGGAGGGGATATTGGAGATCCACGGGATGCCGAGGTTCGCCTCCCGGACGGCGTGCTTCTTTCCGGCCGGTTCGTCCAGGAAGTCCACCCCGCCGTCCACGATCTGGATGTTGTTGACCGAAAAGCGCAGGGGCTTTGCCGGCGCGGTTGGTTGCGTTTCCTGACCCTGCAAGAGATCCGAGAAGTTGTAGGACTGATCCTGTCGGCGGACGACCCGGAGGAAGGGTTTGGTCAGGCGGAACTCGCTCACGACGACTGCCCAGCGGGGCAGGGAAGATGTTTCAAGGTTCAGATACAGCTCTTCGAAGGAAGCGAAGGTCTCCACGCCTTTCGGCTCTTTGATTGCGAGACCCCGCACCGTGACGGAGAGGGCGAAGGGGTTGAAGCGCACCTCTCGGATGCTGACGTCCCGGTGCAGCGCCGCCGTGAGCTGCTTCGTCACGATCGACTTGAGAATCGGAGGGATGGCGAAGAATCCCAGCAGGGCGAAGACAACCAGAGCCGCGGCGCTCCCGATGAGCAGCCTCCGCCAGTGGCGTGTGAAGAACTCTCTGTAGGGGATCATGGCGCACCTCCGAGTGGAGAAGAGGGAGACGCAAACGACCCCTGCCGATATTCCAGGGGAGGAGCGGATTGTCCGCTATGTCTGCAGACCCGGGATCTTGACTCCTTTCGCCTTGGCCGCAGCGACGGCCTCGGGATAGCCCGCGTCCGCGTGGCGCATGATGCCGGTGCCCGGGTCGGTGGTGAGCACGCGCTGGAGGCGCACTTCGGTCTCCGCCGTCCCGTCGGCCACGACGACCATGCCGGCGTGGATCGAGTAGCCGATGCCCGTGCCGCCGCCGTGGTGGACCGAGACCCAGGAGGCGCCGGCCGCCGTGTTGAGCAGGGCGTTCAGGATCGGCCAGTCGGCGATGGCGTCGCTCCCGTCTCGCATGGCCTCCGTCTCGCGGTTGGGCGAGGCGACGGAGCCCGAGTCCAGATGATCGCGCCCGAAGACGACGGGCGCCTTCAGCTCGCCCGATTTCACCATCCGGTTGACCAGGACCCCCAGGCGGTCCCGCTCGCCGTAGCCCAGCCAGCAGATGCGGGCGGGGAGGCCCTGGAAGTGGACCTTCTCGCGCGCCAGGTTTATCCAGCGGACCAGCGAGGCGTCCTCCTTGAATTCCCGCAGGACGACGTCGTCGATCTTGGCGATGTCGGCCGGGTCGCCGGACAGGACGGCCCAGCGAAACGGCCCGCGGCCGGAGCAGAACAGCGGCCGCACAAAGGCGGGGACGAAGCCGGGGAAGTCGAAGGCGTTCGTGACCCCGCGCGCCACGGCCTGCGCCCGGATGTTGTTGCCATAGTCGAAGACGATGGCGCCCCGACGCTGGAACTCCAGCATGGCCTGGACGTGGACGGCCATGGAGTCCATGGCGCGCTCGATATATTTCTGCGGACTGGCGGCCCGCAGATCGCGCGCCCCTTCCAGGCTGAGCCCGACGGGCACGTAGCCGTTCAGCGCGTCGTGGGCCGAGGTCTGGTCGGTCACGAGGTCGGGGAGGATGCCGCGCTTCAGGATCTCTGGGTGGATCTCGGCGGCGTTCCCGACCAGGCCGATGGATTTCGGGATGCCGAGCTTCTTCGCGGTCAAGGCCAGGTCCAGCGCCTCATCCAGGTTCGTGGTCATGACCTCGCAGTACCCGGTCTTGATCCGCTTCTCGATGCGCGCGGGGTCCACCTCCACCGCCAGGAGCACGCCGTCGTTCATCGTGGCGGCCAGGGGCTGGGCCCCGCCCATCCCTCCGAGACCGGCCGTGAGGACGAGGCGGCCCCGGAGGCTCCCGCCGAAATGCTTGCGCCCCGCCGCGGCGAAGGTCTCGTAGGTCCCCTGCAGGATGCCCTGGGCTCCGATGTAGATCCAGCTCCCGGCCGTCATCTGGCCGTACATGGTGAGACCCAGCTCCTCCAGTTGGCGGAACTTCTCCCAGTTCGCCCAGGCGGGGACCAGCATGGCGTTGCTGATCAGGACGCGGGGAGCGTACGGGTGGGTCCGGAAGATGCCGACCGGCTTTCCGGACTGGACCAGGAGCGTCTCGTCGTTCTCCAGGGTCTTCAGGCTCTCGACGATCCTGTAGTAGCACTCCCAATTTCGAGCCGCCTTGCCCGAGCCGCCGTAAACCACTAGGTCCTGCGGCCGCTCGCCTACCTCGGGGTCGAGGTTGTTCATCAGCATCCGCATGGCCGCTTCCTGATGCCAGCCCTTGCAGGAAAGCTGGTTGCCGCGGGGCGCCCGGATGGGTTCCGTGGGTGGCTGGTTCGGGAACATTGCGATTACCTCCTGCCGAGGGCCGCTCGACACACTTGTGGGACTGCCGGAGCCCCGCACATCAAACGGAAGGATTATACTATACGCCGTACCTTTACGGCCGTCCACACTCCACCGGAATGCAGTCAGGCCGTGCGCGCTGGATCCAGGCGATGCCGCCGCAGACCAGCGCCGCACCCGCGATCTGGGGAAAGGCCAGGACCTCGCCATAGCAGAGCCAGCCGAGCCCGGCGGCGGTCACGACCTCCCAGGTGGCGATGACGCTGGCCTGGCTGGCCGGCAGGTCCCGGAGGCCCAGGGTGTAGAGGGTGTAGCCGCCCAGGCTGGGGATGAGGGCCAGGCCGAGGATCCAGAGCCAAGCGGCGGCGGGGTAGTGCGACGCCTCTAGCAGACGGTCCCCGCTACCGAGGGCGAGGAACAGGGTGCCTGCGCCAAAGGCGTAGAGCACCACGGTCCAGGGGGGATACCGGGACAGGGCGCGCTTGCCGAAGATGGTGTAGAGCGCCATGCTGACGCCGGTCATCAGACCGAAGAGGGTGCCGCGCAGATTCAACCGCAAGAGATCGACGGAATACGCTTGCGCCACCAGGGCAGAGCCGAGCAGGGTGACGAGGATGGCGCCGACCTTGGTCCGGGTGAGGCGCTCGCCCAGAAACAGGGCCGAGAGAATGGCGACGAAGACGGGGTAGGTGTAGAGCAGCGTGATGGCCACGGCCAGGGTCGTATACTTGACCGCCGAGAAGTAGGTCCAGAAGTTCAACGTGATTCCCGTGAAGCCGTAGAGGAGGAAGAATGGCAGATCACGGGGCCGGACGCGGAGGAGCGCGGGCCGGACGGCGGCCAGGACGGCGGCCAGCGCGAGGGTGCCGAAGAGGGCTCGCCAGGTGACGACCAGCATGGGATCCGGCTCGTACCGGAAAATGAGGCGGCCCCAGGCCCCCATGGAACCCAGCAGGGTGGCCGCGATCAACACCATGATGACGGCTCGGAGGTGTTGGCTCATCCGAACGTCCTTCGGTCTAGCCGCCGAGGTAGGCCTTCTTCACCTTGGGGTCGGCGGCCAGCTCCTCGGCAGAGCCGTGGAGCGTGATGCTCCCGGTTTCCAGGACATAACCGCGCGTGGCGACGGAGAGCGCCATGCGGGCGTTCTGCTCGACCAGCAGGATGGTGGCGCCTTGCCGGTGCAGGTCGCGGATCGTCTCGAACGTCTGCTCGACCAGCGTCGGCATCAGGCCGAGCGACACCTCGTCCAGGAGGAGCAGCCGCGGCCGGCTGACGAGGGATCGGGCGATCGCCAGCATCTGCTGCTCGCCGCCGGATAGGGTCTTTCCCCGCTGGCCCGCCCGCTCCCGAAGCCTCGGGAACAGCGTATAGGCGCGTTCCATGGCTGCCGCGATCTCGCCGGCGCTCCGGAGTGAGTAGGCTCCCAGGCGGAGATTCTCTTCCACACTGAGATCGGGGAGGATACGCCGCCCCTCGGGGACCAGGCTGATCCCGCGCCGGGCGCGCAGATGCGCCGGCTCGCCGGTGATGTCCTCTCCTTCGAACAGGATCCGCCCGCCGCGCGGACGCTGGAGGCCCATCACGGCGCGCAGCGTAGTGCTCTTGCCGGCGCCGTTGGCCCCGATGATGGTGACCAGGTCTCCCTGGCGCACCTCGAAACTGACGCCGCGCACGGCGGCAAACTCGCCGTACGTCACCTCGAGGTTTTGG
>JAPLLC010000005.1 GCA_026387775.1 Candidatus Methylomirabilota bacterium | reverse complement strand
CTCCACACGGCCCTCGCCCAGGCGCTCGCCGCCGCCGAAGCGGGTCTCGCGGCCACCATTCCACTGAAGGCGAAGGTGGGCCGCGCCGCCTGGATCGCCGAGCGCTCGGTGGGCCACCAGGATCCCGGCGCCACGTCGTTCACCCTGATGCTGAAGTCGGCGGTGGAGTTTTTGACAGAGCTGCCAGCGAAGTAGCCCTAAGCCGTTGTCAAAGAATAACTTGACCGGAAAAATTCGGGAACGGCATAAGGAGCCGTAACGAAATCAAAAAGATGGACAACTTATTTCGTCACGGCTCCTAACACATCGGAGGATACGCGTGAAAACTCTCCATGGTGTCACCGTGGCAATGGTTTCCCCATTTAGTGCTGCTGACCAGGTGGATGAATTCGCGCTCAGAAAGCTCACGAACTTCCTGATCGAGAAGAAGGTGGATTGCTTGTATCCCCTGGGAACGACCGGTGAAATGTTTCGGCTTTCGCCATCGGAAAGAAAACGGATGGCTGAAGTCGTCGTGGAGGAAGCCAATCGGCGGCTACCGGTCTTCATCCACGTTGGAGCCATGCGCATGGATGAGACCCTTGAGCTGGCCCGGCATGCGCATCAGATCGGCGCCGATGGCATCGGAGCCGTGACCCCGAGCTATTTTTCCGTCAACGACCGGGAAATGGAAGAATACTACGTGGCAATTGCCCGGGCCGTGCCGAAGCACTTCCCAGTGTACGTGTATAACATCCCTCAACTCTCCACAAACGACCTCAAGCCGGCGGTGATCGAGAGAATCCTCGCGAGATGTCCGAATGTGATCGGGCTGAAATACAGCTACGCCGATATGGCGAGGACATTGGAATATCTCCGGATCAAGGAAGGAAAATTCGCCGTCATCCATGGGGCCGACCACCTCTTCCATTCCTTGCTGGTCATGGGGTGCGCCGGAACGGTATCGGGCGTCGCTGGTGTCTACCCCGAACCGTTTGTCGAGGTCTACAAGGCGTTCAAGGCAAGAGACCAGCAGCGCGCGATGAAATACCAGGACATCGGGGCCAGACTCGGAAAGATCCTCAGGGGCGGCAGCAACATGGCGTACTTCAAAGAGGGCCTCAGAAGGCGCGGGATCGACGTTGGGCACATGCGAAAGCCCCAGCTGGATTTGACTGCGACAGAAAAAACCCAACTGGGAAAGGATCTGGAACAGATCGAGAAAGAGTTCCTGCGCCCTCGGAATAGGAAGAAGCCGTGACCTCCCTGTGGTGCTCAAGAATGAGGTAGGGTCGAACATCGCTCGGTACCTATGATTCGACAGTGGTAATCAGTGGGGGCAGACCGGAGCCATGCTTCAGACCCTTTGCTTCAAGGATGCCAGGATGCAGAACGGTAAGCAGGGGAAGTGTCAGCCAAGACAAGTGCCCGCCGGAATCTTCATGGCCGCCCTCCTGCTGTCCGGAATCGGAGGGGGCAACGCCACGGCGGCGGACGACATCCGGATCGGTTATACTCCCTCCCTTACGGGCATCCGGGCGGGCCAGGGGGCGAACGAAATCAAGGCAGTCCAGCTTGCCGTCAAGCAGATCAACGCGGCCGGAGGGGTGAACAGTACGCGGAAGCCTACCGGCGGGAATACAACGAGGAGTACGATGCCACCTCAAGCTGGGCCTATGACGCGATGAACATCCTAGCCGAAGCCATCAAGACGGCCGGTGAAGATCGCGCCAAGATTCGCGAGGCGATCCTCGCTCTCAAAGGCTACCAAGGAGTCCTGGGGACCTTTTCCTTCACCCCAAATGGCGACGGGCTCAGTGAGGTGAGCGTCGTTCAAATCGAACAGGGAAAACCCAAGCTGCTCAAGTCCGTCAGCGTAGAGGCGAAATAGCCTGAGGTCCGCAAGAACTTGAGCCGCTGAAGGGGCGTGGCCAAGTACGATAAGCTGTGTGCGCCTCGACTTCTGAGTCGCCAACTTGTCATTCTTGGCATCGTCCCCAATCATACGACTACGACGAGCTGGTCGCCCGCGACAAGGCCAGCCTCGACATCTTCTGGCTCAAGGACGATTCGCTGGAGGACTCCGACAACCTCCCCGACCCCGCCATCATCGCCGCCGAAATCGTCCAAGACCTCCGCGCGGCGCTGGAGCAATTCGAGGCGATTGCCGAGGACCTGAACGGGCGACCACATCTGTAAAGGGGGTCGCCATTCAAGCCATGTATTCGGCCTCCGGTTTGGCGGCGGGACGCTCGGGTCGGATGGGCTTGGCGGCAGTCGCGAGAGGCGGTCGTAGCCAGGGGAGGACAGGAAGCGCACGCATCTCGCGCCGAGGCGACAAGTCTATCGGTAACCAGAGTTGCACTTAGTAGAACTATTAGGGGACTAATCCAACGTCTGTCTGCCAACCCGGGCAGGTAAGACAATGTGCGGACGGTTTAGCGCGGGGCTATTGGCCACGAGACTGGCGAACCACTCGCGCAGGAGCTTCCGCAGGTCCCGGTAGGGGGCGAGGCGAAGCCTGGCGGGCCGAACAGTCCCGACCACTAGTGGCTCCTGTAATCCTCAGGAAGAACGCATCTTACACCTGAACGCGTGTTGAGTGGAGAACAGACAATGCCATCGGGGTATTCACTCTCAGAATTGGAGACAAGAAAAATGCGCAGGCCTGAAGTCTGTGCCGTCTTGCTGATAACGTTCCTCCTGGTAGTCGCGTGCGCCGGTATACCCGGACTTGGCCAATGCGGGGAAAGAAACCCGAGTGGCGCGGCATCGACGGCAAATGAGACGGAACTTCAGGCCAAGGATGTTGTATCCGTTCTCGAAACAGGCGACACCAATCGCCTCCTCATGCTCATAACCCGGTATCCTCGCTTGCCGGAAGCGATCCTGACGACAGAGGGGGTAACGGCCCTGGAATACGCGGCAGCGACGGGGAACACAAACACGCTTCGTATTCTCATCGAAGCCCAGGGACCGGTAGATGCCCAGGACAATTTCCGGCGTACGGCCCTGTACATGGCTCTCGCCAATGAACAGGAAGACGCCGCACTGCAGCTCATTGCCGCTGGGGCGAATGTGAAACTGTCTGACAACCAGAGCATCTCGCCCTTACACCTGGCCGCAAAGTTTGGTCTGTCGAACGTTGCATCCGACCTCCTCTCCCATGGAGCCGAAGTCAATGCCCGATCTGTTCGCGGGACGACGCCATTGGCCGTAGCGGCATATTTCGGTCATATTTCGGTCATTCGGCTGCTAGGCGAAGGAGCAGCGAAAATAAACAATGCGGATGTGGACGGCGTTACGGCGTTGCATTGTGCTGCGCAGAGCAAGAAGCCGGAGATGGTTCGCTATCTTCTGGGGAAAGGAGCCAACGCGGACGCCAAGGACAGCGCCGGCAAGACCCCGGCTGATTGGGCCAGGCAAACAGGCGATCGCGAAATAGAAGGTCTGCTCACGGGGACGGCAAGCAAACCATAGGCTTACCAACGAGGTGCAGATCTAAATCAATACTCTGTTCAGCGCCTGGGGCGAATCTCGGCACTGTGGAACTTTACTCAAGGTACCCTACTGATCGGTCACGGCGATTCGTTATATGTACTGCCGTCCCATTGGTAGCGCGTGGATCGCAGCACTGCACCCCCTGGACCGGAGTAGTCTTTATAGGAGACGTCTAGATCATATCTATCATTGGTCGTTCTTGTCGCGGCAGATACACTCTGTAATATGTCGTCAGATTCCCACAGAAGGCGGTATCGAGAGCCGACCTTTTCGAACAGCCCAAAGGAGCATCCTCCGGAGCCGCAAAACCCATCATTCGTCACGAGGACACCCTGGAGGCCTCCTGGGCTAAGCAGGATGGGCTCCACATGATAATGCTCTGGTCTGCAATACTCCTCAGCGCTATCACGTTGACAGCCGACAGCCGATGCCACCTCATCTGGCACCGACTGGGGAGACGTGTTCTGGGGCTGGGTCTGAGTGCAGCCCGAAAACAGAATCATCGCTGACAGGCAATACAGAATCTTGCGAGTAAACGACATCTTCGGCCTTATCTGAAAGAATCCCGATAGGGATTGCCGCCCCTTCGCCGCAACCCGCCCACACCGTAGTGATCCGTTCTGGTGTTGTCAAGCGGCGAAACCTCACGATGAACGCTTGAGCGCTTGTAACCATCACGAGAATCGTGGTATTTTTTACCACTACGGGACATGGCCAGGATATAGGAAGAGGCAGTCGATGCAGGAGGCGAGGAGGCGTGACGTGCGGCGTGCGATCAATCTAGTAGGGGCGGCGTGGCTCATACTCATCGGGTGGGCGGCATCGGCTGCCGTGGCGGAGGCTGGGACGGCGATCGGGTCCGGCCAGTCGCAGGCGCTGCCATTGTCGGAGGTGGTCCTGTACACGAGCGGCGTCGGCTACTTCCAACGAGATGGAACCGTGGATGGCCGGGGCTATGTGGAGCTCCGGTTCAAGACGGACCGGATCAACGACCTGCTCAAGAGCCTGGTCGTGCAGGATCTTGACGGGGGCCAGATTGCCGCAGTGACGTACGAGTCACGCGACCCGATCACCAAGACCCTCAAGACCTTCTCGGTGGATCTGACGTCGAACCTGAGCCTCGGCGATCTCCTCACGCGAATCCGGGGCGAGCAGATTGAGGTGGCGACCCCGAGCCTCCTGCGCGGCGTCATCGTGGGTGTGGAGAAGAAGAAGGAGAAGGTCGGCGACAAGGAGGTCGTGGAGGTCGAGTATCTGAACCTCATGGCGGCCGACGGCCTGCGCTCGGTTCCCTTGGCGCAGGTCCAGCGCGTGCAGATCGTGAGCGAGCAGCTCAAGGCGGAGCTCCAGCAAGCGCTCGAGGTGCTGGCCTCCAGCCACGATACCCAGAAGAAGGGCGTTCGTCTGGAGTTCGACGGGCAGGGAAAACGGCGCGTCCGGGTTGCCTACATCGACGAGGCGCCGGTCTGGAAGACCAGCTACCGCCTCGCTCTCTCCGAGGCGGCCCGGCCGTTCCTTCAAGGGTGGGCGATCGTGGAGAACACCACGGACGACGACTGGGAGAACGTCCGGTTGTCGCTGATCTCCGGTCGGCCGATCTCGTTCACGATGGACCTGTACGAGCCGCTCTACATCAAGCGGCCCGTCGTGGTTTCCGAGCTCTACGAGGCGCTCCGGCCGCCGGTGTACGATCAGGACATGGGAGGCGAGCGGGACAGGGCCCTGGGAGAGCTCAAGGCCGAGATGCCGGCGCCCTCGCGAGCTCCCGAAGTGCAGGCGATGAGGAAAGCAGCGCCGCCGGCACCTGCCCCCGCTGCGGTGCGGTTGCAGCAGGGAGTCACCGCGGCCGCGCAGACCGTAGACGCCGGTGAGCTCTTCCAATACACCATCAAGGCTCCCCTCACGCTGCCGCGGCAGAAGTCCGCGCTGATCCCGATCGTGAACGGGGAGGTCGAGGGGACCAAGCTCTCCATCTATAACTCGCGGGTGAACGCCCGGTATCCCCTGAATGGTTTCCGGCTCAAGAACTCGACCGCGCTGCATCTCCTCCAGGGGCCGATCACCGTCTTCGACGGCGGCATCTATGCCGGCGACGCCCGGATTGCAGACCTCCCACCGGGTCAGGAACGGCTTATCAGTTACGCGCTGGATCTCAAGACCGAGGTGGAGACGCAGGCCCCGGCCGAGCAAGTCGATGTGGTGGCTGCGGCACTCCGCAAGGGGACCCTCGTGGTCACGCGGAAAGCGGTGGAGGAGAAGACCTACAATCTGGCCAACCGCGACACCAAGCGGAAGACGGTGTTGATCGAGCACCCCTTCCGCGCGGACTGGACGCTCGCCGCGCCGACCGCGGCGACGGAGCGGACGCGCGACCTCTACCGCTTCCTGGTGCCGGTGGAGGCGGGTGGGAAGGCGCAGCTCCGGGTGCGAGAGGAGCGGCAAATCAAGCAGACCGTGGTTCTCTCGGACTCCGCGAGCGCCTTCGCCATCTATCTCGAGGAGAAGCAGGTCAGCGCGAAGGTGAAAGACGCCTTGAAGCGCTTGATTGCGCTGCGCGATCAGGTCGATCAGGCGGCGGCCCAGCGGTCGAACTTGGAGCAGCGCGTCAAGGAGATCACGGCGGAACAGGGCCGGATCCGCGAGAACATGGGTAAGCTGGCGCAGAATTCCGAGCTGTACGCACGCTACGTCACGAAGCTCGGCCAGCAGGAGACGGAGATCGAAACCCTCCGCAAGGAGATCCAGGCGAAAAAGGCGGCAGAGGACGGGCAGCGGCGGGCACTGAACGACTACCTGATGGGGTTGGAGCTCGACTGAGTGGTCGAATGAGAGTCCCCGACGGGGGCTGAGCGTCTTCCCGCTGGCAAGCCGCTCCATAGAATTTCTTATCCAGATGCATACCATCATCCACTGTGTCCCGGACGCGGCCTGCGGGTCGATGGGGTAGCTCGCCCATCCCGCGTGCCGGGGCAAGTCGGTGAGGGGGGCACGTCGAGAAGTCCCCATGGGGAGTGTCTCGAGGGAGTAGTACGAATGACTGGATCGGTTCACTCTCTTCGGGTGGGCCTCGGCAAACCGAGCGCCTTGGCGCTCGTGATCCTGGGGATGCTCTTCCTGATATTCGGCCTCGGCCTGGTCACCGTCGGCATCTCCGATAACAGCGATACAGGACTCCAGACCCTGCTCGGACTCTTCGGGCTTATCTGGGCCGTCGTGTGCCTCTCGATGGTGGGCTTCGGACTCTATTCGCTTTTCGGGAAGAGGCCACCAGTCGCCGTGACGCTGGGCATCGACGGGCCGGAAACGGGGCGCGAGACGCCGGACTTCGACACACGCCTGCGAAAGCTCAAGGCGCTCCGCGACGAGGGACTCATCAGTCCCGAGGAGTACGACCGAAAGCGCGCCGAGATCCTGGGGGAGCGATGGTAGATGTAGGGGGAGAGCGATGAAAGGCACCTTCGGCTCCCTGGCACTCGTGGCCCTGTTCGCGGCGGCTGTCGTCGCGGCGGCCCCCATGGCGGCCACCCTGCCACTCGTCTCCGATGACGAGGAGTATGCCGTCTTCGGAGCCGTCCTCTTCCCCAACAAGCCCGAAATCCCCGCGAATGTGCAGGATGAAGCGCTCTACATGCTGAAGTACCGCGACCGGGTCCGGCTGGACGGGATCCAGGGCGGCCCCTACATGGTTGCGGAGGGGACGGCGCGGGAGCGCCGGCTGGAACCGCGGGACGCCCCGGAGGGGCGTGACGCCTCGATGCTGGCCGACTACAACGCCAAGAATGCGACGCCGCACCGTCTGGACGGCGCGAAGCTCTCCCGGCTCGGGCCGACCCGCTACGTGACGATGATCGCGGAGGATGAGATTGCGCGGCTCTTCGGGCCGGGCCGCGGCTGGGAGGAGTTTCGCCAGCGGTTTCCGTTCCAGGGCGGCATCGTCCGATTTTCGCGGGTGGGGTTCAACGAGGATAAGACGCGGGCGGTCGTGCACGTCGGCTGCCAGGCGGACTACGAGATGGGTGTGGCCTACCTCGTCTTCCTGGAGAAATCGACGAAGACCGGCAACTGGCTGCTGTTGGGGACCGTGCTGACCCGGATCTCGTAAGGAGTGCCCTTCCATGCCGATCGCATCTCTTTCTGCCCTGCTCCTGCTGCTCGGGGTGTTCACCGCCGCAGAGGTCCATGCGGCCGGCGGCGCCGGGCCGGCCGGCCCTCTCCCGCGAGAGCAGGCAGACACCCGATGCGGCCTGAAGCCGGAACCCGGGCCCTGCAAGGCGCTCTTCGAACGATACTACTACGAGGAGAAGAGCAAGACATGCCGGCCATTCTTTTGGGGGGGCTGTAACGGCGCGGTGCCCTTCGAGACCATGGCGGAGTGCGAGCAGGCATGCCTGAGCCCGCAGACGCTTCGCATGCAGGACCTGAAGCCCTTGCGGGGGGACGTCTACGCGGAGGTCTTGCTCGAATTTCCCAAGACGTGGAAGCGACCGGAGTTCCTCGTCGAGGTGGATGGCCGCGAAGTGCCGGCCCGCTCTCGCTCCGGCGGCTTCGACTCGGACCGGCAGATGGAGAGCCTGATCTTCTTCCCGGGCCGGCCCGGCAGGAAGCGGGTGACCGTGACCGCCGCAACGGAGGGACGCCGGGTAGAGACGGCCGGCTGGCTGGAGTGGAAGCCGGCACCCCTGGTGGCGCTCATCGGCCACGCCGGCGATCGCGACCTGATCCTGGAAGACATCACGCTGGTGCTGGTCAACGTCGAGGAGACAACCCTTACCTTCAATGGAACGGCGGTGCAGCCCGAATCGTTCGGCGAGCATGCGAAGCTCCTCCGGTTCGCGCCGAACTGGGTCAGCGGCAGAAATGTGCTCACGATGCGGGGCACGGGGCCTGACGGGACGGCGGTCAGCGGAAGGTACACCTTCGTCTATGCGGGAGACGGCACGCTCGTTGAGGGCGAGACGGCCGCACTGGATTATGGGACGCAGGGCAGCAAGAGCGGTCCCTTCTTCCGGGTCGCCGTCGAGGGGCCGGCGGTGGTCCCCGCACGCCCTGCCGAGCGGGAGAGTCACGTGATGTCCGAAGACGGGTGGCTGGGCGGCGAGACGCGCCTGGTGCAAGAGTTGAAGGCGTCTGCGCCCGGCATATCCACCGTGCGGGTTTTCGAGAAGCCGCATTTCCTGATGCCCGAAGCATTGAAAAGAGAAATCGTCCTCAGGGTGATTCCCAAGCCATAGGGCCAGCAAGGAACACCATGGAGATGGCCGAGTTGTTGAATGCAACCGGACGAGAATGTCCGATGGGCGAACCGACGCCCGTGCCCGCCAGCACGAACTCGATTACGCGTTCCTCGCAAGGGGGAGAGATTATGGAGGGGCGATGGCGGTCGAGTGCCAGAGGATTTGTCCGGCATGATCTTCAGATCGTCTTGGCCATCATTGGCATCTCGCTTGCCGTTGGCATTCCGCAATATCTCAAACACGGGATTGTCGGAGCGCTCGGCAGTGTTCTTCTGACTGCCGGGATCATCGTCGGGGGAGTCGCACTCCTCATCCTGGTGGTCTGGCTGTTTCTGAACGCTGGGCGCGAAGGGACCGGATGGCGCGACCTGATCTTTCGCGGGGCCGGCCACCTGGTCCGTTTCCTTGCTTTTGCTTTTTTTGGCTTTCTTTTCGGCATGCCAGCCATCTTCCTCTTCGGGTCCAGGCTGGGGGCACGGCTTAAAGACCTGGTGGCGCTTACCCTGATCGTGCTGGCGGGGCTCGTGGGAAGCTTCCTCTATCATCGCCTGGGAGGGGAGCGCCTCTGGCCCGCAATCGGCAAGTTCTGTCTGGCGCTGGTCTGTTCGCTGTTCGGCGGCATGGCGGGAATGTCGTCGCCTGACGATTGGGTCAGCGAGGTTGCGGCGCTCGTACCGATCGCCATTTTCTTCGTCCTGGCGGCAATGGGGAAGATCGTCCCGCCAAGACAGCCAAAAGAGGAGCAGGCAGAGGCGGAGGACCACAAGAGTCCGAGATCGGCGGGACCATGCTGATGGCCCGCGCATGGTTCGAGGCGATTGGGATGCGACGCTACCTTATCGGGCCCGCACTTGGACTGATTGCCCTGCTCTCGCTTCTCCCGTTTCTCGCGGGGCTCCTTCCCATCGTCCACTTCGTTCGTGAGCGCATCGACATCGCGGTCTATCCGGAAGAGGTCCAGGTCGAGGGACTCTATGTGTACCGGAACCCTTGGCCCTTCCCTGTGGCGCAGGCGTTCTCGATCCCGCTTCCCGTGGATCCGAGCCACCCCATGCCGACCGAGTTGACTGCGATTCGGCTGGTCCCGGACGCCGGACCCATTCCCCTCCGAAATCTCTTAGGATGGAACGCGTTCGAGCTGCCGTTCCGCGCGCACGAGGAGGTCCGGGTCGTCATCCGGTATCGCCAGTATGCCCCCACCAGGGACGCGCGGTACCTGCTGACCACGACGCGGCCCTGGCGGCGTCCGCTCGACCACGCCGTGTACACGCTGACCCTGCATGACGTCAGGCTCGCGCGAAGCAATTACGCACTTCGGTCGGATACCCAAGGCATCCTTGGGTTCGAGCGGACCGGCTTCATGCCCCGGGAAGATTGGCAATTCCAGTGGGAGGAGCGTCCGAGATGAGCGCGACACGCATGGGCTGCTTTGTCCTGAGTGTGATTCTCCTGACGGCGGGGCCGGCCGCGGCGAATCAGCCGCCGGGGCCCCAGATTCTGGCAGCCGAAATCCTCATGCTCCCGCTCATGGTGTTGCTGTCCTTGGCCGGAGGCGCGTATGTCATCCTGCACGCACTCCAGCCCAAGCGGAAGGCCCGCTCCGTCCTACCGGCGGCGGCGACGGTCCTCGCCATCCTGGTCTCGGCGACCAGTGGCGGGATCGCCGTAGTGATAGCGGCCATCTTCGCGGCCCTCGCGCTTCAGCGGGGAGTGCAGATGGTCTGGTGGGGGTTTCGCGCACGATCTGCAGACACGAAGCCCCCACATCTGGTGCAGGCCAGCCCGCGGCGGCTGCTTCCCGCGGGGGCTGTGCTGATCGTGACCACCACGTTCCTGACGGGGATGGCGCTCTGCTTCGCGGCCTACTGGCCGATGGGGGAGGGGGACCGGCAGAAGGTCTTCAGGGAGTTTGTGGCGTATCAGGTCGCGGTCGGACGGCAGGAACAGGCCAAGACGGGTCGGGTGCGCTATCGGCGAATCGACGCCCAGACTCCGAGCCAGACGAGCTGCCCCATCCGTCTGCCCGCCGCCGCGCGGGTCGAGTATGCGCCTGACGCGACAGGCTTCACATTGCTCCTGCCTCCGAAGACGCGGTTCCCCCTCTTTCCGTACAACTATCTCACCTCGCAACCCTCCTACCGGGCGGACGGCACGGGCCAGATCCGGATGATCGAGGTCCATGATCTGGACACGATTTGTCCGTCGGACGGTCCGGTCGTCGCCCGAGTGAGCGATGCCGAGATTGAAAGGATGCAGCAACTGCTCGGCGGGTTGGACGGCTGTCCGTGACCCTCGGCGGCGGCAGGAGGGCAACGGCTACTGGATCGAGAACGCCCTGAGCAGGCTCTTCACCTCGAATGGACGAAGGTCGGGGCAGGCGCCCACCAGCAGGGCGCAGAGACCGCTCACGGCGGGTGCCGCGAAGCTGGTCCCGGTCATCGTCGTTTCGCCGCCCCCCGGCGCGGCCACCACCACATCCTCGCCATGAGCCGCGAACTCGATGATACGATCGCGCTGGAACATCACCTGGAATTGCGACGCATATTTTCCGCAGTTGACGCCGATACAGGTAGCCACCTCGGCCGGATAGCCTTCGTCGGTGAGCGGCATATTGCGCCGCGAGGCGACGACGAGCTGATTATGGCGATAGGCGGTCTCGCACAGCTCGCGAAGCGGCAGGGCGAACTTGGCGCTCGCCGCCAGGCTCATGTTGATGATGCGAGCGCGGGAGTCGATTGCATGGCGAAAGCCCTCGATCAGCGTCTCGCCCGTGCAGACGTTATCGGGATCGAGCACGCGGATGTCCACGATCCGCGCGTTGGGTGCGATCTTGCAGATGATGCTCGCCACGGCGGTCCCGTGGCCATAGACATCCGCGTTTCGTGGGACTGCGCCTTTGACGATGCGCTGCTTCTTCCCGGCGGGCTCCACCCGCATGGCGCGGACAATCCGCCCCGCCAATTGCGGATGGGTGGCGTCGATGCCGCTGTCCACGACAGCCACGGTCACCGGCTCCAGTTTCTGCCGGGGAAACTCCGCCAGGCGTTTCCCAAGAAGGGCGTGCAGTGTGATCGCGGTCGGTCTGGCCACTCACTCCTCCAGTAGCGTCGCCATCGCGGTGAGCAATCGGGCAAGCTGGGGCTTCGCGTGCGGCTTGCATACGGTCAACCGCGTGATGGCGTGGACGATGTCGTGTTCGAGACGTTCCGCTTGGTTCAGAGGCCGCCGCGGGCGGCGGCCGTCTTGGAGCGCGGTAAGAATGTTCAGTTGACGGCTCTGGTCCACCACGACGCCCGCCACTGCGGCAATGCGGCCATACAGGAGCGCGTCCGCGCTCGCAAACCGTTTGTCGGGTGCAAAGCTCACGGCCGTCAAGACCCCGATAAGCCGGTCGGCAATCAGCATCGGAGCCGCCAAGACGGCTTGCGGTTGGTTCGCGGCGGTGCCGTGCCCTTTGGCCTGCCGGGTTCGAAAGGTGGGGGCTCCGATCTGGACCTCGTGGGTCTGGGCCGCCAGACCGGTGATGCCCTTGCCCAGAGGAACCCGCTGCCCGATCAAGGCCGTTTCAGACGATGTGCTACCGATCGTCATGGCAAACACAAGCTCCTGCCTCTTCTCGTCGAGGACCAAGAGCGAACCCTCTTGCGCGCCGACGATCTGAGCCCCGAGCTCGATCAGCAGCCGAAGAATCATGCCTTCCTGGCTCGATCCGGAGATGCCGAGATGCGTCGCGAGTGCTGTACCTGCTCGTGCCATATGCCACCGCCTTCAGAGAGAGTCCTTGAACCGCCAACTACCCAAGGGCCTTCGCGTGGGCTACAGTGCTCACGCGCCACACATCCATCAGCAAGTAGCGCGGAACATGTCTCCAGCAGGCTGCTGAAAAACCCGCTTTCGCCCAGGCTGCTCAAAAAGGTTCAGATGCCAGGCGGCGCGCGATAGGCCGAGCGAGGCGTACTGCCTGTACGCCGCAGCGAGTGCCCGAGCACGCCAACGCCGCAGATGGGCCTTTTTCAGCAGCCTGTTAGGGGGACGCACCGCGCCTGTTCCTGTTCTCCGCCGCGACCAACCGCGCCACGGCGGTTTTCAGCATGACCAATGTGGCCTCGGGGAAGCGAAGGAGGAACGCGCGAAACCGCTGGTAATCGAGGGAAAGCAGGACCGCGTCCGTTGAGGCGCGAACCGTAGCGGTCCTGGCGAGGTTTGCCAGCATCCCGTACTCGCCCAGGAGGTCGCCCGGGGAGAGCGCGCGAACGGGGAGAGGGTCATTCGGAAGAAAGACGTTCAGCGTGCCGGCGGCGACGACGTAGACGTTGTCCGAAAACTCTCCAGCCTGGAAGAGGATTTCGTCGGCGCGCAGGTACTCGGTTCGCATCATCTCGGCAAGGACCGCGAGCTCCGCGGAGGGAACGCCGGAGAACAGCGGGCACGTCTCCACGGTGCGGAGCTTCTCGGCAATGGTGAGCGCGGTTGTCCTCATGTCTGTCTCAGTGTCTTCGCGAACAGCTCGGAGTCCCGCTCCAGTTCCGCGAACGAGCCGGTGGCGATCAGGCGGCCGGCGTCAAGAAGCATCACCTCATCGGCCTCGCGGATAAACTCGACATCGTGGCTGACCGAGATGACGATTCGATCGGTCTTCCAGGTTTGAAGCAGGGCCGCGACGCCGGCGCGGCTTGCGGGATCGAGTGCGGAGGTTGGTTCGTCGAGCACCAGCACGGGAGTCCGGCGCAGGAGCGCCCGGCAGAAGGCAACGAGCTGTCCTTGGCCGCCGGAGAGGTTGGCGCCCAGCCGACCGATCTGGAACTCCAGACCCTGTCGTGTGAAGAACTCTTTCAATCCTCCCTGTTCGGCGAAGTCCAGAATCGCCTGGTCCACCAGTCGGCCGGTTCGGGCATTCCGGATGTCAACCACTCCGAAGATCAGGTTCTCGCGCCAGGTCAGATGCGGATGGACGGCCTCGGCAACGAATGGTTGCCAGGTGTCTCCGAGCAGCGGCGCCAGGATCTCGATCGCGCCGGCAAGCGGCCGACGGGTTGCGGGATGGCGAAGCGCATCGGCGCGCTCATCGCTGGCCAGTTCGGCCAAGGAGCTCGTCAGGCTCACCACGCAAAGGGACACCGTCTCCTTGAGCGACACGTCGGCCTTCTCTGCCAGATCCACACATGCGGCCCGCAATCGCCAGAGGGGCTCGTCGAGCGGGAACGGGGAGAGCTGCGCATAGACGTGATAGTTGGGAATACTCAGCAGGCGCCGATTCTCCCGCAGCAGACTCCGCCCGAGCGCCACGAGGAGGGCGCCGCTCTCCGATTGCGCGAGTCTTCGCAGCTTACGGCGGGCCTTCTCCCCCGTGAGCAGGCCGACGGATCGGGTGCGATCGCATCGGCCGGCCAGCAGGCATTCCAGGACCCACTGTTGGGCGTCGCAGTGGCCCTCTTCGAGGGCCCGCACCTCGGCCTGGCAATTCTCCTCGAGCTGACTGCGGAGACGGCGTCGTGTTCCCGGGATGCCCTGCACGATCTCGCCCGCGTCCGCGGGACTCGCCGGGAACATGTCGAGCGCCTTGAGCCGACAGATCCTTCCCAGCCCAGCCCGTTCGATGATGTCCAGATCGGCTTCGGAAAGCGGCTCCTCCGGCTGGGGCCGCCCGAACAGCAGGTTCTCGCGAATGGAGGCATTGAGCAGGACGGAGGATTGCGGCATGACGGAGAGCAGCGTCGCGCGCCCCCCGTCACTGAGAGTGTCGAGCGGAGCGGACCCATGGCGGATTGTGCCGCCCTGCGGTTTCACGCGACCGAGCAAGAGCTTGAGGATTGTCGACTTCCCGGATCCGGTGCCTCCGACAATCGCCGTCCATCGACCAGGGAGGAAAGTGGCGGTGATGTCGCTCACGCCGCCTTGCTGGGCGCCGCCGGCCCCGGGATAACGATAGGTGGCCCGCTCGAACCGGATCGCCTCTGCCGGGGTCGTGTCCGCGGCGGTCGCGCGCGACCCATCGCTTTCGTCCGCGCGAGTCTCATACTCCGAGAGCCGCTCCATGCTGACCCGCGCGAGCTGGAAATCGAGCCGGAGAAAGACCAGCTCCGAGGCTTCGCTGAACAGACTTGGCAGGCGCAGGACGATCACCGGCACGAGCGCCAGAGAGGTGTCGATCGCGCCACGTTGTCGCATGTACACCACGACCAAGAGCATGGCGGAAAAGGCCAAGAGGTACGACACGGTGTTGCCGACTCGCAGGGTTCCATTCAGTCGAATGAACTTCAAGAAGGTGCTGCTTCGATCTCCCAGGAGCTGCACGAAATAGCTGCGGATCTTCTCGTACAGATTCCCGACCTGGACCTCGGGGGCGGCCCGCAACAGATCCTCGAACCGGGACTTGACGCGCTCGTCTTGAGCCCAAAAGCTCTTGTCGAGCTCCGCGGCAGGCTTGGTGGTGCGGATCGTCCAGAGGACGCCGGCGGCGCAGGTCACGACGGCAACGAGGGCGAGACGCCAGTCCTTTACCAGGAAGAAGGCGAGATTGCCCAGCAACAGCAAGGCGCTCCACCAGACACGCATCAGGCCCGGCCGGCGCTCGCTCACCCGCGAGAGATCCACCGCGAGGCGATTGACCATCTCGGCGGGCGAGTGTCGGCTGAAGAAGGAATCCTCCTTGCGCATCAGGTGCAGCAAGATCTCGGTTTCCAGGTCATCCTTCGTGCGAATGGTGAGCGCGCCGTTGAGATGGGTCTTCCAGAACTCGACGATCCCCGAGGCGAGGCGACTGGCCACGAAGAGTCCCAGGGCCAGGAAGGGGAGGCCGACCTGCAGCCAGCCCGCCAGCCCGACCGCAAGAGCCGTCGTTCCTCCAGCCCGGGCAGGGAAGGGGGTCGCCGCCACCGATTGCGTCAGCAGGTCCAGCAGATCGTTCTCGACGTAGACGAGGGCGGATGCCAGTGCGCCCGCGACAGTGAGTCCGATGAGGGCCGTCCGGTAGCGCGGGTGCCACAGCGCAAACCACGAGGACAGTCGCATTCTATCAAGGCCTCGCTGAGGACCGGGGGGGGTAAGCCCGTGGGTTCTACCTATTATGACGCACCGTGCGAGTCGCGTCTAACTTATCAAATGGGTTCGATGGGCACAACAACAACTCCACCGCCTGCCACCGGAATCCCGCGCTCACCGTCATCGTAGACGGCGGACATGATAGGTCGGGAATGTTCCGTACCCCTTGGCCAGCGGGGTCTGGCCGACATAGTCACAGGCGAAGTCCGCGGCGCCCTGGGCGGCCGCGAGGGCCGCGAAGGGCTGGCTGGCATAGACGTGGCCGGGCGGCGTGATCGGCTCGATCCGCGCGGCGCGGCTGACGTGCGTTCCCGTGTAATCGGGCTGCTGGCCGGTCACCGGGTTTCTGCCGGCATAGACCGGTCCCGCGTGCAGAGCGATCCTGAGACTCAGGTTTGCCGGCAGCCCGTGGGCTGTCCAGTCGGTCCCGTCCACCCGTTCGCAGAGCTCCAGCGCGAAGCGACCGGCGTCCCGGGCGCTCCCGAATACGAAGTACAGGCCGTCCCCCCAGGTATTCTTGGCCACGGGCGCAAAGGGGGGCCGCGCGGCCGCGGCCGCGGCCACGAGCCCTGCGATGGCCCCCAGGAAGTGTTCCATGAAGCGCAACACCTGGACCTCGGTCAGCTTGGAAAACCCGACCGCGTCGGCAAAGAGCATGGCCATGACCGTCTGGACGGCGGACGTAGACGGCTCCGGGGCCGCCGGCGACACGGCGCTCGCCCTGCGCGGGACCGCCGTCGCGCCGCCAGGCACGGCCCGCAGAATCTTCGCGAGGTCGATGATCTCGACCCGGTCTCCATGCGCCCGCCATTGCGCCACGGCGCCGGCCGTCCCGCCGGGACCATCGCCAGGCTTCCCGTCCCACACCGCGATGGGGACGAGCTCGGTCTCGAGCTGCTCCGCCCGGAGCTTGGCCCAGCCGTAGAGGAACGTGTTGGCGTATTCGAAGACTGTCGGCGCCTCCGGAGCGGACTGCTCGGAGGTCACCACCACCTCCGTTGACTGCGCAAGGATCCGCTCGAAACGCTCCCCCCAGCCGGATGCGTCGCCGAGGTCCACCTGGTCCTTCCGGAACTGCTCCCGGTCGTACGGCAGGACGACATGGATGTCTCCCCCGCCGGCACGGAGCGCCTCCAGGAACAGGAGGTCGGCCCCGCTCGCAGCCGAGGCGAAGCCGATCCCGGCCCCGAGCGCAGCAAGCCGTTCCGCAAGGGCGCGCGCGACCGCCGGCTCGAGCTCTGGGGGGAAGCGGGGGGTCGGACGTATCGGCGAATCGATCCGGTGCCCGGCGAAAACCACCACCGGACCGATCCGGAAGCAGCGGTCGCACTGGGAGGGGTCCCGGTCCAGGCGCCGCAGGAGGAGGCGGGCCTGGCGGCGCGTCGTGCTCAGGTCGCCGAGATTGCTCCGGCCCAGGGCTGCCGCCCGGGTGTAGTGCTGCTCGGCCTCAGCCCAGTCGCCGAGGATGAGCGCCGCCTCACCCAGTGTGGCCTCCGCCCAGTAGTCGGCGGATCGGGTCAGGCGCTGCCGGCACCAGCCCCGGACCTCCCGGGCGAGTTGTCGAGCCGTGTCCTTGTCTTCCAATAGCAGGGCGGTGCTCGCGGCATTGATCCCGGTGTACAGGGCGCCGTCCGGGTCTCGCCGGACCACGGCCAAGCCGTAGGCGTCGCGGTAGCGGGCATGAGCCTGGCAGAGAAGCGCACGCCGCTCGTCGGGTGTCGCGGCGCCGGTCGAAAGATCCTTGAAGGTGCGGGCGAGGATCCCCAGCGTCTCGCTATCGGCGTGGCCCTCGGCGAAGAGTGCCTGAAGCATCTGGTTCGCCTTGCGAGCCGCCCCGCTGCGCGCCAGGGCCAGGCCCTGGAGCTGGCGCAGCCGCACGTCTGCCGGGTGCGCCGTCAGCCCCACAGCCAGGACGTCGTGGGCGGGGAGCGGGGCGCCGACGCGGAGGATCCGCTCGCCGAGAAGCGCAAAGGGCTCCGGCGACCTGGCCCACGCCTGCGGATCCCGGGCGTGCCAGATGGCGAGCAGTTCGCGGAGATCCAGAGTCGCCCGGCCGCGGAGGATGTCCAGCATAGGAGGCGCAGCCGCGTCCGGCAACGGGGCAGGCCGATCTTCGACCCGGCTCCCCTTGGGACGTTCGATCCGGTAGTCGAGGGCCACCAGCGCCTTGAGCGTTTCCATGGCGACTCTGCGGTCGTACTCCTTCTCGGAATCCGGGAGTTCCTCGTATGGCACGAGGCAGGGATGCTCCTTCTTCGCATCATCCCGGTGGGATCCGTACCGCCACCCATCCTCCAGCCGCTTCCGAGCCCAGGTGTCGTGGGCACTCTCTGCCAGGCGCTCGGTCAGCGTCAGGATCTCCGGCGTGAGCACTACATCCGTCGTGTCGATCGGCTTCGGATCGTATCCCACGCGTCCCCCCTTCTCAGGCTGCTCAAAACGGCCCATCTGCGGTCACCCAGCCTGCGGCTGGGTACCCGCCCGCTGAGGCACTCATTGCGGCGTACCAGGAGTACGCCTTGACCCACCTACGGTGGGTGCCCCGCCTTGCGCGTTCCGCCTTGCATCTGGACCGTTTTGAGCAGCCTGACGCAAAGCGAACTAATCTTTAGAATCCAGTGGAACCCCGCGATGATCGCCCCCGGCCCCGCCGAGCCTCTCCCCACCTGCCCACCGCGTCGGTTCCGACCTTGGACTCTGCCTTCTGCCTTCTGACCTCTGACCTCTGACCTCTGTGGCTCTGTCCTCTTCACCCCTGCCCGCCGAGCCGGTTCAACACGTACTCCGCGATCCGCTCCGCGCCGCCTGGCTTGTTCAGGGCCATGAGCCCCGTGCTGATCGGGTGGAGATCGCACTGCAGCGCGGAAAGCAGCCGATTGAGATCGAGCTCCGATTGCCGTGCCACGAACCCCAGCCGGCGATCCGCGAAGAACCGGGCGTTCCGATACTGGTGGTCACGCGCAGCATGGGGGAAGGGCACAAAGAGGGTCGGCAGCCCGTTCGCCGCGAGCTCCCACACGGTGCCGCCTCCCGCCCGGCTCACGGCAAAGTCCGCCGAGGCCATGCGCGGCGTCAGGGCGCTGTCAAACGCGAACGTGTCCGCATCGACGTGCAGCGCCCGGTAGCCGGCCTGCACGCGGCTGAAATCCGCCTCGCCGGTCTGGTGGGTGATCGCGATCCCCATGCGCCGGAGCGTCGGGGCGACCTCGAGCGCGAAGTCGTTGATGAAGCGCGCACCCTGGCTGCCGCCGAGAAACACGATCCGGCCGACCCGCGTCCGCGGCCGGGCCAGGTCAAAGAACGTCCGATCAACGGGAAAGTCGGGCACCGGAGAAGCGTCGCCGTACGAGCTGAAGAATCCGGCGGCATGCGGGCGCAGCAGGCGATTGAGCGGGCTGACCACGGCGCTGGGTTCGTGGATGAACAGGGGGATGCGCCGGATGACGGCGGCGAGGCTTGCGGGCGCGGCGGCGTAGCTTCCCACGTCTACCACCGCCCTGGCCGCGGAGCGTTTGAGGATGCCCGCGGCGGTGACGGCGGCCCGAGCGATCAAGGCGAGCGACACAACCGTCCCTGCCTTCCCTCGATCCACCACCCCGCGCGTGTTCAAGAAGTAGCGCGCGGCAAATCCGTCGTCGGTGCCGAACCATCGCTGATCCTGTCCGCGGGCCGTGCCGATGAAGATCGGCGCAACCCGGCGGGCGCGGAGCGCCTCCTTCAGGAGGCGTGCGACCTCCAGGTGCCCCCCTGTGCCGCCGCCGGTCAGCACGATCATGGCCTGGGCTCCTGCCGACCATTGCCGGACGGTTGGGGGCGGCCGGAGCGGGCGGCGTCCGTGTCCGGGGCGGGCAGCCATTCGTCGGACCAGCCCAGGATGCGGTAGGCGAGCAGGCCGACCCACTCCCGTGCGGCCAGCGAGAAGCGCTCGAGTCCACCTTTGAGGTCAAGGCCGCGGTACGCGATGGAGGTGCCGTTCGTCCGATAATCCACCGGGTACGGAATGACGGGCCAGCCCGCCTTGCGGAAGACCCCGACGGCGCGGGGCATGTGCCAGGCGGAGGTGATGAGGATCCACTGCTGCCCGGCCTGGTAGTTCACCAGTCGCTTGGTCAGGAGCCCGTTCTCGTATGTGTTGCGCGCTTGATACTCGACGATCACGCGGCCGCGGTCGATCCCCAGGTCTGCGAAGAACGGCTTGGCGGGAAGCGCCTCCTCCATCTCGCGGGGACCCAGGCTGCCCTTTCCCTCGGCCAAGACGAGCCGCGCCTCCGGGTACCGCCGCGCAAGGCGCACGAGGGCGACGAGCCGTTCGCCGGGGTCGCGCAGGACCAGTTGGCGGCGCGCCACAGTCAAGTCGTGATCGAGGGCGCCTCCCAGCATGATCACGCCGTCGACCTGCTGGGGTAACGCGGGAGAAGGATGGAACCGGTTTTCCAGCGGCGCCAGCAGCCAGGCGCCGATGGGCAAGAGGCCGATGGCGAGCAGGGCGGCGGCGCTGATGGCCACGAGCCCACCGCCCAGACGGCGGCGCCCGGCGAAGAGGAGCACCGCCCCCAGGCTGAGGAGGATGAGCAGGGCGTTGTCGGGTCTGACGGCGGACCAGATGATTTCCATGGGTATCCTCACCGGGGTTGAGCGATCGGCATAGCGACGGTCCCGACCAGCCTGAAGCCCGTCAAGCGCTCGATCTCCCCGATGACCTTGTCCATTCCATCCACGGTATAGGGCGGGTGCTCGAGATAGTCGCGGAGCAGAGCGCCGGGATCGTCTCGGTTTCGAGCCGCCGGCTGCGGCCAGAAATCGGCGACCCGCCAGAGCCGTACGACGCGGTCGGTTCCGCCCGAGGCGAGCACGTCCCCGCGCGGATTGAAGGCGACCGCCAGGGCGTACTGGTCGTGACCGCTCAACCAGGTGACGAGGCGGCGCGTCTGCAAGTCGAACAGCCGGATGGAGCGCCGGTCCTGGCTCGGCGTTCCCGACGCGAGCAGGCGCCCGTCGGGGCTGATGGCGATGCACCACACCTCGTAGGTGTGGTGCGCGAGGAGCGTCCCGATTTGCCGGCGGGTTCCCATGTCCCACAGCCGAATCAGGCGATCCCATCCTCCCGTTGCCAGGATTCGGCCATCCGGCGTGAAGGCCAGGGCGCGGACGTGCTTCTCGTGGCCGCGGAGCGTCGCGAGAGGCTTCCGTGTGGCTACCTCCCACAGCCGCACGGTGGAGTCGTAGCTGGCGGATGCAAGCAGACGCCCGTCGGGGCTGAAGGCCACCCCGCCCACCTGTCCGGTGTGGCCTTCCAGCACGCCGGCCGGGCGCAAGGTCGGCACCTCCCACAGCTTGACTTTCCGATCCCATCCCGCCGACGCCAGCAGCCGCCCGTCCGGACTGAAGGCGAGTCCGACCACATAATCGTCGCCCGCCACGACGACGGCCCGCTGCTGGCGAGCTGCCACGTCCCAGAACCGCACCGTGTTATCGCGGCCGGCGGAGGCCAGCAGTCGTCCGTCGGGGCTCCACGCTACCGCCCGCACCGAGTCGCGGTGGCCGCGGAGGGTGGCGACCTCCCGACGGCTGGCCACGTCCCACAGCTTGATGGTGGTATCGTCCCCTCCCGAGGCCAGCAGCCGGCCATCGGGGCTGAAGACCACGCCGCGGACCGCGTCCTGGTGGCCGCTCAGGATCGCGAGATCCTCATGGGCAGCCACCTGCCAGATCTTGAGGGTCCCGTCGGCGCCTCCCGAGACCAGGCGGCGCCCATCGGGATGGAACACCACCGCCCCCACCTCGTCGGCGTGCCCCGTGAGGGTGGCGAGCTCCTGGCGGGTGCTGACCTCCCAGAGCTTGATAGTGCGGTCTCGGCTGGCGGCGGCGAGGACCGCTCCGTCCTGGCTAAAGGCGAGGCTGGATACGGCGAGGCGATGCGCGCCGAGCGCCGCCACTTCCCGGTGGAGCGCGAGATCCCACAGCTTGGAACTGCCGTCATGGTCGGCCGCGGCCAGGAACCGGCCGTCGGGGCTGAAGGCGACCGAGGTGATAGGCTGACGGTAGGTGGCGAGGACGACCGGCGGGGCGCGCCGCCCGGCGTCCCACAGGCGCAATGTGTTGTCCTTGCCGCCACTGGCGATCCGACTGCCGTCGGGGCTCCAGGCGACCGAATTGACGTCGGCAGCGTGGCCGGACAAGCGCGCGATGGCCATCCCCGACCGTGCATCCCACAGCCCGACGGTCTTGTCCTGGCTGGCGCTGGCAAGCAGCCCGGAATCCGGGCTGAAGGCGACGCAGAGCACCTGCCCCTCGTGGCCCCGCAGAACCGCGACCGGCTCCCACGAGTGGGTGTCCCAGATCCTGACGGTCTTGTCGGCCGCTCCGGAAGCCAGCAGGCGGCCATCGGGACTGAAGGCGACCGACGCCACGCTGCCGGTGTGGCCTGTCAAGGATTGCAACGGGCGGCCCTCTGTCATGTCCCACAGGCGCACCGAGCCATCCTGGCCTCCCGAGGCCAGGAGCTTGCCGGCGGGGTGCACCGCGAGGCCCCCGGAGAACCCCGCCGCCGGCAGGCTCCGTGTCAGCAACGCGGGCGGGGAGAGCGACGACAGGAAGTCCGCATCCTGCGGCTCCGCTCCGGCCAGCAGGCGGTATCGGATCGAGTGGGCTCCATACAGGGATGCCACCGCATCCTGGCGAACCTGGATCGCCTCTTTGGCCTGCGCGAGCAGCATCTCCGCCATTTGCAGGTACCGAGCCCTGGCGCTCTCCTGGGCCTTCACGTGCCCCTGATACCAGACCACGCCGACGGCCAAGAGCACCGCCACGGCCGCCGCCGCCGCCTGCACGATTCGCCAGCGCCGCCGCCGTCTTTCCCGCTGCTTCAGGTCGTCGAAATCGACGTCCAGCAATCCCGCTAGGATCTTCAGCCTGGCATTCAGCTTCCCGTCGCCCTGAGGGCGTACGTCGGCCGCGATCGGC
>JAPLLC010000266.1 GCA_026387775.1 Candidatus Methylomirabilota bacterium | reverse complement strand
CGTCTCGCGCTCACGTACGACCGTGAACCGGTCGCCGCGCACCATCACCTCCGGCACGCGCGGCCGGGAGTTGTAGTTCGACGACATGGTGTGGCCGTAGGCCCCCGCCGACATCACCGCCATCAGCTCGTCCGGCTCGAAGCGCGGGAGCAGCCGATCCTTGGCCAGGAAGTCCCCCGACTCGCAGATGGGACCCACCACGTCGACGGTCACCTCGTCGCGTCCCGCCACCCGATGCACGCGCCAGATGGCGTGATACGAGCCATAAAGACTCGGCCGGAGCAGGTCGTTCATTCCCGCGTCCACCACCACGAAGTTCTTGACCGGGGACTGCTTGGTGTAGAGCACCCGGGTCACCAGGATCCCCGCATTCCCGACCAGCATGCGCCCCGGCTCCAGCACCATCGTGGCATCCAGGTCCCTGATCACCCCGATCAGCGCCCAGGCGAACTCCTCTGGCAGCGGCGGAGTCTCGTCGTTGTAGGTGATCCCCAGCCCGCCGCCGATGTCGATGTAGCGGATGTTCGTCCCCTGCTCGCGCAGCCGTCGGACCAAGGCCGCGGTTCGCGTGAGCGAGTCCACGAAGGGCTGGATCTTGGTGATCTGCGACCCGATGTGCTGGTGGATCCCCACCACCTCCAGGGCCGGCAGCCGCTTGGCGGCCTCGTACTCCTCCAGGGCACGACCGATGTCGATCCCGAACTTGCTCTGCTTCAGGCCGGTCGCGATGTACGGGTGAGTCTTCGGGTCCACGTCCGGGTTGACCCGCAACGCCACGCGCGCCTTCCGTCCCAGCTCCGTTGCCACCTCGTCGATGCGCCGCAGCTCCTGGGGCGACTCCGCATTGAACATCAGAATCTCGGACTTCAGCGCGTACGCGATCTCCTCGCGAGTCTTCCCCACGCCGGCGTACACAATCCGCTGAGGCGGCACGCCCGCCGTCAGCCCGCGGAACAGCTCGCCGCCCGAGACCACATCCAGGCCGCCCCCCAGACCCGCAAAGAGCTTCAGGACGGCCAGGTTCGCGTTGGCCTTCAGGGCGAAGCAGATCAGGTGCGGGACCGAGGCGAATGCCTCGTCCAGGGCCCGGAAGTGCCGTGTCAGCGTCGCATGGCTGTAGATGTAGACTGGCGTGCCAACCTCTTCGGCAATGCGGGTGACCGGAACCTCCTCGCAGTAGAGATCGTCGCCCCGATGCTGAAAGAAATGCATCCGCGTCCACCTTTCCCGGGGAATCTCGCCGAAATGCCGCACCCGGTCTGCACGGCGAGTGGAGGAATGGGTACCATACGTCACCGCGACTGTCAAAACGAAAAACACCCGCGCGCCTCCCCGGCACCCGCACCCCGCCGCGGATCCGCCCGCCAAGAACGGACCCGGCAAGACCCCTTGTACTTCCGGCCATTCAAGCCCGCGCCCCGGCGTGAACCTTCTTGACAAGTGAAGGGCGTTTGGATAGCTTTTCCGCACGTCTTGTCTTGCCTCTCCGCGATCCCCATGGCCTGACCGCCTCTCCCCACGCGGCAGGCTGCCCACTCAAACCAAGGAGGTGTGACCATGAAGGTGCGGATGGGAGTGGTAGCATTCTGCGTGGCCGCGCTCGGCGTCGCGATGGTCGCCCTGCCGGCGGCGGCGGGGATGAAGATCAACATCGGGTCCACCTACGGGCCGGACGCCCCGGTCCACTTCGGCCAGGTGAAGTTCAAGGAACTGGTCGAGCAGCGCAGCAAGGGGGACATGCAGGTCCAGATCCACGTGGGCGGGGCCATGGGCGGCGAGCGGGACGTCTTCGAGGGCATGAGCTCCGGCGGCCTGGAAATGGGGGCCATGGGCTCCGGAGACACCGGGATCTTCTTCCCCAAGTACCAGGTCTTCGAGGTCCCCTACGTGATGCGGGACGCGGACCATTTCTGGAAATTCTGGAACGGCCCGGTCGGCAAGGAGATCAACGACATCTCCTTGAAGGAGCGGGGCGTCATGACGGCGGGCGTGGTCTATCGCGGCGCCCGCTATCTGACCGCCAACAAGCCGATCAAGACCGTGGCCGAGCTCAAGGGACTGAAGATCCGCCTGCCCGAGAACAAGGTCTGGATCAAGATCTGGGAGACCCTGGGCGCCTTGCCCGTGGTCGTGGCCTTCCCCGAGGTGTACATGGCCCTCAAGACCGGCGTGGCCGAGGCACAGGAGAACCCGATGGAGTCCATCTGGGCCTACAAGTTCTACGAGGCCCAGAAGTACCTGATCAACACCCAGCACGTGCATTCCGCCTGCAAGTACCAGATTTCCAAGAAGTGGTTCGACACGCTGAAGGCCGACCAGCAGAAGCTGATCCTGGATGCCTGGAAGGATGCGACTGTCTTCGCCAACCAGCAGGCGGTGGCCTTCGACAACAAACTGCTCGGCGACCTGCAGGCCAAGGGCATGACCCTGGTCCAGGTGGACGTGCCGGCCTTCCAGAAGGCGGTGCAGCCGGCCCTGGACGAGTTGAACAAGACCCTCTGGGTGCCCGGCATGCTGGAGAAGGTGCTGGCCATCAAATAGGAAACTGCCCGAATGAAGTGAAACAACTCAATCATGAAGACCCCTGTCCCGCGCTCATGAGTTCGGACAGGGGTCTTCTTCGATCCGTGGACGCATGAGGTCACGATGAAACGGACGCTCGAAATCCTGGCGGGGATTCTCTTGTTCTTCATGTTCCTGACAACCTTCTTCCAGGTCGTGGCGCGGACCTTTCTTTTCTCCGCGGTCTGGTCGGAAGAGTTGGCTCGGCTCACGTACGTCTGGATGGTGTTTCTGGGGGCAGCGGTGCTCGTCAGAGACGACGGCCTCATCCGGGTAACAGTCCTGGTCGATCGGATCGGCAAGGGACCCGCCAGGATCCTGCGAATCCTTACGGACATCGCTATCCTCCCCTTCCTCGCCATCATCACCTGGGGGGCCTGGACCAACACCGTCCTCAACTGGAAGACGTTCGCCCCAACCGTAGACTGGCTGCGGATGGGCTACGTCTATCTCGTCATTTTCCTCGCCGGACTGGCGATGCTCTGGTACCAACTGGCCAATATCGCCGAGCTGGTCCGCGCATCGTTTCAGCGGGCCGCACGGGGCCCCGAGGGATGGCAATGACCTACATCATCACCATCGGACTCATCGGTCTCTTCATGCTGGGCGTCCCCATCGCCATGTCCCTGGGCATGACCGGCCTGCTGGCCTTTTTCATCGAGCAGGGCAGCCGGATGAACGTCCCCATGATCACCCAGCGGATGATGTACGGGATCAACAACTTCGTCCTGCTGGCCGTCCCGCTGTTCATCCTGTCGGCGCGCCTCATGAACACGGCCGGGGTCACCACCCGGCTCTTCAACTTTGCCACCACCATGGTCGG
>JAPLLC010000157.1:6824-9539 GCA_026387775.1 Candidatus Methylomirabilota bacterium | reverse complement strand
GCGCACTCTCCGTCTGATCTGCTGCGTCTCCCGTTTCCATCAAAGACAGCACACCACGCCAGACATCTCACCGCAAAGCACGCAAAGGGCGCGAAGGAGAGACCCCCTGATTTCAGAGGGTTCCGGAATCACCAAGTCTGGGCGAGCCGTACGATTCCCATCCGTGGTCCGAGGGCCGGTCCACAGATCCTGGCTCGATTTGCGGTCTTTGCGACCTTTGCGGTGAAATGGTTCGGGTAGGACGTCGTCACAGGTGCCACCGCTCGGTCTGCCCGCCCGCTTCCCAGCGCGCCCGCGCGTCCCGGACCGTCGCCGACCCGGAGACCTGGGCGCGCGGCACGTCCCACCAGCTCTCGTATGAAGGGACATCCACGCTCGGGTCCGTCTCGACGACGACGACCGTCGTTCGGTCGGAGGCGAGTGCTGTCTGCATGGTGGCGGCGAGCTCGGCGTGGTTCCGCGGGGTGAGGACGTCCGCGCCGAGGGAGCGCGCGTTCGCGGCGAAGTCGATCGGGACGACGTCGCCGGTGTAGAGCCCGGTCGCCGGATCGCGGAAGCGAAACTCGTTGAACCGATTCCGGCCGCCGCAGGCGCCGGAGAGGCGCGTGATGCAGGCGTAGCCGTGGTTGTCGAGGAGGACGACGACGAGCTTCCGGCCCTCCTGGACGGCGGTCAACAGCTCGGCCGAGAGCATCAGCCAGCTCCCGTCGCCGACCAGGACGACGACGTCGCTTGCGGGGGTCGCCATCTTGACTCCGAGCCCGCCGGCCACCTCGTAGCCCATGCACGAGTAGCCGTATTCCACGTGGTAGCCGCCCGGGGTCGGCGTCCGCCAGAGCTTGTGGACGTCGCCGGGGAGACTGCCTGCGGCACTCACCATGACGGCGTCCGGGCCGACCGCCCGGTTCACGACGCCGATGACCTCTGCCTGGGAGAGACCCCCGGGGGCGGTGAGCGAGAGGACCCGGTCGACCTCGGCGGTCCATTCGGCCCGGAGCCTCGCGGCCGCCGACGCGCGCGCCTCGGGGACCCGGTAGCCGCGCTCGGCGAGCGCCGCGCCGAGCTCCTCCAGGGCGACCCGCGCGTCGCCGACGAGCGCGAGCGCCGCGTGCTTGTGCGCGTCCATCTCGTTCACGTTGATCGACACGAAGCGCACATCGGGGTGTGCGAAGATCGTCTTGCTCATCGTCGTGAAGTCCGACAGGCGCGTCCCGACCGTGAGGACGACGTCCGCCTGGCGGGCGAGCCGGTTTGCCGCGAGACCGCCGGTGACGCCGACCGCCCCCAGGTTCTGCGGGTGGTCCCACGCGAGCGCGCCCTTGCCCGCCTGCGTCTCGCCGACCGGGATCCGCGTAGCGCAGACGAACGCGTCGAGCGCGGCGCTGGCGTCCGAGTAGAGGACGCCGCCGCCGGCGATCAGGAACGGACGCGTCGCATGCGAGAGGAGGTCGGCGGCGTGCCGGACCGCCTCGACGTCCGGCCGGTTGCGCGGGATCTGCCAGACGCGCGGCTCGAGGAAGGCGGCCGGGCAGTCGAACGCCTCCGTCTGCGCGTCCTGCGGGAGGGCGACGACGACGGCCCCGGTGTCCGCGGGCGAGGTGAGGACGCGCATCGCGTCCATCAGGCTCGTGACGAGCTGCTCCGGTCGGGAGATCCGGTCCCAGTAGCGCGCGACCGGCTTGAAGCAGTCGTTGACGGAGACGTCCTGCGTATCCGGCCGTTCGAGCTGCTGGAGAACCGGCGCGACGCGCCGCGTGACGAAGATGTCGCCGGGGAGGAGAAGGACAGGGATCCGGTTCACCGTGGCGGCGGCGGCGCCGGTGAGCATATTTGTCGCGCCCGGCCCGATCGAGCTCGCGCACACCAGGGATCGGAGCCGCCGGCTCCGCTTCGCGTAGGCGATCGCGGTGTGGACCATCGCCTGCTCGTTGCGGGCCTGCTGGTACAACATCCGGCCCCCGGCGGCCTCGAGGGCCTCGCCGAGCCCGGCGACGATCCCGTGGCCGAAGATCCCGAGGACGCCCCCGAAGAACGGATGCTCGTCGCCGTCGCGCTCCACCCGCTGGCTCGCGAGAAACTCGACGAGCGCCTGGGCGACGGTCATGCGGCGGGTGCTGTTCATGGCGCTATGCCTCTCCTGGGAAAGTGGGAGCGCTGCCTTCGACGACGTCGAGCATGCCACGGTCCGGTCGGGGTTTTCAAGGAGAAACAGCCCCGCCGCTGGTGGGGCATAGGGCAACAGGGAGGGCGAAGAGATTGGGGGAGGGGGGTAAAGTTCTTGTCGGCAGGGCATGGCTTGCCTATAATGCTCAAAGAAGTTGGCCGGTGTGTGAAGGCGCGGCCCGGGCGAGCATGGATATCGAGGTGCGATGCAACAGACGGTTCTGAACAAGAGTCTTGCAATCTCCCTCGTGTTGCACGCGGGACTCTTGGGTGGGCTATTCTTTCTGGCCAGGGCCCCGATACTCCCGGATCGGCCGCTGCGCGTGCGGATCGTGGAGCCGCCGACGGCAGCTCCGCCAGTAGCTCCGCCGGCCGGGCCGAGCGCTTCCCAGCCGGCCCCGCGGGCGATCCCGCCGCCGGGGCGCTCCCCTGCGCCCACGGAGCGGGTGGAGCGCGGAAGATCGATCGAGCCGGACGCGCCCGCGCCACTCGCCAGAGGCGGGTCCAGCGAGTCGGGAGAGCGCGGCGACCGCGTGGGGCAGCCCGAGCGCG
>JAPLLC010000157.1:0-6801 GCA_026387775.1 Candidatus Methylomirabilota bacterium | reverse complement strand
GTGCCAGCGCCGCGGCCGACCCCGGCTCCTCCGGCGCCTGGGTCATCAACTCCCCCGTCCCAGACGACTACGCTGCCGAGCCCGCCTCCCCAGGTGGCGTCTCGTCCGGGACCCCAGGTGAGCCTTCCGCGTACGGAGCCCCGCCGCGAGTTCCGGCAGGAGACGTCCCCTCCACCCGATCGGGGCGGCCTGAGCCTGAGCGGGCCGTCGCGCGATGTCCTGACTTCCACCCCTCCCTCGGGGCCGGCGGGGAACACCAGGCCGCGCCCGTCGCTCCGGGACCAGATCGCCGGCCTGGGCTCCGGTCTGATCGGGGACACGGGGATCACCGCCAAGAACACCATCCCTCTGGACAGCCGGAATCCGCGATACCTCGACTACCTGGGCCGGCTGAAGGCGCGGATTCAGAACGAGTGGGGCTATCCCGAGGAGGCCCGGCGGGTCGGGATGGGGGGCGAACTGCACATGCTCTTCACGCTGAACAAGGCCGGGACCCTGGTCAACATCCAGCTCCTGGAGAGCTCCGGTTATCCCGTGCTGGATAACGAGGCGCTGCGCGCCGTGAAGGCCGCCGCGCCCTTCGATCCTTTCCCGGCGCAGATGACCGATGAGGCCTTCAACATCCTCGGCACATTCAACTATCAATATAGACGAAAGTAGTCGCGCCCGATGCCCTACCATGCGCCGGCCTGCACCAGACTCATCCTGGCGACTCTCGTGCGGCGGCTCCTGGGCGGGGGCGCGGGAGGCGGGCCGCGCGCCGGGGCCTGGCGGACCTCCGGCCTTGCGGCGGAGGTGCGGATCCTTCGCGACGAGGCGGGGGTGCCCCACATCTTTGCGGAGACGCTGGCGGACCTGGGGTTCGGCCTGGGCGTGGCGACGGCGCAGGACCGTCTCTGGCAGATGGAGACGATGCGCCGCCTCGTCTTCGGGCGCCTGGCAGAGGTGGCGGGGGATCGAAAGCTGGACGGGATCGGCCTCCACATGGCCGGCCCGTCGATCCTGGCGCTGGATCAGTTCTACCGCAGCCTCCGCATGCAGGCGACCGTGCAAGAAGAGCTCGCGCTCCTCGGCGAAGAGTCGCGCCTGCTTCTGGACGGGTTCGCCCGGGGGGTGAACGCCTGGGTGGGGGATCTGAGACCCGCCGGGTACCCGCCGGAGTTCCTCCTGGCGGGCACCGACCCCACGCCGTGGCGGCCCGAGGACAGCCTCGCGATCGGCAAGCTGATGGGGTGGATGCTCAGCCTGGCGTTTCCCGCCAAGCCGATCCTGGCCAGACTGGCGGCCGACCCCGCCCTCGCGTGGCTTCTGCCCCCGCCTCGGGCAGGCCGGCCCGGCATCCTGGAGGACGACCCGCTCCCCGACGCCGCCAGCCTGGATCTGCTCGCCAAGCGGGCGCTGGGGCTCCTCGGTCCGGGGGTGGGAAGCAATAGCTGGGTGCTGGGTGGCGACCGGACTGCCTCGGGGAAGCCTATTCTGTGCAACGACCCGCACCTGGTCCTCGGACTCCCGGGCGTGTGGTATCCCGTGGCCTTCACCGCCCCCGATCTCCAGGCGATCGGCGTGACGCTGGCGGGGGTCCCGGCGGTGCTCATCGGGAGGACTCCGCAGGTGGCCTGGGGGCTGACCGCCGTCATGGTGGACGATGGGGATTACTACCGGGAGACGCTGAACGCTGAGGCGGTGGAGGAGACGTTCCGGATGCGGGGCCGGCGCGAGGCGATCCGAAGCGCTCTGCGGTTCGTCCGGCACGAAGGGGTCCTCTGTCCGTTGCTGCCGGGCCGCGAGGGAGAGCCTCCGACCTCGTACCGCTGGGTCGGAATGGAGGCGTGGCGGGGGTTCGACGGCGTCCTGGGGATGAATCGGGCCCGGACCCTCGAGGAGTTCGAGGCGGCGCTGCGGGAGTTCGCCCTCCCGGCGCAGAACGTGGTGGCGGCGGACACGCGGGGCAGTTTCGGCTATTTCTGCGCGGGGCGGTTTCCCCGGCGGGGCGGGGACCCGGGGGCGCCGTCCGTCCTGGATGGCAGCGACCCGCGGCACGCCTGGGGCGGATATCTTTCCTGGGACGAGCAGCCCCGCCGCGTCAACCCGGCGGCGAGCTTCATCGTCACGGCCAACAACCGCGTGGCGGATACCTTGCCGGCCACGCTTGCCGCGGGATTCTGGGAGCCCGGGTATCGGGCGAGCCGCATCGCATTCCTCCTCGGCCAGTGCCGGGGTGCGCGTCTTTCGGACATGGCAGCCATCCAGGCCGACGTCCATTCCTTGCAAGCGACCGCGATCGTGGCGGAGCTCGTGCGGCCCGCCGCGGGGCGCCTGGCGGATCCGCGGGCCGTGCGGGCGGCCGAACTCTTGCTCGGCTGGGACGGCGAGCTGCGGGCGGACAGCGCCGCGGCGGCGGTCTACCACCTGTTCTACCAGGAGCTCCTGCACCGCGCCATCCGGCCTGCCGTGGAGCGGCGCGCGCCGGGGGTGTACGCGCGGTATCTCGGCACGCTGCACCTGGCGATTCCGGCGGTGGATGCGGCGCTCCTGTCGGGGGAGCCCGCCTGTTTTCCGGACGGCACGCTCCCCGTCGTGGAGCAGGCCCTCAGCGCCGCCTGGGAGGCGGCGGAGACTCGCCTGGGGCCCGATCCCTCCGTCTGGCGCTGGGGAGACCTCCACCCGCTGACGTTCCGCCACTTCTTCGGCCGGGGCCGGGGCGCGGCCTCTCGTCTCCTGGCATGGCTCTTCCGTCTGAACCGGGGCCCGTTCCAGCGGCCGGGAGACGGGATGACGGTCAACCTGGGGGCGTTTCTCCTGACCGGTCCGTTCGCGGTCGAGGTCGGCCCGAGCTATCGGCAGCTGATCGATCTGGGGTCGCCCGAGAGCTCGCGCTGGATCGTCGCCGGGGGAGTCTCGGGCGATCCCGGCTCGCGCCACTATGCGGACCAGATCCCGGCGTGGCTCTCGGGCGGGAGCCGCCCCATGCGGTTCCTGGCCAAAGACGAGGACGGGGGAGGTCCCGTCCTCCGGCTGGTGCCCGACGGGCGGGACGATTGCGCGGTCCTGCCACGCGTGTTATAACCGCCGCAGTTCATGAACCGGGCGGACTCTTCCAGGCGGGTGCGCATGCCTCAAGCGGGATCGTTGGTCGAGCCGTGGGCGTTCATCCTGGGACGGGAGATGGCCGACATCTTCGCCATCGAGGACTGGCAGGTCTTGAACGGCACGGTCCGGTTTCGCGGGCGCCTCCTGGTGGAGCCGGAGGTCGCCATGTCCCTCCTCGCCCCGCGGATCGAGCCCATGGGGTTCGTCCCCCTGATCCACACCCGGGAGGAGATCGCCTTGATCCGTCTGCCCGCCGCCGCCCGTCGGGTGGCCTCCGGCTGGAAGGGCTGGCCGCTCAACCTAGCCCTCTTGATCGCCACGCTGGGCACCACGCTCTTCGCGGGGGCGATGATGGAGGGGGCCGACCCGGTCAGCCAGCCGCTGGCACTCCTCAGGGGAGTGCCGTTCTCCGCCAGCCTGCTCCTCATCCTGGGCTGCCACGAGCTGGGACACTACTTCACGGCGCGAGCCTACGGGGTCCAGGTCAGCCTGCCCTATTTCATTCCGCTCCCGCTGCCACCGATGGGGACGATGGGCGCGATTATCAAGATGCGCTCCCCCATCCCCAGCCGCAAGGTCCTCTTCGACATCGGGATCGCCGGGCCTCTACTGGGTCTGGTGGTGGCGCTGCCGGTCCTGGTCCTCGGGCTCATCCTGTCCCCGGTGAAGTCCATGACGGGCGTGGTCTGGCAGGAGGGGAACTCGCTCGCGTATCTGTTCCTCAAGTGGATCCTCAAGGGTCCCATCCCGGCCGGATCGGACGTGATCCTGCACCCGTTGGCCCTGGCGGGCTGGCTGGGGCTGTTCGTGACGGCGTTGAATCTCTTGCCCCTCTCGCAACTGGACGGCGGGCACATCGCCTATGCGATCCTGGGCAGCCGGTTCCGAAAGGTGATCTGGCTGTTTCTGGGCGGGCTGGTCGTCCTCTTCTTTGTGTCGCGCTGGGAAGGCTGGCTGGTCTGGGTCGCGCTCACGGTGGGGCTGGGACTCCGCCATCCGCCGCCGCTGGACGACCTGACGCCCCTGGACCCGCTGCGGTGGTGGCTGGCGCTGTTCGCCCTGGGACTCTTGGTGGCCCTCTTACCCCCGCTGCCGTTCGCCGTGTACGAATTCTGAAAGGAACGTTCAACGTGGAACGTTCAACGTGGAACGCCCCCTGGTTAGCGTTGGGGAAACCCCCCCTCGAAGTCATGGAGCGGCTCCTGGCGCGGTGTGCCATTCGCGATCCGCGCGTGATCATGGGGCCGCGGGTGGGGGAGGACGCCGCCGTGGTGGACCTGGGCGACCGCTACCTGGTCGCCAAGGTGGACCCCATCACGTTTGTCGCGGAGGAGATCGGCTGGTACGCGGTCCACGTCAACGCCAACGACTTGGCGGTGCGCGGGGCCAGGCCGGCGTGGTTCCTGATGACGCTTCTCCTGCCCGAGGGGCGGGCGGACGAGGCGATGCTGACCACGATCTTTGCCCAGGTGGAGGAGGCCTGCCGCAGCGTGGGCGCGACGCTCGTCGGCGGTCACACCGAGGTGACGCAGGGCCTGGACCGGCCGATCTTGGCGGGGACGATGCTGGGCGAGGTGGAGAAGGATCGACTGGTGACCACGGCGGGCGCCCGGGTCGGGGATGCGGTGCTCCTCAGCAAGGGGATCGCGATCGAGGGGACCTCGATCCTCGCGCGCGTGTTCGGGGAGACGCCGGCCGCCCGCGGGATCGATCGCGAGACGCAGGAGCGGGCGCGCGGCTTCCTGCGCCGTCCCGGCGTCTCGGTCCTGCCGGATGCGCAGGCCGCCACGGCCTCGGCGCGCGTCCACGCCATGCACGATCCGACAGAGGGCGGGCTGGCCACCGGTCTTGCGGAGCTGGCTCTGGCGGCTCGGGTCGGACTCCGGATCGAGCGAGACGCCATCCCGATTCTGCCCGAGTGCGCCGCCTTCTGTGGGGCGCTGGGCCTGGACCCGCTCGGGCTGATCGCGTCCGGGGCGCTTCTGCTCACCTGCGATCCGTCAGAGGCGGATGGCGTCCTGGCCGCCTGGCGGGCGCAGGGGATCGAGGGGAGCGTGATCGGGGCGGTGACGCCTCCGGATGCGGGCACCCGGCTGGTGGGGCAAAGCGGCGAGGAACCCCTGCCGCGATTCGCCCGGGACGAGGTGGCGCGCCTGTTCGACGCCCAATTTGCAAAAGGAGAGTGCCATGACCCTGCCTGTTCCCCCGCCCTCGGCGCACATCCTCGTGTCGGAAGATGACCCCATCCAGGCGGCGGTGATCACCGCCATCCTGCAGCAGGAAGGGTATCAGGTGGAGACCCGCGGGACGCTCTGCGACACGCGCGCGGCGGTGCGGGCGCGCGTGCCGGACCTCCTCCTTCTGGACCGCATGTTTCCGGACGGCGACGGGTGCCTCCTCTGCCAGGAGCTGAAGGCGGACACGGCCACGCAGGGCTTGCCGATCATCATGCTTACGGCGCGGGACCGGGTGGAGGAAAGGGTGGAGGGCCTCCTTCGCGGCGCGGATGACTATATTCCCAAGCCATTCCACCCGAAAGAATTCTTGGCCCGGGTGCACAGCGCGTTGCGGACGCTCTCGCTCCAGCGCGAGCTCCGGCAGAAGGCGGAGGAGCTGGAGCAGCAGCACCAGATGCTGGTGGCCACCCAGGAGCAACTGGTCCGAAGCCAGCGGCTGGCCGCCATCGGTGAGATCGGCCTGGCGATCCGCCACGAGATCAACAACCCCCTGGGATCCATTCTGGGGTTCGTGGATCTCCTCATCGCGCAGGGCGAGACCTTCCCCGAGAACGCGCGCCGGAAGCTCGACGCTATCCGGCGCGCCACGATCCGGATCCGGGACGTCGTCCGCAAGCTGGAGGACATCCAGGACGACCGGACGGTGGAATACGTGCAGGGGATTCAGATGACCGACCTGGGCGTGCAATCGCCCGACCTACCGCCCACCCGCCCCGTCTGACCCCACACCGCTCCTCTCCCCGCCGTCGCGTGAGCGACCACGCCCTTCGGAACGTGTGGGAGAATCCGGAGGATGACGTCCGTTCCAATCTGTTCATGAGGTGAGGTCGTCTTGACAGACTGCTGAAAAACCCGCTTTCGCCCAGGCTGCTCAAAAAGGTCCAGATGCCAGGCGGCGCGCGAAGGACTGAGTGAGGCGTACTCCAGGTACGCCGCAACGAGTGCCCGAGCGTGCGGGTACCCAGCCGAAGGCTGGGTGACAGCAGATGGGCCTTTTTCAGCAGCCTGTTAAGGAACGTGCAGGCGGTGCCGTGCCCAGCAGCCGAGGGCCAGCAGCATGCGCCGGGTGTCGGAGAGCCGGATCCGGCGTGAGTAGACATCGTGGGCGCGCGCCTCGATCTGGGTGAGCAGGCGATGGTAGATGACCCGCATGATCTCGGCCGGAAGCATGGAGTTTCGATCCGCCGCCGGGAGCGCCTCCAGGGCCGCGGCGTAGAAGGTCCGGGCCCGTCCCACCTCGAAATTCATCAACTCCCGGAAGGCGGGCGTCAGGCGGCGCCCCAGGATGTCCGCCTCGCTGCAGCCGAAACGCGCCAGATCTTCCTGGGGGAGATAGATCCGCCCCGCCTCGCCGTCCTGCCCCAGGTCTCGTAAAATGTTGGTGAGCTGGAAGGCTGTGCCGAGGCGCTCCGCATAGATGCGGGTCTCGGGCCGAGTGTAGCCGAAGATCTCGATGCACATGAGACCTACCACC
>JAPLLC010000241.1 GCA_026387775.1 Candidatus Methylomirabilota bacterium | reverse complement strand
GGCGAGGCCAAGATCCAGATGACGACCGTGGTGGAGCATTTCGCCAAGGTCGGCGACACGGCGAAGCTGACCGAGGCCTACCGACGGCTGGCGCAATTCGATCCGACGAACTCCGCGGCGATTGCGAAGCTGGCCGACCTCTTGATGAAGGCGGGCACGCTGGAGGAGGCGGCCATCGAGTACGACCGGGCCGCGCAGGCCGCCCAGGCCGCCGGTCAGGCAGCCGAGGCGAAGCGGCTTTTCCAGAAGGCGCGCGAGTTGCTTCCCCAGGCGGCCGAGGCGAACCTCGGTCTGGCGGAGATGCTTCGCGGGGAAGGGAAGCTTGCCGAGGCGGCCGACGTCCTGGAAAAGGTCACGGCCGCCGAGCCTGAGAACGCCAAGGGGTGGCAGACGTTGGGCGAAGTGCGAGCGTCGCTTGGGCTGGGTGCCGAGGCGGTGACTGCCCTGCAGAAGGCCATGGCCCTTGGGATACCCGAAGGGGCGGTAGCCACGTCCCTGGGGCAGGCCCTGCTCCAGACCGGACGAGCCGATGAGGCGGTCGCGCTCTGCGAGCGGCTGAGCGACGAGGCGCTGACGCTGGGCGAGCCGGATCAGGCCATCGCCTGTTGCCGGGGCCTGCTGGCGGTGGCACCCCAACTCACGGCGCTCCACGCCCATCTGGCCAACATGCTCCAGAATCTGGGCCGCGACGACGAGGCGCGGACAGCCGTCCGGGCCCTGGCTTCGGCCCAGGAGATGGTCGGCGAGATCGACGCGGCGATCGAAACCTACCGTCGGCTTCTGGCCCTCGATCCGACGGACGCCGAGGCCCAGACGTGCCTGGAGGCGCTCTGCCCCGGCCAGGCGCCGACGGCGGAACCGGTAAACTTCTCCCCGGCTTTGAGCCAGGAGGATGCGGCGTTGTCGCTCGAAGAGCCGACCTTCTTGCTGGAAGCGCCTGAAACGGGGCCGCAGGTCGAGAAGCAGGATCTGGGACTTTCCGGCCTGGAGGATCTGGACCTCTCGCTCGGGAAGGACGAGGTGGCTCGGCTTCTGGAGGAGCCGTCTGAGCTGGCGCAGGACGCGGAGTGGGGGGCCGGTCTCCTAGGAGGTGCAGAGACCCTCGATCTGGAGATCGGGACGGAGGCGGGGAGCGCGACAGAAACGGGAGCGAGCGAAGAGACGACGGCGGTGGGAGAGCCCGCTTCCGCTCCGAACTGGCTGTCGCCGGGATTCGAACCGCTTGAGTTGGAGAGTCAAACGACGGACGCAGGAGCGACGCAGGTCGTCTGGCCTTCCGAGGAGGAGATCCCTCTCAGGCTGGACGATGCCCCGATCGGCCTCCCCGCGGAGGATGAGCCGGCATGGGACCTGACGCTTGCAGCCGATGGATCTCTCCCGGCGGAGATCGAGCTGCCGTCGGCGGCGGAGAGCTTCCCCGAAGTGAGCCTGGAGCGTGCTCCGGAAGCCGCCCCGCCGTTGCAGGGGATGGGGAGCGATGCGTTCGCTCCGGGGCTGCTTGCGCCGGAGGGGGAGGGAGACTCGGCCGGTCAGGTGGCCGAGCAACTGGCCGAGGCCGAGGTCTACCAGAGATATGGCCTGGAAGAGAAAGCGCGCGAGCGGCTCCTGGAGGTGCTCCGGCTGGCCCCGGAGAATCTGACGGCCCACCGGGGGCTCAAGGCGATCTATCGCGAGCGACGACAGACGGAGGAGGCCTGCGCGGAGATTTTGACCGTCGCGCAGATTCTGCGGCGGGGCGGAAGCGACGGCGAGGCGATCCAGGAGATCCGGGAAGGCTTGGCTCTCGCGCCGGATCACGCGGAGCTACAGCGCTTCCTTTCCGGCACGTCGGAGCCGCCGCCTGCCGCGGGGACGGTGGAGGCAGCCGGAGTTCCAGAGCCATTGGAGATAGCTCCGGCAGCGCCGCCGTCCGTTGCGGGTGCGGTCGAGGGAAGCCTATCGGCATGGGAACCTCTCGCGGCAATCGATCCGGTCGTCGCGGCAGAGGATGGCGCGCCTCCACCGGATGTTCGCTTGCTCCTGGACTTTGAGGAGGCGGCCCCGGCCGGTCCCGGGCCGGTCCCGGACCTCGATCACGCCCTGGGTCCCGCCCAGGACGAGGAGTTGCCCTCGGAGCTCCGCGCCCTCCTGGACGACGGCGAGGAGGAGCCGACCCTGGTCGTCGAGCGGGCCGAGCCGAGCGATGACCAGGCCATGGCGGATGACGTGGCCGAGGCGGATTTCTATCTCTCACAGGGGATGGTGGAAGAGGCCAGAATAGTCCTCCTGCGGATGCAGGAAGGTCGCCCCCGCCATCCGGCGGTTGCCACGCTGGCAGCGCGAATCGCCCGCGCGTCCGAGGGCCAGACGCCTCCGCCACCGACTCCCCCGGTGGTTCCAGCGCCGGCCGTGCCGGCGCAGCCGGTCCCCGTCGAAGCGCCTGCTCCAGCGGCAACTGAAACCGCCCTTCCGGACGACCTCGGGCCCTCCCTGCAAGAGATCGTGCCCAAGTTCACCGTGACCGGAGCCCCGACGGGGCTGGCCGAGGCGGACTTCGTCAACTTGGG
>JAPLLC010000128.1 GCA_026387775.1 Candidatus Methylomirabilota bacterium | reverse complement strand
TACGAGGACGTTCCCCGTAGCGTTCCCGCCCTCGCGCGCATGCACGAGATCCTCGGGGTGCGGGCGGAGACCTCTCTGGAAGATGGACTGCGCCCCACGATCGAGTGGTTCCGAGTGGGCAATGGCCGGTAGCAGGCTGCTGAAAATGGCCCATCTGCCGCGTTGGCGCGCTCGCGCGGCGCTGCGATGTACACGTCAGTACGTCTCGCACCCCGCCGGGTACCCATCGAAAGATGGGTGCGCCGCCTTGCATCTGGACCTTTTTGAGCAGCCTGGGCGAGAGCGGGTTCTTAAGTATTCTGCTAGACAGGCGGGCGATCATGTGGTCGGTCGGAGGTCGGGAAGGCCATGCTAGGGCTGCGGATCGACGTCTGCACCTACGAGGGGTTGCGGACCGGCGTCCCGACGCTGCTCCGGCTCCTCGATCGGCACCGGGTGCGCGCCAGCTTCTTCGTCACCCTGGGCCCGGATCGAAGCGGCCGTGCCATCCTGCAGGCGCTGCGGCCGGGCTTTCTGGCCAAGATGCGCCGGACGGGCGCCGCCCGGGTCTACGGGTGGCGCACGATCCTCTCCGGGACACTGCTCCCGGCGCGGCGCATGGCCGAGCTGGCCGACGTCATGCGGGCGATCGTCGAGGCGGGACACGAGATGGCCGTGCACGGGTACGACCACCGGGGCTGGCAGGATCGCCTCCACCGGATGTCGGAGCCGGCGGTGCGCCGGGGGATGACCCAGGCGGTGGAGGACTACCGGCGGGTGATCGGCCGACCGCCTGAAGGGTTCGGGGCGCCCGGCTGGCAGTGCAGCCCCGCGAGCCTGCGGCTCCTCGACGAGCTGGGGTTCGCCTATGCGAGCGATACGCGCGGACGGGGACCCTTCTACCCGAGGGTGGAGGGGCGGCGCCTCAGGACGCTGCAGCTCCCCACCACGCTCCCCACGCTGGATGAGATGCTCGGCCTGGATGGAATGGATGGGGAAGGGTTCGCCGCCCTGGTGGGCGGGCGGGTGGAGCGGGATCCGCTGAGCGTCCTCACCTTGCACGCGGAGATGGAAGGGGGGCGCTTTCAGTGGGTGGCGGAGCGGATCCTGGCCCATCTGGGCGCGCAAGGTATCGCGCCGATGCCCCTGGCGGAGTTGAGCCGGAGAATCCTGGCAGAGCAGGAGGGGTCGATCCCCGAGGCCGAGATCCTGCCGCGCCCGATCCGGGGGCGCGCCGGTCTGGTGGCGGTACCCGCCGGCCTGGAGCCAGTAGAGTAGCCCAGCCCCGAGGGAAACCTTGAACCGCCATGATGCCAAGCCGGAATCACTCGGATGAAGCCTGAATCGACCGACAAGAACCGACGGGACGCGCGCCAGCGCGGGAAGACCAAGGCGGAGCTGGCCGCGGCCCTGGGCGAGCTGCAGTCGTACTACGAGGATCTCCTCTCGAGTCTACAGGACGGCGTCGTCATCCTGGATCGGGACAGCCGCGTCACGTCCATGAACCAGGCGGCGGAGGAGCTCACGGGGTTCTCGCGCTCTCAGATCGCGGGCCGGCCCATCGGCGAGGTGTTTCCTCCCCCCGCTCCGCTGGCCGCCTTGGCCGCCAAGACGCTGGACGTGGGCCGCAACCACGCGGATTTCGACGCGCACGTGTTGCGGTCGGACGGGTTACCCCTGACCGTGAGCGCCGTGGTCTCGCTGATCAGCGACCCCGCGGGGGAGCCGCGCGGCGTGGTGCTGGTCCTGCGGGATCTCTCGCGGGTCCGGGATCTGGAAGAGCAGGTGCGCCGTGCGGATCGGCTGGCGGGGCTCGGTGTCCTGGCCGCGGGGGTGGCGCACGAGGTGCGCAATCCCCTGGTGGGGATCCGGGCGGCCGCGCAGCTTCTGGAGAAGGAACAGGGCTTCCCGTCTAACCTGCGCGAGTTCACGGCCATGATCATTCGCCAGGTGGATCGACTGAACCGGATCGTCGACGACCTGCTGGCCTTCGCCGGGACGCGCGAGCTGCGACGCGAGCCCTGCAACGTGAATCAGATCCTGGAGGAGGCGCTGCGTCTGGAGGAGGCGCTGCTCCAGGCGGGGCGGATCGCGGTGGTTCGGCAATACGACCCAGAGGTGCCCGTCGTGGCCGGCGACCCGGACCGGTTGCTCCAGGTCTTTCTGAATCTGGTGCGCAACGGGGCCGAGGCCATGGCGGAGACGGGAGGGGAGCTGACGGTCCGCACCCGCTTCGAGCGAGTCTCCCCCCAGGTCGGCGGGCAGGCAGCGGCCGTGCTGGAGGTGGCCGATCGCGGGCCGGGCATCGCGTCGGAGGCCGAGCGGCAGCTTTTCAATCCGTTCTTCACCACCAAGGCAAGTGGCACCGGGCTCGGATTGCCCATCTCCCTCCGGATTGTCGAGGAGCACGGAGGAACGATCGAGGTGCAGAGCCGGAGCGGGGGAGGGACCACGTTTCGCGTCCTGCTGCCGCTGGCAGGCGATGAGGAAGGATCCAGCAGATGACGAGCCGGCGGATTCTGGTCGTGGACGACGAAGAGAGCGTGCACTGGGCGCTGAGCAAGGCGCTGGAGCGGGCGGGGTACCGGGTGGATCTGGCCGCCGACGGCCCCAGCGGCCTGGCGGCCGCCGAGGACACGGGTGTGGACCTGGTGCTGCTGGACGTCCGGCTGCCCGGCCGGGACGGCCTGGCCGTCCTGCGGGAGATCCGGAAGCGACGACCGGAGCTTCCGGTGATCATGATGACCGCCTACGGGACTCTGCAGGTGGCGGTGGAGGCCATGAAGCATGGGGCCTATGATTACATCGGGAAGCCCTTCGATGTGGACGAGGTGCTCCTGCTGGTCGGGAAGGCGCTGGAGGCGCAGGCCCTGGCCCGGGAGGTCACCCGGCTGCGCGAGACGGTGGAGGAGCGATTCGACCTGGGAGGGATCGTGGGCGGGAGTCCCGCCATGCAGCAGATCTTCAAGGCGGTCGGGAAGGTGGCCGGCACCGACCTCACGGTGCTCTTGCGAGGCGAGAGCGGGACGGGGAAGGAGTTGATCGCGCGAGCCGTACACGAGAACAGCCGGCGCAAGGGGCGCCCCTTCGTTCCGGTCAACTGCGCCGCCATTCCGCGCGAGCTCCTGGAGAGCGAGCTGTTCGGCCACGAGAAGGGGGCCTTCACCGGAGCGGTGGCGGCCCGGCGCGGCCGGTTCGAGCAGGCCGAGGGCGGCACGGTCTTTCTGGACGAGGTCGGGGACATGGACCTCAGCCTGCAGACCCGGCTGCTGCGCGTCCTGCAAGAGCGTCGGATCGAGCGGCTGGGGAGCGAAGGGTCTCTAGCGGCGGATGTCCGGATCGTGGCGGCGACCAACCAGGACCTGGAGGGGGCCGTGGCCCGGCGCGCTTTCCGCGAGGACCTCTTCTATCGCTTGAACGTCGTGACCATCCATCTGCCTCCCTTGCGGGACCGGCGGGAGGATGTTCCTGCCCTGGCGTCGCACTTTCTTGCCGCCTTCGCCCGCGAGCAGCAGGCCGAGTCCAAGCTGCTCTCGCCGGAGGCGCTGGAGCGGATGCTGACCTATCGGTGGCCCGGGAACGTGCGGGAGATCGAGAACGCGGTCAAGCGCGCGGCGGCGCTCGCGCCCACGCGGCTGATCCTTCCGGACCACCTGCCGGACGCGGTTCGGCTCGGCGCGGGATCCGAGGATGCGGCGGCGGGGCCTGAAGGTTTTCCGGTGGGCTGGATGCGAGCCGAGATGGCCCGCCTCAAGGACAGCCTGGACGGCCGGCTGCACGACCACTTCGTCGCCTGCGTCGAGCGGCCGCTCCTGGAACTGATCCTGCGCCGTACCGGCGGCAACCAGGTCAAGGCGGCAAAGATTCTGGGGATCAATCGCAACACCTTGCGCAAGCGCATCAAAGAGCTGGGCGTCTCCCTCCCCGGCAAACCCGGCGAGAGCGGCGACAAGACGGAAGCGCAGCGATAACGCTGCCGCTCGTGTTGTCTCGCCCTAGCAGGCTGCTGAAGAACCCGCTCTCGCCCAGGCTGCTCAAAAAGGTCCAGATGTCAGGCGGCGCACCCATCCTTTGGATGGGTACCCGGGGCGGGGTACCCACCGCAGGTGGGTCCAGGCGTACTGTGGTACGCCGCAGCGAGTGCCCGAGCAAGCGGGTACCCAGCCGCTGGGTGACCGCAGATGGGCCTTTTTCAGCAGCCTGTTAGCTCTTGCCCCACATCGTGCGCAGATACGCCGCATCGGCGCGAGCCCACTCCTCCAGATGCGGCGGCGGCGTGTTCGCATAGCCGACCTGCCGGATGATGGATTCATCGAAATCGTATTCGGTGTGGACCGAGAACGCCCCGTCAAACCCCAGCGCCTTGAGGGCCCCGAGTGCGCGATGCCACGGCACCGCACCGCGACCGAGAGGGACAAATCGGGGAGCGAACGGTGGCGCGCTCCCCGCGGGTTGTGGGGCATGGTAGGCGTCTTTGACCGCGACCACGGACAGGTAGTCCCGCAGCATCGCCAGCCCCATCGGATAATCCTCGCCGTCCAGCATCAGGTGCCCCAGGTCAGGGTACGCGCCAACCCAATGCGTGTCCAACCCGCGGAGCAGGTGCATCAGTCCGGCGCAATTCGAGCCCAGCACCGGACCGCTGTGAATCTGATACACCGTCTGCACGGCGTGTTTTTCCCCGATCCGGGCGAAGCCCGCTAGTGCCTTGCGCGCCGCATCCACCAGGGCCCAGTAGTCCGCGCCGGGGGTGAAGGGGAAGAAACCGATCTTCACTCGGGGGACGCCCGCCGCCGCGCAACCCGCATACAACGGCTCCACCTCCGGGGCGTCCGGGGTCACGAGCGTTACGGGCGCGGTCGCCAGAGGGCAGACCAGCCCCTGCGCCTTCCAGACCGCGACCGCCCTCGGCAGCGCCGTCTCGACATTGGTTGGATTCACCGGATGGCCCGGACGGACGCAGACATCGATCCCGTCGAACCCCAGTTCCCGGGCTTTCCCGGCCAGTTCAGGGATGCTGAGGGAGTGAAAGAACTTGGAGTTGAGGACGATGTGCACGGCATTCCCCTTGGATGAAGTGTCCCATCCTGCTGTTTACGCCGCCCCCCGCGGAATCATAGCGACACCGTAGCATGCCGTGTTCCCGGGGTGTGGTCAAGGGGGGAGAGCCCTCGCTGAAGAACGGTCGCCGCGGTGTCGCTTGGCCTGGTTCCCCCGTACGGATGCCTCGTCCCCCGACTGCTTCCATGCGCTGCCGTTCGTATTGATTATGCTGGTCCTGCATAATGTAATTGTAGCATAATACCTCCAGGCGACATGCGGAGGTTACCCATGCGATTTCCATTCCTGGATCGTCGAGAAGAGCTTGCCCGGCTGCAGCGGCTTTTCAGGAGTCGGCAGCGAGGGTTCGGGGTGCTCTACGGACGCCGGCGGTGCGGGAAGTCCCGCTTGCTGATCGAGGCTCTCCCGGCCGGCCGCGCCGTGTACTATGTGGCGGATGACCGCGAAGGTCCCCTCCAGCGGGTCGCCGTGGCGACCGAACTCGCCCGGCTCCTTCCCGGCTTCGACCGGGTGACGTACCCCGACTGGGATGCGCTCCTCACCCGGGCCTGGGAGCAGGCCTCCCCCGGAACCGTCGTGGCCATCGACGAGTTCCCGGCGCTCGTGGCGGTCGCGCCCGAGCTGCCGAGCCTGCTCCAGAAGCGCCTGGATTCCCCATCCGTCCGCGGGCCGCACCTCGTCGTGGCGGGATCGTCCTAGCGGATGATGCAGGGCCTGGTCCTCGACCGGAGCGCGCCGCTCTACGGACGCGCGACCGAGATTCTCCGGATCGGGCCGCTCCCATGCGGCTGGATCTCGAAGGCGCTCCGAACGCCGCGGGCGCAAGAGGCGATTGATGCCTTCGCTGTCTGGGGCGGCATCCCGCGCCATTGGGAGCTGGCCGCCGAGTACGCCGACCGGGAGGCGGCCATCCAGGCACTCGTCCTGAGCCCGCTGGGAGTCCTTTACGACGAGCCCACCCGGCTGCTCCTCGACGATCTCCGCGACCTCACGCAGGTGGCCTCGATTCTCACCCTGATCGGCCAGGGCTGTCATCGGCTCTCGGAGATCGCCGGCCGCCTGGGGAAGCCGGCCACCTCGTTGTCCCGGCCGATGGGGCGATTGCTGGAGCTGGGGCTGGTCCGGCGCGACCAGCCGTTCGGGGCCTCGCCGCAGGACAGCAAGCGCTCGCTCTTCCGAATCGGGGACCCGTTCCTTCGGTTCTGGTTCCGCTTCGTCGAGCCGAACCGGTCGCGGCTGGAGTCCCGGCAAGGCCTCGCGGTCCTGCGGGAGATCCGCGCGCACTGGACGGCGCACGTCTCCGGAATCTGGGAAGACCTCGTGCGGGAAAGCGTCCCCCGGCGGCGGTACTTCAACCGAGCCTGGGGGGCGGCCCGCTCCTGGTGGGGTCCCGGCACAGATCGGGCGCCCCTCGAGATCGACCTCGTGGCGGAGAGCACGGACGGAGCCGCTCTCTTGATCGGCGGGGTCGAATGGACCCAGCATCCTGAGCCTGGCCGCCTGCACGCCGAGGTCCGGCGGAAGGGGAACAATCTGCCGTTCGCTCACGGGCGAGAGCTCGTCGTCGGCGTGTGGACCAGCGCCGGCACCGGCCGGAGCGGTCACTTCGGCCCGGGCGACATCCTGCGTGCTTTGCAATAGTTTACAGATCTCAGTCGTATTCTCCGCACCGGGGATGGTGAAAACCCATGGTGATATGTGCGTGGCGAGAAAGTGTTTTTGCACATCAGCAATTCCAGGCGGTTAAGAACCGAAAGGTGTCCGGTACCTTTCTTACGACGGTACAACCTGGCGGGACTGGTCCGAGAAGAGTTCGAGGCGGAGCGGACAAACTGCGAATCCTGGTGGACCGAGCGGGCCACCTGATCACCGCAAAGATCACCCGTCGCCGGCCCGCCGACGCGTCTCCTCCCGGAAAGCTCAGACGGTCTGCAGCCGGGCGCAGCAAGAGCACATCGCGGACTCGGCTTCAGCCTCCAAGGCGTGGCGAGCGGCTACTCCTTGGGTTTCTTGCAGACGGTCGCGCCCTCGACCAACACGATCAGTGCGAGGAGCGCAAGCAGTCCACCGCCCGCAAACCACCCCGTCGGCCCGAGTTTCCACGCATGGTCCGTGAGCCCGGCGAGTAAGCCGATGATCCCACAGACCAAGCCAAGCGCCCCAACGATCCGAACGATGATCCGCACGCAATCGACCTGCATAGGGCACCTCCTCTGTTCTCCTTCCCCGTGCCGTGAGGCCTGGCTGCCTTCCGTCTCTCGATTTCGCGACGCCATGCTTCCCGCTCGGGAGGCCGCCGGCATCCCGGACAAGAGCATCGCTCGGACCGGGTCTATCTGTCAAGACCAAACCCCGCCATACTGAGCGGCGCGAAATATTGGCTACACGGTCGCTCGCGCCGCTTCGTTCGCGGGGAAGGCCCTCGCCCTTGCAGAGGGCACGCCGCAAGGTCTCGGCCCTCCCCGCGCACCCACGCTTTCGGCGCGGGTACCCTACCGAGAGGGGCGAGCCGCCGCCCCTCCTCGGACTCTCCCCCGGATTGTGCGGTCCCGAGTGCACTGCCGCCTTTATTAGGGACCGCACAGTCACTGTTCGCGAATAATCACGAAGACGTGATCGTAACCATAACTCGAGTTCGAATCGCGATGATCAATGCGTCCTGTTGTCTCGCATATCCTTGCTCGTCCCGGTCTTGACCGCGCTCCAGAAGGTGGTGGCCAGCGGGTTCTCCAGGCCGAATGTCCCGCTGCGACTCTCCCGTTCGGCCAGGATGCTGGTATTCTGCGCTTGAAATGGTACACTGGTTGCGCGAAAGGGGCGGGGAGACCTCGGGATGCTGCCGGGGCTGTCCGGGAGGGACGGGACATGCGAGTCTGCTGGGTGAAACGGAACCGGCCGATCGCCCCGGTGCCGTATATCTACAGCGAGGCCGGGCTGCCGGTCGGTCAGAAGGCGCTGGTGTTCCTCCCGCATTCGGACGACGGCCGGTACATCGGCTGTTCGTTATCGCTGATGAACAAGACACACCTCCATGGTCCGAGAAACGACATCAGCATCATCGTTGTCGCCTCGGGCTACCGTAGCGTGGACGGGGATCTGCCCAAGGAAGAAAAGGCGGAGGTGAGAAAGCGCGAGGCGCTGCGCTGGGCGGAGACCCTGGGTTACCCTGCAGAGCAGGTCCTCTGCTTCGGAGCCGAAGAGACCTATGAGGCCCGACGGGGAGTCCTCCCGCACGACCAGGAGCGGATGAACAGGCTGGTTGCGGCGCGAGAGCCGACCATGGTCTTCGTTCCCCACCTCTCGGACACCGCGCAGCACATCAACTTCTACACGCGGAAGATGGTGATGAAGGCGGTCACGCTCTGGTTGACGGAGGAGTATGCGCAGGGACGACCGGATCGGGGCGTGATCGTGATGGAGTATCCGACCAATCACGTGCCCATTCTTCCGCCTTCCGACAAGAATTTCATCATCGCATTCACCGATCCCGAGATGGCCGCGTTGAAGCATGAGGCGAACAAGGCGCACGAGAGCCAGGACGCCAAGGGGTTCGATGTCATGCAGCAGTTCGTCGAGGCGATCGATGCCCTGAGGGACTCGGATGACGTGTTTCAGACCAGCCGTGCCGGCAGACGCTTCTCGCGGTATCTGTCCGACATCCGTCCCAACGCCCGCCAGTCCCGCGGAGAGCACTTCGGTGTCACGAGGCTGGTGATCCGACGCCGCAAGGACGGGCCGCCTGTCATCGTGGAGGAGCGGCTCAAGTTCCCACTGGCTGCGGACAATCGCACACGCTGGGGCTGCGAGTAGCGCCCCGGACGGGCGAGACCGCCCCGGAGTCAAGCCGCCACGGCTCCAGTCCCATGGCAGATCGGCACCGCGCCTGCCGCCCCCGCTTCCATCGGCCCATCCCTAACAGGCCGCTGAAAAAGGCCCATCTGCGGCGTTGGCACGCTGGGGCACTCGCTGCGGCGTACCCAGTGTACGCCTCACTCGGCCCTGCGCGCGCCGCCTGGCATCTGGACCTTTTTGAGCAGCCTGGGCGAAAGCGGGTTTTTCAGTAGCCTGCTGAGAATGCGTGCTCTCGCCTGGGTCAGCCGTGTTCGTGCAGATGCGCTTCGAGGAGTCCTTCGATGGCGGTCGCCCGGCTCTCTGCCAGGATCTGCTGCGCCAGGGATTCCGCTCCTTTCAATGTCAATCGACCGATGGCGCGCTGCACCCGGGGAAGATAGGCGGGGTCCACGCTGAGGGCGCGGATCCCGATCCCGAGAAAGAACGGCAGATACCGCTCCTCGTGGGCCATGTCCCCGCAGACGGACACGTCTCGTCCATGCTGACAGGCCGCATCGACAACCCGCTTGATCGCCCGCAGCACAGACGGGTGGTGGGGGACGTAGAAGCGTGCCACCCGCTCGTTCGTCCGGTCCACCGCAAGGATGTGCTGGATGAGATCATTGGTCCCGATGGCGAAGAAGTCGGCCTCGCGCGCGAAGGCGTCGATCAGTTCCACGACCGCGGGGAGTTCGACCATCATGCCGATCTTCGGGCTGTGGTTGTGGGGGAGCTTCTCGGCTTGGAGGGCGGCGATGCAGGCGTGGAGGACCTGCCGCGCTTCCTGGAACTCTTCCAGCGAGGAGATCATCGGGAACATGATGCGGGCATCGGCCCCCACGCACGCCCGAAGGATGGCGCGAAGCTGCGGGATGAAGACCTCGCGATGTTCCAGGCAGAAGCGAATCGAGCGGACCCCCAGGGCGGGGTTCCGCTCTACCGGGATCTGAAGATAGGCGGGCGTCTTGTCGCCGCCGATGTCGAGGGTGCGGAAGGTGACGGGCCTGCCGGGCATTCCCTCCACCAGTTTCCGATAGACCCCGAACTGCTCGTCCTCGGACGGGAAGGCACTTCGGACGATGAAGGGGAGCTCCGTCCGATACAGCCCAATTCCTTCTGCTGCGAGATCGCGCGCGATCTTCACGTCGGAGAGGAGGTTGATGTTGGCCAACAGCCGGATCCGGCAGCCGTCCCGGGTCAGGCTTGTGGGCTGCATGGATCCCTGGTCGGATTCCAGACTCCTCCGGGCACGCATCGTGGCCTCGAAATCGGCCACCAGCTTCGGGGCCGGATCGACAAACACGTTGCCACGATCCGCATCCAGGAGAATCCGCGTCTTTTCGGGGAGAGCGAGTAATTGTGGCGCATCCACGATCACCAGAGGGATCCGGAGCGATCTCGCCAGGATCGCGATGTGGGAGGTGGTCCCGCCGCTGGTCACGACGAGGCCGCTGACACCCTCCGACGACATCTGCAGTAGGTCGGAGGGAAACAGATCCCTGGCGATCACGATCCGGTCTCGCCACAGACTTCGCGCTTCCTGTCCGGAGGTCAGATTCCACAAGAGCCGCAAGGTCAGGTCCTTGAGGTCCTGGGCTTTCTCCCGGACGTAGGCGTTTTCGTTTTGCGCGAACATGTCGATGTAGTGCTTGGCGGTCTTCAGGACGGCCGCGGGGGGGCTGTCCCCGGCCTCGATCAGATCGACCATGGCTCCAAGAAAGGTCTTGTCACGCAGCATCAAGAGGTGGGAGGCGAAGATGAGCGAGACGTCCTCGGCGAACCGCTCCTCAAGCCGCCGCTGGACATCCCTCACCTGACGTTCCGTCACCGCCACGGCCCGATGGAAGTCCGCCAGGGTGTATTGCCGATCGACGTCGAGCTGCAGGAGCTGGCCGAGGAATCGCTACTTGTCGACCACGATCGCCTCGGCGCAGGCGAAGCCTTCGGAGGCAACCTTGCCCCTGAGAAACTTCACGTCTGCCATGCCGTCCGACTCGACGCGCTGCTGCCCTTGGAGCGTCATGAGGAGCTGGGCGTTCTCGATGATGTTGGCGAGCTGAGAGGCCACCGCACGCAGGGCAAGCACGTCCCGCTCGGCAAAGACGTTCTCTTTGCGGCGCTGGACGGTCAAAGCGCCGATTCGCGTCCTGCCCCGAAGGATCGGAACCGCCAGGAACGACTCAAACTGCTCTTCCAGGATTCCGGGGAAGAACTTGAAGTGGGGGTTGACGCTCGCGATCGGCTCGCACACCGGCCGCAGCTCCTGCACGGCCAGTCCCACGAGCCCCTCGCCCAGCTTGAGCCGGACCCTCTCCACCGACTCCGGGCTCAAGCCCCGTGTCGCCTTCAGGACGAGCTCCTCCCTCCCGTCATCGTACAGATAGATCGAGCACACCTCGGCCTGCATGTGATCCGCGACGATGATGACGATGCGCTGGAGAAAAGCCTTGGTGCTCTGGCTGTCGCTGAAGATCCAGTTCAGCTCCCCGATGTCGCATAGCAATCGCAGATGATCCATGGAGTCGCGTCTTCCTCCGTCGTCTCACCGCATCCGACCGATTTGCCCAGAAGGCTATCAGTGATAAGGATGCTTGGCAACTTATCCATCGGGTGGGGATCAGGCTGCCGGTCGGCAAGAAAGGCGAGTCGGGCGCCCGGCTGGGCGCCCGACTCGGTCGGACGATAGAGAGGTGTCCGATTTGGCGGGGAGGAGCCGTGGTGCCTAGTATTCGATCTTGAGCCCGGCGATGCCGTAGACTTCAAAGCCCTTCCCGCCGGTGACGTTGAGGCCGTTGAGAGCCTGGGGGCCGGGAGGGCTGGCCAGCAGCTTGTTGTTCGATCCCAGCCAGAGCAGGTGCGGGCCGCCAGAGAATGTCCACTTCCCATAGCGGGCAGGGACGAACTTCAGGGGGACGTCCGCCACGAAGCCCAGGTCGGCGAAGCCGAAGGTCTGGTCCGTCACGCCTGTGGCGGTGGCAACCTCGTAGTAGTTCGAGAGGCTCAGGCCCAGCGTGAACGGCAGGTGGAGACGGACCGGCCAGTCCTTGGCAATGTCCACGGCGTAGCCGGGATCGATACCCATTTCCATGTAGATGCCATGCTTGCCGCCGAAGGCGCCGGCGCCGTCGGCGGCGCCGGAGGTCTCGCCCGCCACCAAGGCATAGGGCGAGAGCGAGAAGTCCTGATCGCCCGGAAGCTTGAACGGCCAGATACCTCCGTCGTCGAAGCCTACCTTCCCGTAAACCTCCTGGACCTGCGCCGAAGAGCCGATGCCGGGGTAGGCGTAGAGGTTCCAGCCGCCTTCCAGGGTCAGGCGCTTGAAGAAGACCAAGCCTCCGGACAGGTAGACATCCTGCTCATAGTAGTTGGTCTTGATTGGCGGCGCCACGGAGTTGAAGTGCGCAAAGCCCGCGGCCTTGACGTAACCTCCGGTCAGCACGTCCTTCTCGCCGCCCTCGTACAGGTTGGCCTTGAGCTCCAGATAGGGCTCGAACTGCACGCCGGCGTTGCTCTGTGCGATGCCGCGGAAGTAATAGGCGGTGGGAGCGTTAAGGTTGACGGTGAGCGACAGCGCCCCGGTGTTGGGTGCGGGCGGGTCTTCCGCGGAGGCTCGCCCCGCCAAGGGGGACGCGAAGAGTGCCACTGCCAAAGCCAAGAGCAGATAGAGAGGGCGTATCGAGGATAGCATGGGGTCTCCTTTCCGACCGGGACGTCGGGGCGTGGTGAGTGGATGTTTGAGGCGCCCTTGCCTCTTCCGTGGCGTGGCGATCATGCTATCGCCCACCCTATGGTTCTTCGTTCGAGGCACAAATGATCACGATCTCTGAGCGTATGCCCCGTGTCCTCGGCCGGTCAGCTCCGCGGCCAGGATGATCGCGCGGGCGATGTCCGCCATGGGTCGCTGTGTGTCCATGCTCTTCTGGCGGATGCGAACAAACGCCTCCTCCTCGTGGATGCCGTCCAGCTCCATCAGCAAGCCCTTGGCCCTCTCAATGAGTTTACGCGACTCCAGCGTTCGCTGGAGGGTCTCGACTTCCCGCCGGAGAGCCAGGTTCTCCTGGTGCCGACGGACGGCGAGCTCCACCGTGGCCCGAAGCGTGGACGGGAGGACCGGCTCCACCAGGAGCCCCATCACGCCGGCCGGGGCCGCCGCGGCGAGGGGGAGGGCTCCGGACGGAGACGCGAGCAGCACGGCGGGCAGTCCGTGCTCGGTAAACAGGCGGCCCGCCAGGTGCGCTCCGTCCCCGTTGGTGAAGGCGGCGATGAGGGCCACGTCGGGTGCGGCGGTTGTAGCGAAGCGCATGGCCTCTTCAGGATTGGCGGCCTCGGCGGCAAGCTGCAGCTTTGCGCCGCCCAGATTGCGTGTGATCGCCTGGCGGTGTTCGAGATTCGGGTCGACCAGCAAGACGGAGCGCGTCATCTTCGTTGTCCTCCGCTCTGGAAGCAGCGGTCCGGATCGGTCGCGGCGGCGGAAGGGCAAGCCGCCGCGACCGATCCCGCAGGGGACCTTAGACAGTCTGCGGCTTCTTGGCCGTGCCGAAGGCCGGCTCACGATTGGCGGTGGACATCTGCGATCCTGACGAGATGCCGCCGGAGTGGCTCGGGACCAGGCTGAAGTCCGGATAGGCCAGGGCGCCCATCTCGGGGATGTCCAGACGCTCGATTTCGATCTCTGGAGCCACCCGCATGCCGAAGACCAGATCGTAGGTCTTGAAGAAGGCCCAGGAGGCGGCGAAGACGAACACCAGATTGGTCAGCGTGCCGATCGCCTGGGCGACGAACTGACCGGCGTCGCCGTAGAAGAGCCCGCGGACCGTTCCGGGCACACCGTTGAAGGCGTCGCCGTAGGTCCCGTCGGCGAGGAGGCCGAGGCTCAAGACCCCCCACGCGCCACATGCGCCGTGGACCGAGATGGCCCCGACCGGGTCGTCGATCTTGAGCGTCCGCTCCACGAAGAAGACGCTGAGGCAGACCAAGACGCCAGCCACCGCGCCGATGATGAAAGCGGAGACGCTGTTGACGAAGGCGCAGGGGGCGGTGATCGCCACCAAACCCGCCAGCATCCCGTTCATCGCCATGCTCGGGTCCGGCTTGCCGTATTTCGCCCACATATAGAACATGGCGCTGATGGCCCCGGAGGCGGAGGCGAGCATGGTGTTGGTGGCGACCACGCCGATCCGAAGATCGGTGCCGGCCAGGGTGCTCCCCGCGTTGAAGCCGAACCGGCCGAAAGCCAGGATGAAGGCGCCGGTGATCGCCATGGGGATGTTATGGGCGGGCAGCGCATTCGCACTCCCGTCCCGGTTGAACTTCCCGAGCCGCGGGCCGAGGACCCAGGCGCCAGCCAGCGCCGTGACGCCCCCCACCATGTGGACGACGGATGAGCCGGCGAAGTCGACATGTCCGTGTCCAAGACCGAAATTCTTGCCGAGTGTGCTCAGCCAGCCGCCTCCCCACACCCAGTTTGCATACAGAGGATAGGTGACCATGGAGATGAAGAACGCGAAGACGACGAACGAGGAGAATTTCCAGCGCTCCGCCATGGCGCCGGTGGGGATCGTCGCCGCCGTATCCATGAACACCATCTGGAACAGGAAGAGGGTGAAGATGGCCGCATCGTAGGAGACCCCGCTCAGAAAGAATCCGGTCATGCCGAAGAGTCCAAATTCCTTCCCGAAGAGGGTGATGGTGAACTCGCTGGCCAGATTGGCCGTCCCCCCCGACAAGGCACTCACGGCGCCGACGCCGCCCATCTGGAGGGCATACCCCATGATCCAGTAGCCGGTCATCCCGAGGGCGTAGACCATCATGTTCATCATCATGGTGTGGGCGGCGTTCTTGGCCCGGGTTAGCCCCGTTTCCGCCAAGGCGAATCCGGCCTGCATGAACATGACCAGGAATCCGGCCACCAACGTCCACATCATGTTGATGGAGATCTTGTTGTGGCCGACGGCGTCGGCCACCTCTTCCAGGGTGGGCTTGCCGGGGACCTTGGCCGTGATATCGCCGATCCCACCCGTGGCCGCGCCGCTCGGATCGGGTTTCGGCGGGGCGGGAGCCGCCGCGGCTGTCTGCGCCGGGGCGGGTGCTGCTGCAGCAGGGGGTTCCGCCGACACGCTCTTGGCGGGTTCCTCGGCAGCCAAGACCATGGTCCCGCCCAGCGCGAGCGAGGCGAGGAGAGCCACGGCCGCCCCCAGTCTCAAGATGTTTCTTCGACTCTTCATGATCGTTCTCCTCTCCCGTCTTTGGGTTGTCAGATGGCGGCTTCGCCTTTCTTCATGTTCGCTCCTCGCGCGCTGTATCGCGGCTGCCGTATGACACTCCGATACAGGGCAAGTGGTGTGCCGGACCCTTTGCGCACCCCAGCGAGCTTCTCTAACTCGCTGAATCAAGAGGAGTATCACCGATTGTTGATCGCCTGGAGGCGAGAGAATCGCCCGTGGTCGCTTCGCACCGAAATGTCCGAAACGACAAAAGCGTCGGTGTGTCTCAGGGGTGTGCAATGGCGAAGGGGCGGGGAATGTGAGCGGCAATAGCCCGCCTATCGAAGGAGAGTGTGCTGGTCAAGCCGGAATGACTTGACGATCTGGTGTCTGCGAAGCCGGTAGGCGAGCTGGCGCGGCGTGATTCCGAGCAGGGCGGCAGCCTTGACCTGGACTCCCTCGGCTTGGGTGATGGCGTGCAGGATCTGCTGGCGCTCTACCTCGCGCAAGCTGGCGCGAGGAGGCACCTGCGGGGCAGCTCCCGGTGGCCTGGGACGGTTGATCGGATAGCCGGGTCTTTCCACGATCCGATCGGCTTCCGTGTCCGCGGCCAGCAGGAGGTCCTCGGGGAGGACAAGCCGTCGCCTAGACATGATCACCAGCCGCTCGATGCTGTTCTCGAGCTCGCGGACGTTGCCCGGCCAGTGGTGGTTGAGCATCTGCTGGAGGGCCCGCCCGGTGATGCGCACCTTGCGGCTGTTCTCCCGGTTGTACTTGGCCAGGAAGTGCTCCGTGAGCAATGGGATGTCTTCGCGGCGCTCGCGAAGCGGGGGGAGCAGGATCGGGACGACGTTCAGACGATAGTAGAGATCCTCCCGAAACTTCCCCTGGGCCATGAGGGACTCCAGATCCTGGTGCGTGGCCGCGATGATGCGCACGTCCACGTCGATGGTCCGGGTTCCGCCGACGCGCTCGAAGGAGCGCTCCTGCAGGACACGCAGGAGCTTGACCTGAAGATCGGGGGGCAGATCCCCGATCTCGTCGAGAAACAGGCTTCCCCCGTCGGCGAGCTCGAACCGGCCCTTCTTGACCGCGGTCGCCCCGGTGAAGGCCCCTTTCTCGTGGCCAAAGAGCTCGCTCTCCAGGAGGGTCTGCGGAAGGGCGGCGCAGTTGATCTTGATGAATGGGCCGTCGGCGCGCGGGGAGTTGTGGTGGATGGCGCGGGCGATGAGCTCCTTGCCGGTCCCGCTCTCCCCGCGAAGCAGGACGGTTGCCCGGCTGTGGGAGACCTGCTGGACTGCGTCATAGATCTCCCGCATCCGCTTGCTCTGCCCCACGATACTGTCTAGACGATAACGGGAGCGGAGCTCCTGCTGGAGGCTGCGGGTCTGTTCCAGCAGTCCCTCCCGCTCGCGCATCACGCGGAGCTGGAGATTGACCGCCTGTCCGATCAGCGAGGCCACGATGCTGAGGACGCGGACATCCTCCTCGAACGAGATCCGCTCGGCAAAGAGCCGGTCCACGCTCAGGACGCCGATGGTCTCCCCGCCCGCCTTGATCGGCACCGCGATGAAGGCCACCGCTTCCGAGCGCACGTCGCCGCGCGACTGGGTCCGATCGAGGAACTGCGGCTCCGCGCCGATGTCGGGGATCACCATGGGCACCCCGTACTGTATCACCTTGCCCAGGATACCTTCACCCTTCTGGTACTTTCCACGCGCGATCTCCTTGGGGGTCATCCCGACGGCGACCCGGATGGATAACTCCTCCCGGAAGGCGTCGTACAGGAGGATGGTGCCCTTCCGCATTCCCATGAAAGAGTTCAGGACGCGCAGGATGCCGGTGAGGTTCTGCTCCAGCTCCAGCGATCCGCCGAGGATCTTGCTGACCTCGTAGAGGGTGGAAAGCTCCAGGACTCGTCGGTCGAGCTGTGCGCGTTCGCTTGGTCGTCTGCTGGACATGCGAATAGGCCCCCCGGGGGTATGTATTGGAGTCCCCCACACAGAGTAACGAGAGCAGCTTCCATGCCAGCGGGTATCCGCCCGGATCGGGGAGCCGCAACGACCCTGTATTCGATGGGTTAAGCCTGGAATACAGGGTAGAGAGGGCGAGGGGGAAATGCGCGCTGCTCGTGTGGTGGGCACCATATGCAGACGGTGCCCAGTTTTTCAGCCGAACAGGGGGACGGGGGCTTGACATCCGGAGGGGCATGGGGATAGAGTGTGACCCGTCGAATGGGTTGAGTCTTGGTAACGTTACCGATAAGTCATCAGTTTGTCATGGTGTGGTGAGAGGCTTCTTCCGAGTTCGCACAACTTCCCGTTCCTTCACGCGAATGGTGCACCGAATCTGGTGTACCGGGATGGCTTGCGCCGCGACGGCGGAGAGAAGGAGGTTACACATGCGACGGCTAGGGTTGCCCTTTATGGTCTTGGCGCTCGGATTGGGCTTGCTGACGTGGGGTCTGACTGGGTCGGCATTCGCCGGCGAGAAGATCGTGCTGAACGTGGTCACCGCCGGGGATACCAACATGCACGATCTGCAGAAGACCATCTTCGGGCCGGAGTTCATCAAGAAGTTCCCTAATGTGGAGATCAACGCGGTCGGCAGCGGCCCCGGCGACCCGGGAAGCCAGGTGATCTTCCAGAAGCTCAAGAGCCAGAAGGATGCCAACGTCGCCAAGTATGACATCGACGTGGCGATCATCCACCAGAGCATCATGCCCCAGATGATCCAGAACGACCTGCTGGCGAAGTACGGCCCCGAGATCAGCACCTACAAGCTGATGAGCGCGGCCAACGGCAAGAACGCCCTGGGCTTCAACGTGGAAGGCTACGTGATGCCCATGTTTCAGAGTCAGGTCGTGCTTGCCTACAACCCGGACATGGTCAAGAACCCGCCCAACACGTTCGAGGAGCTGGTGGCCTGGATCAAGGCCAACCCCAAGAAGTTCGGCTACAACGGGGTCAAGGGCGGGATGAGCGGCACCGGCTTCACCACCGGCTGGGTGTACTGGAAGAGCGGGAAGTATGATACCTACGCCAAGGGAAGCTACGACACGGGAGCCGAATCGACCTGGCCGGCGGCCATCAAGGAGTTGAAGGCCCTTCCTGTGACGATGACCACGGGGAACAACGACACCCTGGACAAGCTGAATCGGGGCGAGCTCGCCATGGGGCCCGTCTGGGCGGACATGCTGATCAGCATGAAGAACGAGAACCGAATGGATCCCAAGATCAAGATGAAGCTGATCGCTCCCGGTCTGCCCGGTCAGCCCATGTACCTGGTGATCACCAAGAAGTCGCCCAGCTACGAGATGGCCAAGAAGTTCGTGGAGTTCATCACCTCGCCGGAGCAGCAGGCCAAGGTGATCGTGGGGCAGATGGGATGGCTCCCGGGCATCGACGCCAAACACGTGCTGCCGGTGGCGTCCGCCAAGGCCAAGGAGATGCTCTTCGCCGACGTGCCGCCGGATACGCTGGAGAAGAACGGGCTGATGTTCCCGCAGGTGCAGTATTTCAAGGACCTGCTGACGGCCTACGAGGAGAACTGACCCCGAAAGCGACAAAGGAGACGGGGCGAGGGGCGCTGTCCCCTCGCCCTTTTCCATTATGCGATTTCCACTTCGTCTTGCCTGTCTTGTGATCGCGTTGCCTCCGCTGGCCATCGTCGGCTGGCTCTTCTTCCTTCCGTTTCTCTCCTCCGCCTATCTGAGCCTGCTGCGCGAGGACCAGTGGAGCCTGCGGAACTACTACTTGGTCTGGCGGCTGTACCGGTACGATATCCTCTACACGCTCTGGATCGCCTTCTTCAGCCTGGTCGCGGTGCTCGGCATCGCCGTCTTTCTGTGCGGGTATCTGCGGATTCATATCAACAAGCCGGTCGAGTTCCTGTTCAAGGTTCCACTTTTCATCCCCTTCGTGGTTGTGGGGCACGCCATGCGAGTACTGCTGGCGCCCAAGGGGACGTTGAATGCGGTCCTGAGCCAGATCGGCCTGGTCAACATGAACGATCCGCCCTCCATCGCCTTTGGCTGGATCGGGATCTCTGTCTGCCTGATCTGGAAGAATCTCGCCCTGGCGGTGCTTCTGGTGTTGGGGGCGTACCGGTCGGTGGACGAGACGTTTCTGGAGGCGGCGCGGAATTTCGGGGCCTCCACGTTCCGACAGATCAAGGACATTCTCCTCCCGATGTCGAAAGCCTCGCTGGCGGTGGCGGGGGCCTTCATGTTCACCTCGATGCTGGCGTCGTTCTCCGTTCCCCTGATGATCGGCAGCGGGGAGCCGCCGCAGATGGTGATGATCGACGTCTTCTACCGGATCAACTATCAGATGGATTACGGCACGGCCAACGCCCTGGGTGTGGTGTCGTATCTCTTGGCGATGGGAGTGGCCGGGTATTATCTGCGGACCATCACGCAGAAGGGAACGTAACAGCAAGTAGTCAGAAGTCAGTTGTCAGCGGTCAGCCCCCGATTCCGACCTGACCTCTGATCTCTGACCTCTGATCTCTGAGGGGTCTTCCATGATCCGACGGACGCTTCGGATGGCGGGGGTGGTGCTGGCGGGGGCGGCGATCTTCTTGCCGCTCTCCAGCTTGGTGATCTGGTCCTTCGCCGAGAAATGGTACTGGCCGCATCTTTTTCCGCAGCAGCTCGGCTTCTTCTACTGGGCCAAGGTGCTACAAGGGGATATGCTGCGGGCGCTCAAGGACGGCTTTCTGATCGCCGTCGTGGTTACGGTACTCACCCTGATCATCACGATCCCCCTGGCGTACGTATTGGCGCGTCTCCCCATTCCCCTCAAGCCGCTGATCCTGATGGTCTTTCTGCTGCCCCAGGCGTTTCCCCAACTGCCGGTGTTCGTGAACTCCACGACGCTGCTCTATCGGGTGAACCTGGGGGGGAAGCTCGGGGGTGTGATCCTCATCCACATGGTGGGGGCGCTGGTGTTTGCGGTCTGGACTATGACGGCGGTCTTCAAGTCGGTGCCCGAGACTCTGGAAGAGGCCGCCATCAACCTGGGCGCATCCCGGTTCAAGGCCTTCTACTCGATCTCGCTTCCCCTGGCCACGCCCGGCATTATTGCCAGCACGCTGCTGGTCTTTCTGTATTCGCTGGACGAATTCACCGGGACGCTTCTGGTCGGAAGCCCCTTTGTCCTCACGCTGCCGGTCTACATGTACCGAACGAGCGTGGGGTACGAGTTACAGGTGGCCTCGATCAGCGCGCTCATGCTCATGGTGCCGGGCATCGTGCTCCTGGTCCTCTTGGAGCGATACATGAAGTCCGAGTACCTGTCGATGTTTGGACGCATCTGATTCGAAGAGCCGAGAGTGGAGAGCCGAGAGCCGAGAAGAGATTCCGAATCCGGGACTCGGCTCTCAGCTCTCATCGCTCAGCTCTAAAGGGGTGCCATGGTTGAGGTGCGCGTCGAGAATGTCCGCAAGACGTATGGGAAGGTCGAGGCGCTGAAGGGGGCCTCGCTCGACTTCAAGAGCGGCGCCATGACGGCCATCCTGGGTCCCAGCGGCTGTGGAAAGACCACGCTGCTTCGAAGCATTGCCGGATTCATCCAGATCGACGAGGGGCGCATCCTCTTCGGCGGCGACGAGGTGACGCAGCTTCCGCCCCAGCGGCGGGGGACCGCGATGGTGTTTCAGAACTACGCCCTCTGGCCCCACATGACCATCTTCGGGAACGTCGCCTACGGGTTGCGCATCCAGAAGGTGCCCGAGGCCGAGATTCGCCGGCGCGTGCTCAAGGTGCTGGAACTGGTCGAGATCGGGAACCTGTCCGACGTGGAAACGCGCAAGCCCGCCGCCTTGAGCGGCGGACAGCAGCAGCGCGTGGCGCTGGCGCGGGCCTTGGTGGTAGAGCC
>JAPLLC010000208.1 GCA_026387775.1 Candidatus Methylomirabilota bacterium | reverse complement strand
CCTAACCCCCGTCGATGCCGGCTCCCCCTTACCCCGGGTCGCCCCGCCCAGAGCGGGGCTCCGTGCCGGGGACGGGGTCGCCGGGTACCCATCCCCAGGGTGGGTGTGGGGCGGCGCTCCGGGCGACCCTGGTGGCCCCTGGTGTCGTCGCTGAACGCTTACCAATAGGCTACAACTGGCCCTTTGACCGAAATGCGATTCTTTCAGAACCTCTCAGATGATTTTTGGGAGGATCAGCCGCGCGCCCATGGCCTCGTAAGACGCACCCAGCCGCGCCAGGCGCTCGGGGTCGCCGTCGTAGCACCCCACCACAGCGCCGCCCGACCCGGCGAAGTTGACCGCGGCGCCCAGTTCCCGGCCGGTCTCCACCAGCCGGCGGTTGCCGGGACTGATGGGGATGAGGTCGGCGCGCAGGTCGAAATTTGCGTCCATCAGCGGGCCGATCCGGGGCCCGCCGCCGGCGACGATCAAGTCCCGCGCCTGCTGCGCCAGCTCCGCCCAGCGCCGGATGCCGTCCAGGACCTGCGGCTCGCCCCGATTGTACCGGCTGCGGAGATCGTTGTGGGTGACTTCAGTGCCTTCGGCGAGGCTGTCGTGGTATGCTACGAAGAGCGGCGGCAGCCGTGCCGGGTCGATCGGCTCGTACAGGCCGTGCCCGTCCCGCACCATCCGTTCCTTGTCGAAATCCATGAAGACCACCCCCTCGTACACCTGGGCCACGCGATCCTGCAGCCCGGCGCCGATCTTGAGCTCGTCCAGCTCCACGCCGAGGATGATCCCGGGAAGGACCGGCTTCGGGATCTCGACCCCGAAAAATTCCATCAGGGCCCGCATGGCGGCGGTGATGATGGCGCTGGATCCGGCCAGGCCCACCCGCACCGGAATGTCGGTCTCGTATTCGATGGTGAAGTTCCGGTCGATGCGCACGCCGATCCCGGCGCAGTGGTCCCCGAAGCGCTTGATGGCGGCCTTGATCAGACGGACGCCGCCATAGTAGCCGTGCTGCCGCACATCCTCCACCAGCACCCCGAAATCGGCAAACTCCAGCCGATCGCACCGCTGGGGCAGGATGGTCAGCCGGGGGGACTCGTAGAGCGTCACCCGGGCGCTGAAGTTCTTGAGGATGAAAGAGATGGTCTTGCCGAAATAGCCGTCGGACGGATTCCCGATCAGCCCGGCGCGGGCATACGCCCTGGTCTGGATGATCATGCGGGCCTCGCGAGACGCGGGTTGTGGGGTGGCAGCGGGCCCGCCGCAGCGGGGACGCGGCCCTCGGGAAACGGCCGGAGCATGCCGCGCGCCGACCGCGTGTGTCAAGGAGAAAGCGGTGCCGTCCCCTTCCGACCCCGTTGCGTGCGACGTCGGACCTCTTGACATGGATCAAGGCGTCGTGCCTCCCGTGGTTCTAGAGTACGTGCGTCACGGAGGACCGTTCTCGCGAAGAGGCATCATCAACACTTCACAGGAGGGACGCAAGTCATGGACATGTTTTGCTATCAGTGTGAGCAGACGGCCAAGGGCAAGGGGTGTGACTATCTGGGCATCTGCGGGAAGGAGCCCGAGGTGGCCGCGCTGCAAGACATCATCGTGCATCAGGCCAAGGGCGTCGGCTATCTGGCCCATCAGGCGCGCCGCATGGGGCGGGTGGACGATGGGTCCAATCGGTACGTCCTGGAAGCGCTCTTCACCACGGTCACGAACGTCAACTTCGATCCGGAGCGCCTCCTGCACTGGATCCGCAGGGGAAGCGAGGTGCGGGACCGCCTCCTCGCGATCTGCCGCGAGGCGGCCGGCCGATCCGCGACCCCCT
>JAPLLC010000130.1 GCA_026387775.1 Candidatus Methylomirabilota bacterium | reverse complement strand
TTCTCCGGGACCAATGGCAGGGTGGAGCGATTGCACGCCTTCCGGGTGGAGTTCGAACCGGACGGGAAGGGCGGACAGCGGATGCGGGAGATCCCCGGCAGCGAGTTCGAGATCCCGGCCGACCTGGTGCTCCTGGCCATGGGGTTCCTGGGTCCGGAGCGGAACGGGATGCTCTCGCAGTTCGGCGTGAGCATGACGACACGGGGAAACGTCGCGGTGAACGACGACAAGATGACCAGCGTTGCCGGGGTGTTCGCCGCCGGCGACATGGCGCGCGGACAGTCCCTGATCGTCTGGGCCATCACCGAAGGCCGTCAGGCTGCGCGCGGCGTCGACCGGTTTCTGATGGGAACGACGAACTTGCGGTAGGGCGGGCGTTTCGTTATCTTGCGGATGGAGAACGGGCGAGGAAGGCACACATGGCCGAGACGGCCGACATCGTCATCATCGGAGCGGGAATCGTCGGATGCAGTCTTGCATACCACCTGGCCCTGCAGGGCGCCTCCGGGGTGGTGATGCTGGAAAAGGATCTGATCTGTTCGGGCTCTACCGGGAGGTCCGCCGGAGGAATCCGACAGCAGTTTGCCACGGAACTCAACATCAGACTTTCGCTGGAAGCCTTGCGGATGTTCCGGCGCATGCCGGAGGAGCTCGAAGTCGACCCGAGCTTTCGGCAGGTGGGTTACCTGTTCCTGGCGTCGACGCCGGCAGAGATGGCCCTCTTCCGGACGAACGTGGAGTTGCAACAGCGGTTCGGGGTTCCGGTGCAGCTCCTCGCCACGGAGGAGATTCACACGCTGGTGCCGTACCTTTGCCTCGATGAGATCCTGGGGGCTGCCTACTGCCCGACGGACGGGTACGCGGCTCCCTACGAGGTGACCATGGGGTATGCGGCTATGGCCCGGCGGCTCGGGGTCATGATTCACGAGCAGCGGTCGGTGACGGGAATCCTGCGGCAGGGCGCGCGCGTGCGGGGGGTGGAGACCGCTTCGGGCCCCATCCACGCGCCGGTGGTGGTCAACGCCGCCGGCGCCTACGCGGGGCTGGTGGGGGATCTGGCCGGGGTGCAGGTGCCGGTCCGCCCCTACCGTCGCCAGCTCTTCACCACGGGGCCGCTTCCCGAGTTCGCCGCCGAGCCGCCGCTCACTATCGACTATCACCGGAACTGGTATTTCCGTGGGGAGCTGGGAGGCTGCCTGCTCTCGGGACCCAAAGACGAGGAAAGCACGTTCAACACCAACGTGGACTGGGATCACGTCGCCTTGAGCGTAGAGCAAGCGCTGGTGCGTCTGCCGATCCTCGCCGAGGCGGAGATCCATCGAGGCTGGGCGGGTCTGTACGAGATCTCGCCGGACAGCAACGCCATCCTGGGTCCGGTCCCAGAGTTGGAGGGGTTCTACGTGGCGGGGGGACACAGCGGACACGGATTCCAGCACGGACCGATTACGGGAAAGCTGATGGCGGAGTTGATGCTGACGGGAACGAGCAGCATCGATATCAGCGCGCTCTCGATCGAGCGGTTCCGGACGGGAAAGGTCGTGCTGGAACCGATGACGGCGCACCAGGCGTGATCGTTCGACGTTTAACGTTCAACGTTCAACGTTTAACCTTGGGATTGTGGTGACGAATCATGAACATCGAACCTCGAACTGCGATCGTCGAGCCTAGCGCAGTGGACGCTCGGCTCATCATCGCGGCCAGCGAAACCGATGCAAACCTGTTCTATGCCACGCGGTTCCTGGCGCCGGACGCGTTTGTCTTTGTTCTCACCCCGACGGGCGAGAAGGTCCTCCTGATGTCCGATCTGGAGGTGGACCGGGCGCGCGCCCAGGCGGCGGTGGACACGGTCCTTTCGATCCGGCACTTCGAAGAGCGCGCCAAGGCGTCGGGCGTGGAGCGGCCCGGGATCCTCGACTCGGTCTGCGCGTTTCTTGCGGAACGGGAGATCCGAACCGTGCGCGTGCCAGGGAGTTTTCCCATCGAGTACGGGGACGGGCTGCGGGAGCGGGGCGTCGCGGTCCAGGTGCGCCGGGAGCGCTTGCTGAAGACGGCGGACGAGGTGGAGGCGATCTCTCGCGCCATGCAGCGAACCGAAGCCGCGATGGACGCGGCGATCGGAGCGATCCGCGAGGCGGAGGCGCACGACGGTGTCCTCCGGTGGCGCGGGACGACCTTGACTGCCGAGAGGGTGAGGCGTCTGATTTCCATGACGCTCATCGAGGATGGTCTGCTTTCCCAGCACACCATCGTGGCATGCGGAGAAGCGGGCTGCGATCCCCACAACGAGGGGAGCGGGCCCTTGCGCGCCGGCCAATCCATCATCATCGATATCTTCCCGCGCGACGAGGCGAGCCGATACTACGCCGACATCACCCGGACGGTTGCGGGTCAGGAGCGGGCGTTTGCGCTGCTGCGGGATGGAGCGGATGGCGAGACGATCCATCGCGCTGTCCAGGCCGCTCTCGAGGGGCACGGGTTTCAGAGCGGCGAGGTGAGCGGACGGATGCAGGGGTTCTTTCATGGAACCGGGCACGGCCTGGGGCTGGAGGTTCACGAATTGCCACGAATCTCGAAGCTTCCAACTACCCTTAGGTCCGGGAATGTGGTAACAGTGGAGCCCGGGCTGTATTATTCCGGGATCGGGGGAGTGCGGATCGAGGATGTGGTCGTCGTGACGGAAACCGGGTGCATAAACCTCACGAGATACCCAAAGGATCTGGAGGTGTAGATGTCGGATCTCCGATTTCGACAGTTTCGGATGAAAGTCTACGCACGCCTGTGCCCCTCGGAGCTCGTGCCGGCGGAACGGGGAGAGTTCGTTCGCCTTCTGGATGGAGAGGACGAAGACGGGATGGAGGGATTCTTCCGGCGTGTCCCCTTGGATGCGAAGCTCACGCAAGTGCTGCGCATCCTTCGAGAGGCTCGGGAACTGGGGGCTCGCCTGAGCGTCCTGGACAGGACGGTTCCGACGCTTCCTCATCGCGAGATCTCCGAATGCTATCGACGTCTGCACGCCCTCGGTGAGCAGGTCGGGGACCTTGAGGCAGTCGGGGTGATGAAGTAGCCTATTGTGGTCGAAACGATCCATCCCGGCTGATCCTTCAGTCGCAGGCCCTCTCGCGATCCATCTCAGTTCCAGGAATTCTCGGGGACTTTTGAATTTTGAATCAAATTGACGTTCTCGTCCTGGGTAAGTATAATCCGTTCAGAAGCAATCACGATCGAAATAGTTGTCTATTAAAGCCGACGGGTGAATCAGTAGCAACCTCTTGAAAATAGGCGACTCGGCCGGCAGGGCAGGGACCACAATGAGCACCAACTAACACCGTGAGGGAGGGAAAGGCTCGATGATTACCGTCACTTCCCAGGCCGCTGGAAAAATCAAGGACATCAAGACCGCTCAGGCCGCTTCGGAAGATAGCGGCTTGCGTGTGCGGGTTGTGGGCGGCGGCTGCTCCGGGTTCCAATATCAGTTGGCGTTTGATACTCCGCAGGCGGGGGATCAGGTGTTCGAGACGGATGGGGTGAAAGTCGTGGTGGATCCCAAGTCTTTCCTGTACTTGAACGGGACCGAAATCGATTATGTGGACGGTCTCACGGGGGCCGGCTTCACGATGAAGAATCCAAATGCCACGGGGGGCTGCGGCTGCGGATCGAGCTTCAAGGCCTAGCCTTGTTACCGGAGGGGGCGACGGTCATGACGAGTCCGTTGTTGATTCAGCCTGGTGAGGCGGACCGGGGCACCCAGAGCGAGATTGCAGAGGTCGAGCGGGGGATCCTGCTGACATCGCTCGACAAGATGGTCAACTGGGCGCGCAGGTCGTCCATTTGGCCGGCGACCTTCGGGCTGGCCTGCTGCGCCATCGAGATGATGGCGACGGGCGCCGCCCGCTTCGACCTGGCGCGATTCGGGGCCGAGGTCTTTCGGGCGTCTCCCCGGCAGGCCGATCTGATGATCGTGGCGGGGCGCGTCAGCCGGAAGATGGCCCCTGTCCTGCGGAAGATCTACGATCAGATGCCCGACCCCAAGTGGGTGATCGCCATGGGCGCCTGCGCGTCGTGCGGCGGGGTGTTCAATACCTACACGATCGTCCAGGGGGTGGATCAGGTTGTGCCGGTAGATGTGTACGTGCCCGGATGCCCACCGCGTCCCGAACAGCTGATTCACGGGATCATGCTCCTGCAAGAGAAGATCAAGAAGGAAAAGCATTCTCGGAAGGACCTTATGAGCTTTCCATGGGAACCATCTGATTCTTAATGAATCCAGCCTCTTTCATCAGATGAGAGGAGCTTGAAGGGACGATGACTGTCGAGACGCAGGCGCGGACTATCCAGCCCGACAAGCGACGAGAGCAGCGAGAGAGCGTGGTCATCCGATTTGCCGGGGATTCGGGTGACGGAATGCAGCTCACCGGTATGCAGTTTACTACCGAATCGGCCCTGGCCGGAAATGACATCGGGACGCTGCCGGACTTTCCTGCGGAAATCCGGGCGCCCGCAGGCACCCTGGCGGGAGTCAGCGGGTTCCAGCTCAACTTCAGCAGCCTCGACATTTTCACGCCCGGCGACAACCCGGACATCCTGGTGGTGATGAACCCGGCCGCCTTGAAGGTGAACGTCAAGGACCTCAAGACGGGGGGTCTCCTGCTGGCCGACCAGGACGGATTCGACCGGGGCAGCCTGAAGAAAGCCGGCTACGACTCCAATCCGCTGGAAGACGGCTCCCTCGGCAAGCACCAAGTGGTCACGGTGGACATGACCGGCCTCACGCTCCGCACGCTGGAGGACCTCAAGCTCTCCAACAAGGTTGCGGCCCGATGTAAGAACTTCTTCGCGCTGGGGTTGTGCTCCTGGCTCTACAGCCGGCCCATCGAGCCTACGATCAAGTGGATCGAGGAGAAGTTCAAGAAGACGCCCGAGCTGGTGGAGGCGAACCTGCGGGTCTTGAAGGCAGGGTACCATTTCGGCGAGACCACCGAGATGTTCGCGGTGCAGTACGAGGTCAAGCCGGCCCGGATCGCCCCCGGAACGTACCGAAACATCACCGGCAATTCCGCCCTGGCCCTGGGGTTGGTGGCGGCCGCTCGAAAAGCGGGGCTGCGGCTCTTTCTGGGAAGCTATCCCATCACGCCGGCGAGCGACATCCTGCACGAGCTCGCCCAGTACAAGAACTACGACGTGTACACGTTCCAGGCCGAAGATGAAATTGCCGGGGTCTGTTCGGCCCTGGGAGCCGCCTTCGGCGGCAGTCTCGGCGTGACGACGAGCAGCGGCCCCGGCATTGCCCTGAAGCAAGAGGCGATCGGCCTGGCGGTGATGGTGGAGTTGCCGCTGGTCATCTGCAATGTGCAGCGGGGAGGCCCCAGCACCGGACTTCCAACCAAGACGGAACAGGCGGACCTCTTCCAGGCCATTTTCGGACGGAACAGCGAATCCCCGCTGCCCGTCATCGCCGCGTCCACGCCCGCCGACTGCTTCGCGATGGCCTACGAGGCGGCGCGCATCGCCATCAAGTACATGACACCGGTCATTCTCCTCACGGACGGGTATCTCGCCAACGGCGCCGAACCGTGGAGCATTCCGCGCTTCGAGGAGCTGCCGCCGATTCCGGTCAGCTTTCGCACAGACCCGGAAGGTTTCTTCCCGTATGCGCGAGATCCAGTGACGCTCGCCCGCCCCTGGGTCCGGCCGGGCACCCCTGGGCTGGAACACCGCATCGGCGGGATCGAGAAGCAGGACATCACGGGCAACATCAGCTACGACCCGGCAAACCACGAGCTGATGACGCACCACCGGGCGCGCAAGGTGGCGGCGCTGGCCCAGGATATTCCGCCTACGACGGTCTACGGCGAGACGAGCGGGGATCTCCTGGTGATCGGATGGGGCAGCACGTACGGTTCGATCACGGCGGCGGTGGAGGAAGCGCGGGCCCATGGGACGAGAGTTTCACACATCCATCTCCGTTATTTGAACCCCCTTCCCTCCGACCTGGCGGGTCTCCTGCGGGGTTTCAAGAAGATCCTGGTGCCGGAGATGAACATGGGCCAGCTCCGCATGCTGCTGCGAGCGACCTATCTGGTCGACGCCGTCGGACTGAACAAGATTCAGGGCCAGCCGTTCAAGGTCTCGGAGATCGTCGAGGGAATCCGACGAGCACTGGAGGGGTAAGATGAGCGACGGGGCGTTGGCCGCGGCACCCAAGCTGACCCGGCGGGATTTCGTGTCGGATCAGGACGTGCGGTGGTGTCCGGGCTGCGGCGATTATTCGATCCTGGCGCAGGTGCAGCGGATCATGCCGGAGCTGGGCCTGCCGCGCGAGAAGTTCGTCTTCGTCTCCGGGATCGGATGCTCCAGCCGGTTCCCGTACTACATGAACACCTACGGCTTTCACGGCATCCACGGTCGCGCCACGGCGATCGCCTCGGGCCTGAAGGTGTCGCGGCCCGACCTATCGGTTTGGGTGGTGACCGGGGATGGGGATGGTCTCAGCATCGGAGGGAACCATCTGATCCATGCGCTGCGGCGGAACGTGGGGCTGAAGATCCTGCTGTTCAACAACCGGATCTACGGCCTGACGAAGGGCCAGTACTCGCCCACGTCGGAGCTGGGCAAGGTGACCAAGTCCACGCCGATGGGCTCCCTGGACTACCCCTTCAACCCGATCGCGGTCGCCATGGGTGTGGATGCCAGCTTCGTGGCCCGCAGCATCGACGTGGAGGCGAAGCAGCTCCAGGATATCCTGCGGCGAGCCTACGAGCACCCCGGCGGCGCCTTCATCGAGATCCTGCAGAACTGCAACATCTTCAACGACGGCGCCTGGGACTCGTTGACCGACAAGGCCACCAAGGCCGACACGACGCTTCTCCTGGAGCACGGCAAGCCGCTCCTGTTCGGGAAGAACCGGGAGAAGGGGATCCGCCTGGGAGCGAGCAATCGCCTCGAGGTGGTCACCCTGGGGAATGGGATCGGCGAAGCGGATATCATGGTCCACGACGAGACCAACCAACCCTTGGCCTACATGCTGGCCCACCTGGAGCACCCGACCCCGGTCGGCGTGTTCCACGCCGAGGTGCGTCCGAGCTACGAGGATGCGATGGTGAATCAGGCCGAGGCGTCGCGCAAGAAACTCGGCGAGGGGGACGTCAACGCCCTGCTCCGGCGGGGCGAGACCTGGGTGGTGGAGTGACCCCGCCGCAACCGGCACGCACATGACGCGCGAGACCCGCATCCGGTTGATCCAAGCCTGCCAAGCGATTGTGGGAGCCGACGGGGTCATCTCGACCTCGGACGAGCTCCGCGTCTACGAGTGCGACGCACTCACCACGCGCCACAAGGCGATGCCGGAGCTGGTGGTGCTTCCGACGACGACCGACCAGGTGGCGGCCATCGTCCGGCTGTGCGCTGCCGAAGGGGTGCCCATCGTTCCCCGCGGCGCGGGGACCGGCCTGTCCGGCGGGGCGATCCCCAGCGCGGGAGGCGTCCTGATCGCCCTCACTCGGATGACACGCATCCGCGAGATCGACCCTCAAAATCGGACAGCCACCGTCGAGGCCGGCTGTATCAATCTCGCGATCAGCCGCGCCGTGATGCCGCGCGGCTTCTTCTTCGCCCCGGACCCGGCCAGCCAGCAAGCGTCCACCATCGGGGGGAACGTGGCGGAGAACGCGGGCGGCCCCCACTGCCTGAAGTATGGCGCAACCACGAACCACGTCCTGGGGGCAACGGTCGTGTTCCCGGATGGAGAGATCGTGCAGCTCGGCGGCCGCATGGCGGATCGCCCGGGCTACGATCTGCTCGGCGTCTTCGTGGGATCGGAGGGGACCCTGGGTATCTGCACGACCGTGACGGTGCGCCTCCTGCCGCTTCCCCAAGCCGTGAAGACCATCCTGGGCGTGTTTCGTAGCATCGAGGACGCGAGCGACGCGGTCTCGAACATCATCGCTCGCGGGATCATTCCCGTCGCGCTGGAGATGATCGACCAGGAGACGACCCGGGCCGTCGAGGCATATGCGAAGGCGGGATACCCGGTGGATGCGGGGGCGGTGCTGCTGATCGAACTGGAGGGCCTCGCGGCGGAGATCGCCATCGAGGCGATCGCCGTCGAGGCCGCCTGTCGGGAACATCACTGCCTCGACGCGAAGGTCGCCCGGAGCGACGAGGAGCGGGCGTTGCTCTGGAAGGGGCGCAAGTCGGCGGCGGGCGCCTTTGGACGGATGACCCGAAACTATTATCACCAGGATGCCGTGGTGCCTCGGACGAAGCTGACGGCCGTCCTCAAGGAGATCGCCGAGATCGGGGCGCGCCACGGGGTGCGGGTTCCCAACGTCTTTCATGCGGGAGACGGGAACATTCACCCGCTGTTGTGCTACGACGATCGCGTGCCCGGCCAGTACGAGCAGGCGATGGCCGCGGGCGACGAGATCATGCGGTGCTGCATCCGGGCGGGCGGGACGGTGAGCGGCGAGCACGGGATCGGTCTGGAGAAGCGCGAATATCTTCGGCTGATGTACACCGAGGATGATCTGGCGGCCATGCAGCGGATCCGCCAGGTGCTGGATCCGACCGGCCGCTGCAACCCCGGGAAGATCTTCCCCGAGGCCGAGCCCGGGAGGGCTGCGGCATGACGGCGGCGGGGACCTGGGGACGAATCCAGGAGCGACTCAGCACTCTCCTCGGGGCCGAAGACGTCTTGACGGGCGCGGCGGCTTCCCGATACCGGCTGGGAGACCGCGAGCCGCTGACGGCGGTGCTTCCGGACGACGAGGCGGAGGTGTCGGGCGTCCTGGCGCTGGCATCGGAGGGAGGACTGGGGGTCGTCCCCTGGGGGGGCGGAAGCCACCAATCGCTAGGGAACGTCCCGAGCCGGTACGATGTGGCCCTGGACCTTCGTCGGCTCGATCGGGTGCTGGCCTACGAACCGGGCGACTTGACGGCGACGGTCCAGGCGGGAATTCGGATGGACGGATTGCACCGCCAGGTTGGCGAGCAGGGGCAGATCTTTCCCCTGGATCCACCGATGGCCGGCCAGGCTACCCTGGGGGGGGTGTTGGCGGCCAACCTGAGTGGGCCCCAGCGTTGCCGGTACGGCACGGCGCGCGACCTGGTCCTGGGAGTCCGCGTGGCGCACGCGGACGGCACGATTACCAAGGGCGGATCGCGCGTGGTGAAGAACGCCACCGCCTACGACATCACCAAGTTGTATATCGGATCCCACGGGACACTGGCCGTGATCCTGGAGGCCACGATCCGGCTCCACCCCCGTCCGGCGGCGGAGCGGGGGTGGTGGCTCGATGGTGCGCAGCTCGAGGCCTGCCAGGAGGTGGCGTTGCGTGTCCTGGGATCCCACCTCGCACCCCAGCGGATGGAGATTCTCGACGAGGGCGGGGCGAAAGGTTGCGGCCGCCCGTCGCGAGGCGCCGCCCTGGCGGTCTCTTTCGCGGGTGTGGCCGAGGCGGTCCGGGAGCAAGGGGCGAGCCTGGTCCGGATAGCCGCGGAGTCGGGGATGCGGGCGACCGAGATCGCCAATCCGACTCAGACCTGGCGGCGTCTGCAAGACTTTCCCTGGGGGGCGAGCGAGGCGGCGAATCCCGGATGCCGTGCCACCTGGAGGGGAAGCGTTCTGCCGTCGGACTGCGCCAAGGCGGCCCGCGCGCTTCACGAGGCGATGCGTCACCTGTTAGGAGGGGGCGTGGCGATGACCGTCTCGCACGGGACACTCAGAGGCATATCGGTTGCCTCTGGGGTGGAAGCCCTGACCGACGGCCTCGCGGCGGCTCGCCGGGCGCTGGAATCGCTGGGGGGCTTCCTGGTCCTGATGGACGCACCCCCTCCGGTCCGGACGGCCCTCGGCGTGTGGGGACCGCCCCCCGCAGGGGTCAACCGGATGCGCCAGTTGAAAGAGGCCTTTGACCCGAAGCACATCCTGAACCCCGGCCGGTTCGTGGACGGCATATGACGACCTCCTCGACTCCTCTCGCGGATAGCACAGAGGAGCATGACGCACTATCGCGCTTGGCCGGCAGGCTCGGGGTGCCGCACCTGGCGGACTGCGTCCACTGTGGTCTCTGTCTGGCGAGCTGTCCGACCTATCTCACGACCGGGGTCGAGATGTCCTCGCCGCGGGGGCGGATCGCGATGGTGCGCGCCTTGGGCGAGGGGCGGGGGGGATTCAGTCCCGAGTTCGTGCGGCATCTGGATCAGTGCTTGGGATGTCTGGCGTGCCAGACGGCCTGCCCGTCGGGCGTGGTGTATGGCCACGCGCTGGAGGGGGCGCGAGAGGTCGTCGAACACCAGTATGACCGCCCTCCGGCGGACCGAGGCATGCGCTGGCTGTTGGTCCACCTGTTCCCGTATCCGCACCGCCTGCGCCGGGTGCTGTACGGACTCTTCTGGTATCAGCGGCTGGGAATCTCGCGAGTAGTCCGGGGGACGAGACTCCTCTCGCTCTTTTCGACACGGCTGGCCCGGATGGAGGCGCTCTTGCCGTCGGTGCCGCGACCGAGCGATTGGCGGTCGCTGCCCACGGTGACCGCGGCTGTCGGAAAGCAGCGCGGGCGCGTGGGCTTCCTGACGGGATGCGCGCAGCGCTTCCTCTTGCCTCACCTGAATCGCGCCACTGTGCGGGTATTGACCGCGGCCGGGTACCAGGTGGTCGTCCCGGCGGAGCAGGGCTGCTGCGGGGCGCTTCACCTGCACAGCGGCGATCTGGCCGAGGCGCGCAGGCAGGCCAAAGCCATGATCGCGACGTTCGAGCGGGACGCCGTGGACTTCGTCGTCGTCAACGCGGCGGGATGCGGGGCCGCCATGAAGGAGTACGGTCATCTTCTCGCCGGTGAAGTCGAGTGGCACGATCGGGCGGAGACGTTTAGCGCCAAGGTCCGCGACGTCTCCGAGATCGTGGCGGGGATGTCCTGGAATGGGAGACTGCGTCCTCTCCCGGTCTCGGTGACGTATCACGAGGCGTGTCATCTGGCGCACGCGCAGCAGATCCGGGCAGAGCCGCGCAGTATGCTGCGCGGGATTCCAGGCCTCCGGCTGGTCGAGCTGACGGAGTCGGACGTCTGCTGCGGGAGCGCGGGGATCTACAACCTGCTCCAGCCGGAGATGGCCGGCCGGCTCTTGACGAGGAAGGTGGATCGGATCCGAGAGGCGGACACCGATTTCGTGGCGGCGGGCAATATCGGTTGTCTGCTTCAGATTCAGCTTGGCTTGCGGCAGGCCGGGTCGCGGACCCTCGCGGTTCATCCGGTTGAACTCGTGGACTGGGCGCTCCACGGTATGCCCGGGGGAGAGCCGAGAGGGAATTCAGGGAAACCCCGTGAACGCCGAACGTTGAACGTTGAACGATGAACTCGGAAGGGAGACAGCCATGCCAGCTGAAGTTGGACAGGCCGCACCGGATTTCACCCTGGTTGGAACGGATCTGAAGGCGGTCAGCCTGAAAGATTTTGCCAAGAAGCAGGTGGTCCTCGCGTTCTACCCCGCGGCGTTTACCGGGGTCTGCGAGAAGGAGTTGTGCACCTTCCGGGACGCCCTGAACGACTTCGTGGGCGCCAACACGGCGGTGGTGGGGGTGAGCGTGGATTCGCCATTCGCGAACAAGGAGTTCGCGGCCAAGAACGGGCTGAACTTCCCGCTCCTGTCCGATCTTACCCGAGACGTCATCCGGAAGTACGATGTCGTGTTCAACGACCTAGCGGGAGTCAAGGGCTTCACCGTGGCCAAGCGATCGGTCTTCGTGATTGACCGGTCCGGGACCATCCGGTACCGCTGGGTGGCCCCCGAGCCGAAGGTCGAGCCGGACTATGCCGAGGTGGCGGCGGCGGTCAAGAAGCTCGGGTGATCCCCTACGGCGATCCCTGCGGATTCGCCTGAGGAGCCTCCATGTTCAGCGAGTTGGCCAGGGGGTTGGCCACAACCCTCAAGCACATCTTTCGAAAGCCGGTGACGGTCGCTTATCCGGAGCGGCGCCTGCCACTGGCCCCTCGCTATAAAGGGCGGCACTTCCTCGTCCAGGACGAGGACGGACTGGAACGCTGTGTCGGGTGCGAGCTGTGCGCCGTGGCCTGCCCGGCCGATGCGATCTATATTGAGGCGGCGGAGAACACCGACCAGCAACGGGTCTCGCACGGCGAGCGGTACGCGAAGGTCTACAAGATCCACATGCTCCGATGTATCTTCTGTGGGATGTGCGAAGAGGCCTGTCCGGAGGACGCCATCTTCATGGGGAAGCAATACGAATTGGCGTCCTACCAGCGGGACGATTTCGTGTACGGGAAGGAACGGCTGCTGCTTCCGCTGCGGGAGGCAGCGAAGCAGCGGCCGGAACTCTTGCAGCCGGGAACGGGACTCGGGATGGGGCAGCAGTACGAGACGGCTGCCACCGGAGGGGGAGGGGGACAAGGCTGCTCGCCTTCTGGTTGAGTGAAGCCGTGCGGACGTGGCTTGGGCGGCGGACCCCATTCTCACCTCAAATAGAATTGCGAAGTTGTCGTGGGGAAGCGGATGGCGGTGGCAGGCACAAAGGATCGGAACTCCTTACAATCTTTCGACACGGCGCATTCGAAACTATTTTTCTTGCCACTTTCTCCTTGCCCGCCTACAATGCCGAGGTTTTGCGGTCGGCCGGCGATTCGTTCCGGTCAAAGAAGTAGGGGCAGGTGAGCCCCGGTGCAGCTGCAGGAGCAGCAGAAGGGAGCGGCTAGAGATGGCTGAGAGCAAGGTACAAAAGGTGGCTCGCCAGGGCGCTACGCGGAAGTCGGTTGGCACCTGCGAGTGCGGTGGCGAGCTAGTTTGGGCCCAAGTGGTCATGACCCGCCCGCGCATGATGAAGGTCTGCGAGAAGTGCGGCGTCTTCCACGAGAAGGAACAGGCGGTCTAACAACCCCCCCGCTACTTCTTCCTCCACATCGTGTCTCACGCCTGTCACAAACGGTGGTCGTAGTGTGTTGACAGGTGCGCGGGAATAGTGTTTCAGACGATCCTCACAGCCCCAGAGGCCAAATGGCTTCTGGGGCTGTTTGTATTTCGGGGCGGCGAACGCGGCGTTTGCAGATTTTCAGCAACTCCATTCTTCGGCTGAGATTCGGTTGTTTCATCTACACATGAAAACGACTTGACACGCAATTCTTTTTCTGAATAATATATTATTCATATACTCAAAGTATATTCTCATTATCCTCATTGAAGCCGAAACGAGAAGACAGACATGAAGAGCAAAAAACTGATCGTCTACGAGATACTCAAGCAGAGGATCGTCAATCATGACATCAAGCCCGGAGAACCGATCAACGACGGAATCATCTCTCGGGAACTTGAGGTCAGCAAGACACCCATCCGCGAGGCAGTTCAGCAATTGGAGAAGGAAGGATTCATCGAGAACATCCCGGGAAAGGGTGCCTTTGTATCCCGCATCTCCATTCAGGATGTCCGGGAGACATTCGAGATCCGGGAGATGCTGGAGTGCGCCGCCGTCAAACGGGCGGCACTCAGGTGCGACCCCCAGAAGCTGGAGGCGATTCGAAGGGCTTTTGATTCGAGGGAGGACTCTTTCCTCGATGATGACTCCCGTCACTTCCGCTCCGGGGATCAGATCCACGCATTCATCTTCGAGTCGATCGGAAACCAGCGCCTGATGGAGATTTATCGGCGACTCCTGGATCACATCGTTCGCCTCCGAATTCACTTCTTCAGCGATGCACATCAGGGGCGGTCGGAGGAATCGTACAGAGAGCATGTCGAGATACTGAATGCGTTGGCCGCCCAGGATCCCGCTCGGTGCGAGCACGCCGTGCGGGCTCATCTCAGGAATTCTTGGGAATACGTCAAGAGCATCATATGATCTTCACGCAGCACAGCAACCTGCATTCGCAGCATCGTGCCGTTTCCGCTACGTCGGTGCCGGCGCCCAAGCGAGTCGGGAGCAGCGCTATCCTATAAATCAGCCAGCAGGCTAAGGACTTCCTCTTTGCGAGATCGGAGTGTAAATCCATGATTCACATCAAGACCAAAATCGAACGACCTTCACCAGAACTCATCGAACCTTTCAGTAAACTGGGAGCGGCCACGGTCCACGAGGCGTCCGGCCGAAAAGGGGCCGTGGATCCCGCGATCAAACCCATCCGAAAGGGCCTTCGCCTGTGCGGGCCGGCGTTCACTGTCCAGTGCGCTCCCGGAGACAACCTGATGCTCCACAAGGCTCTGGAGAAAGCCCAGCCAGGCGACGTGCTGGTTGCGTCGGTCAGCGGGTATCCGGAGGGCGGGTATTTCGGCGGTCTCATGGCGGTGTCCGCCATGGCACGCCGGCTCGGGGGGCTCGCCATAGACGGCTGTATTCGGGATTCCGAAGAGATCATCGCGATGGGTTTCCCGATCTTCGCCCGCGGGTTCTGCATCCGCGGCACTAGCAAGTCGGTGCCGGGCCTGGTCAATCATCCGACGGTCTTTGGCGGCATCGTCGTCCAACCGGGCGATCTCATCCTCGGAGACGACGACGGCATGGTCGTGGTAGCGCGTGCCGAGGCCGAGTCGGTTCTCGAGAAGGCGCTCAAGCGGGTGGAGGCGGAAGTCAAGAAATCGGAGCAGCTCCGGAGTGGTGTGTCGAGCGTAGAGCTCAATAAGCTCGGCAAGGTCTTCGAGGCGCTGGGCCTCGTTGAGGAGTAGTCCTATGGCTACGGTTACCCCTGAACGGTTGAAAGAAGTCGTCGTTGAGTTGCTCATTGGGTTTGGGGCGGCCGAGGATGAGGCTCCGCTTGTCGCGGACAGCCTCGTCCGGGCCGAGATGCGAGGCACCGATACCCACGGTCTACCTTACCTCAAGCTTCTGGTCGAACGGGTCGAAGCCGGAATGGTGTCGCTTCCGACGCGGGTGAGTGTCCTCAAGGACAACGGGGCGACGGCCCTGCTCGACGGGGGGAACGGGATCGGGCAGGTCGCAGGCTGGCAGGCCATGGAGCTGAGCGTTCGCAAGGCCCGGGAGTATGGGATCGGCCTCACGCTCGTCCGGAATACGAACAACCTGGGATTTCTGGCTTTCTATACGATGCACGCCGCGGAGCTGGGGTGCGTCGGCGTCACGATGGGAAACGCCAATGCCGCCATATCCCCGTGGGGCGGCGCCGAAGCCTTTTTCGGGACGAATCCTCTCTCCATCGCGGTGCCCGGCGATGGAGAAGTGGTTGCGCTGGACATGTCATCGAGTGTGGTGGCCCGCGGCAAGGTCCGCAAGGCGCAGCGACTCGGTGAGAAGATCCCGCCTGGATGGGCGCTGGACGCATCCGGCATGCCGACCGACGATCCGGGTGCGGCGCTCAAGGGAACGCTGCTGCCCATCGGAGGCCCGAAAGGCTACGGCTTGGCGCTGATGGTGGATGTGCTCGCCGGGATGCTCTCCGGCGCGGCGTTCGGGCAGGAGATTAAGAGTTTCCACCAACTCATGGGACCGACAGAGGTCGGCGCGCTGACGCTCGCGATCGATGTCGAACACTTCATGCCTCTCGGCCGGTTCAGGGAGCTGATGAAGGGGTATGTCGCGTCGATCCGCGGGAGCCGGAAGGCGACAGGAACGGCCCGTATCTATTTGCCGGGAGAGATCGAGTCTGAGAAAGAGAAGTTGAGCCGGGAGCGGGGGATCGAGCTGAAGGCAGCGTCCATCGAATTGGTGAATCAACTGCTGGAGAAGCTGCAGAGCGCGACGAGATTGTAGGCCGAAGCCTTAGGAGGGTGCCATGGATGAGTTGAAGGATCTGGTGGTTGTCGTCACGGGTTCGGGGAAGGGATTGGGGAAGGGTATTGCCGAGAGTTGTTACGCGGAAGGTGCCAAGATCGTCACATGGGATCGGTCCGGCGGGGCCAAGGCCGTGGCGGATACCCTGGATCCATCCGGGAAGAGGACCCTGTACGTTCAGGCCGATGCGGTGAAAGAAGAGCAAGTGGTAAAGGCCTTTGACGAGGTGGTGAAGAAATTCGGCCGTGTAGACGTTCTGGTCAACAATGCCGGCATCTCGCGCCACAAGCCGATCGAGGAGATGACGCTGGAGCTCTTCGAAGAGGTGATGCGGATCAACGTGACCGGTCTGTTCCTCTGCTGCAAGGGCGTGGTCCCCATCATGAAGAAGCAGGGGCGAGGGAAGATCGTCAACATCTCGTCGCTGGCGGCCCGGACAGGCCGGCCCGGCGTGGGCGTCAACTACGCCGCCTCGAAGGGTGCGGTGGTCTCCATGACGCAGCTGTTGGCCCGGGAGCTGGGACCTGCCGGCATCTACGTGAACGCGATCGCTCCCGGCTCCGTGCTGACGGAGCAGACGCGCCAGTATCCCCCCGAGGTGTTCGCCAAGTGGAATGCCGGTCGGGCGGTCCAACACGACGGGCTTCCGGAGGATGTGGGCGATGCGGTCATCTTCCTGGGCTCGAAGCGGTCAGACTGGATCACCGGGGTGACCTTGGACCTGGACGGCGGGATTCTCATCCGCTAAGTCCTGCGGTTCGAAAATACGGCAACGTATTTCCTCCCTCAGGACTTAGAACTCAGAAGCGCAACGGGTCTGATCTGGTTTTTGTGCTCGTGCGCAAAAACCAAAGGAGGCGCACATGCCCGAGCTGAAGGTCGTCAATATCAAGGACGTGAAAGGCGAACGGCGCGATCCGCCGAGAATGTCGTGGGTGCTGGTCTCCGAGAAGACGGTGGGCGCCCAGAATCTGGCTATGGGGGTGAATGAGACCTACCCCGGCGGGATGGTGCCGGAGCACAAGCACGACAAGGAAGAAGAGGTGATGTTCTTCCTGGCGGGGAGAGGGACCTTCGTCACGGAAGACAGGGAGATTCCCTTAGAGCCAGGGGTGTGTATCTACAATCCACCCGGAAAACTCCACAAGATCATTAACACAGGGGACGAGATCCTGCGGTTTGTCTGGATCTATTCGCCCCCGTTGGCGAGTCACCGGAAATAGGGAAAGGGCCGATCACCGGTCAAGAGTTGGTTGAGCTCTACGCGAAGCAATCTTTCGACAAAGGAGATTCACCATGGGAAAGTGGACGCTGCCCCCCACGGGCGGGCATATGGACAAGCCGAGCAAGATCTACTTCCAGACGATGACCAAGTACGATGTGGAGGAGCGGCTGAAGCAAAACGACCTGATCGTCATCCCGCTGGGCTCGACCGAGAACCACGGGGCGGCGGGCCCGTACGGCGAGGATACGTTCATCGTCACCCGCATCGCCGAGGAATTTGCCAAGGCCACGGGGTGTACGGTGGCTCACCCCATCTGTTACGGCTCCCATCCCTATCATCACCTGGGCCAGCCCGGGACCGTCATCATCTCGGATGACGTGTACTCCGACTTCCTCCGCGCCGTCATGGCCGGCTTCTGGAACACGGGATTCCGGAAGCAGATCTTCATCAGCCTGCACGGCCAGGAGTACATCGTTCCCTCCGCGATCAACGAGTTCGGCAAGCGCTACCAGGTGCCGGCCCTGATCATCTTCCTCGACGTTCCGAGGATCATGGGCCAGACGCTCATGGACAAAGCGCACGGCGGCCCGTACGACAACCCCTTCCAGCATGCCTGCGAGGCGGAGACGTCGATCTCCCTGGCGCTGTTCCCGGAGATGGTGCAGATGGAGCATGCTGAGGACACCACCGTCCGCGGGTTCCTGCCGCCCGGCCACGTGGACCGGGGCGGCGACATCTATGGCAATCCGATCCCGGGCCACTGTCAGATCGGGTGCGGTGGCATCGAGTGCGTCGTCTACCCGGAGGGCGTGCTCGGGAAGGCGACGCTTGCGGATCCCAAGAAGGCGATCAAGAGCATCGAGGTCACCCTCGACTACATGAAGAAGCTTCACGACGACATCTTCGCCAAGTTCCCGGTCGGCGTGCTGCCCGACACGAAGCTCATCACGCGACGGCCGAAAGAGGAGATCGACGCCCTGCGGAAGGGGCCGCTCAACGGGGGTCGGCATCTGTACACGCTCGGGTTTCCCGCGTAACAAGGCGGGCGCGGCGCTCCAACTGTGACCGGCAGGGGAGCGGGGATATTTTTTCGCTCCCCTGCCCACACGACAGGACGTTTCAGATTCGGTCCGTCATTCACACGAGGGTGCATCGATGAAAGCGATTATCAAGGCCAGTCAAGAAGCGGGATCGCTGGAGGTGAAAGAGCTTCCCATTCCGGAACCCGGTCCTGGAGAAGTGCTGGTCAAGATGAAAGCCGCCGGGATCTGCTTCAGCGACGTGATGATTCTTACGAACAAGTACAAGGGGCGCGTTCCCGTGCCGATCCCCATGATCATGGGCCACGAGGGCGCCGGAGAGGTGGCCGAGGTCGGCAAAGGTGTGGAGCACGTCAAGGCCGGGGACAAGGTGGGGCTCAATCCGCTGTGGGGCTGCGGGCAGTGCATCGACTGTCTCAACGGCCACCCGAACATGTGCATGGCCTGGCGGCACCTGGGGATCACCTGCGACGGGACGTTCGCGGAATACCGCGCCGTGCCGGCCTTCACCGCCTGCAAGTTGCCGGAAAGCATCTCGCCGGTCGATGCCGCCTTTATCGAGCCGATCAGCCTGGCGGTGCGAACCTTCGAGCACGTCAAGCCAGTCCTGGGCGATACGGTGGCCATCATCGGCCCCGGATCGATCGGCCTGTTCCACCTGCAAGCCTTCAAGTCGGCTGGGGCCGCCAAGATCATGGTTATCGGGCTTGACCAGGACGCCAAGCGGTTCGAGATCGCGAAGAAGCTCGGGGCCGACCACATCATCAACGGCAGCAAAGAAGATGTCGTGAAGCGCGTGCGGGAACTCACCAACGGCTTGGGGGCCGATATCGTGGTGGAAACCGCGAACCATCCGTCGACGGTCCCCCTCGCCGTCAGTTTGGCCGCGGCCCGGGGCCGAGTTCATCTGTTCGGCCTCTATCCGGAAGCGACCATGAGTCCCCTCACCCTGCTGCGGGCCGGCGTGACGTTGGCCGGAGATGTGGCGACGCTCCCGCGCTATTTCCTCAGAGCCATGCGGTGGATCGAGTACAAGAAGGTCCTGGCTGCCCCCATGGTCACCCGGTCTTTCCGCCTCGACCAGGCGAAGGAAGCCTTCGAGATCTTCCGCCAGGGGGATACCGTGAAGGTGTTGTTCGAGATGTAGGTGGCGAGTGCGGGCGGGGGACAGGTTCCCCTGCTCGGCCACCCGCCTGACGAAATAGGCGGCGAGATCTCCCGAGAGGAGCCTCATGGCGACTTTCGGGCGCCGATCGAAGTATGAGAGACGCGGCGATAGACGGGCGTGGGACTTTCTTGATGTTTGAAGGGACCGGAATCATTGGGAAAGGGGGCAGAGCATGAAGCGAAATGGTCTGGTTAGTGTCTTGTTGGCGCTCGGGTTGTTCGCGTGCGTAGGGTCGGAAGCTTTGGCGCAGGTATCGGTTGCGGTTCCCATCGAGCAAAGCGGGGCGGGGGCGGTCGTCGGCCTGCGGTGGATTCGGGGCGTCGAGATGGCGGTGGCCGACATCAACAAAGCCGGGGGCATACAGGGGAAGAAGGTCGAGACCTTCACACTGGATACGAAGACTGAGCCACCGGTGGCGGTGGCGGCGATCAGGAAGGCGGTGGAGAGCAAACCCTTCGTGATCATGGGGCCCATCTACAGCGGCTCGGCGCTGGCCTGCATGGGGGTGTCGCGGGATGCGGGGATCCCTCACTTCGTCGGGTCCGAATCTCCCAACATCGGCAAGCAGAACAACGCGAACATTTTCATGACGACGAACAACTCCGAGAACGCCACCAGCATGGTCGTCGACTGGCTGACGAACGTGGTCAAGGTAAAGAAGATGGGGATCATGTATGCCAATAATGATTTTGGCAAGGCTGGCCGGGATGCCTTGATGAAGCTGCTCCAGCCAAAGGGCGTGCAGTTCGTGGCGGATATCGCTGCGGAGCAGGGACAGACTTCTTTCAGCGGCGAGATCAGCCGGATCAAGTACCTCAATGAGGAGGAAAGCGCGCGCGCCTTGCGGCAGATCAAGGAGGAAGGCCTCGACAAGCAGATGCGACTCATCGGTTCCACGACCCTGATGAACGTGGACGTGATTCGGCTGGCCAAGGATGCGGTGAACGGGGTGGAAGGATTTATCGGGGAAACATATGCCGCCCCAGCTTACAAGGCCCTGAACGACCGGTATGTCGCGCAGTTCAAGGAGCTTCCCGACCACAACTTCTTCAAGGCGTACATGGGAATGATGACCGTCAAAGCCGTGGTGGACGAGACGAAGTCTTTCGACCAACAGAAGTTCCGCGATAAGCTCCACAACAACACGCTGTGCGTGAAGGATCACCCCGAGATACTGATGAACGTTCACTACCTCGAGAACGGCGACCTCGAGCGACCGGGATTCGTCGTCAAGGTCGTGAACCAGGAGCACACGATCGTCAACGCGCTCACGCCGCTCCATCCGGAGTGGTTCTCAAAGTGTAAGTAGTAGGCCCGATCTCTCTCAGGAGGAGGGTGCGGCCTGGAGGCTTGCTGCTGAGCCTCCAGGCCTGCCGAACTGACTATGCTTCCAGAGCTGCTGATCAAAGGGCTGTCGCTCGGAGCGATCTACGCAATGATCGCCATGGGGTTCTGCCTGCTCTGGCAGACCTCCCGTCTGGTGAATTTCGCCGAAGGGGAGTTCGTCACGATCCCCGCCTTTCTGATGGTCTTGTTCTATAGCGTCCTCCATTTTCCCTATCCGCTTGCCATCCTGGCTGCGATTCTTCTGGCCGCCCTTCTGCTGGGATTGGTCATGAAGAAGACCCTGGTGGATGCGCTCATCACGAGAGGGAACACACCGTTTGTCGTCACCACGATCGCCCTTGGATTCTTCGTCAAGGACTTCCTGACGGTGTTTGCGACACCCGAGGCGATGAACTTTCCGAGTATGGTGCCTCAGACCCCGCTCCATTTTGCCGGAGCCGTATTCTCCTCTCTCGACCTCTGGAATATCGTGATTGCAGCCGTGGTCATCCTGGGCGTCAGTTTCTTTATCCGAAAATCAAAGCCGGGGAAGGCCTTGCAGGCGGTGGCGCAGAACCGGGAGGCTGCCGTCATCATGGGGATCGATGCGCAGAAGATGATCCTGCTCGCCTTTTCCATCAACGCGGTCTTGGCGGCCTTCTCTGCCTCGCTCGCAGCCCCGATCTACATGGTGAAGTATGACATGGGCAACGAGCTGGGCTTGAAGGCGTTCTACGCGGCGATTATCGGCGGGTTCAACCAGGTGCGGGGGGCTTTACTAGGCGGCTTGCTCGTCGGGCTCATCGAGATCCTCACCGCCGCCTATATCTCCACCCAATACAAGTCAGGGTTTGTGCTGCTCGTGTTGATCGTGGTGATTCTCTTCAAGCCTGAAGGCCTTTTGGGCACCAAGGAGCAGTGAGGACAGGCGATATTCCCTCATAAGGACGGTTTGCATGACACAGGTCAACCAGACGATGAAACTGCGGACTGTGCTGATCGGGTGGGCGCTCGCGCTACTGCTGCTACTCCTGCCGGTATTTGTCTTTAAGTCGCAGTACTTACTGTACATCTCCAGTCTCACGTGTATTTACATGATCGTTGCTTGCGGGCTCAATATCGTCCTGGGGTATGCGGGGCAGATCTCATTGGCCCAGGCCGGCTTCTTGGGGATCGGCGCCTACGTCTGCGCCCTCCTTGGCCCCAGCTTGTCTTTCTGGGTGGTGCTCCCGTTGGCGGGGCTCATCTGTTTCGTGATCGGATTGGGTCTCGGGTTTCCCTCTCTGAGGGTCAAGACGCATTTTCTGGCGATGGTGACCCTGGGATTCACCGTCATCGTCTATCTCATCCTTGTCAACGAGGAGAAGTGGACGGGGGGTCCCTTCGGTGTCTTCAACATCCTGCGGCCCAAGATAGGTTCGCTGTCATTCAGTTCGCCGGCGAATTATCACATCATCGTCGCTCTCGTGACGTTCATCCTGCTGCTTTTGGCCTTCTGGGGGTTGAATTCGCAATGGGGGCGAGCCTTCAAGGCCATCCGGGAGAACGAGGCGAGAGCAGAGATGCTCGGGGTGAATCTCCGGAATTACAAACTCATGGCGTTCGCTATCGGGTCTGGTTTTGCCGGCATTGGCGGCGCGCTGATCGCGCCGCTCTTCGGTTATATCGATCCGACGATGTTTGCGCTCGGGTTTTCGTTTCAGTTCCTTCTGATGGTGGTGGTTGGAGGCGTTGGCCGCTTCGAAGGGCCGTTGCTGGGGGCCATGATCGTGGCGATCCTCCCCGAAATGCTCCGCGTGACTGACAAGTATTTCCCGGTCATTTTCGCCCTGGCGGCAATCCTCATCATGGTGTTTATGCCGAAGGGCTCCGTCAGTGCCGTCGACTGGGCATACAAGGAAGAACCCCACTTGACCAAGTAGTGCGGTGAGGACACATCAGAGCACTGGAGGTCGAGGGTCTTCGGAAGAGTTTTGCCGGGTTTGCTGCGCTGCGAGGGGTCGATCTTCACGTTGACGAGGGAGAACTATTCGGCTTGATCGGACCCAACGGCTCCGGCAAGACGACCTTCTTCAATTGCGTGACCGGTTCCCTGAAGTGCTCCGCAGGCAAAGTAGCGTTCAAGGGACGAGAGATTACGAATGCGGCACCCGATGCAATCTACCGTATGGGGATCGGACGAACGTTTCAATTGATCGAGCTCTTTCCTGGCATGACGGTCCTGGAGAACATGCTCCTCGCCTTGCAGGAACGGCAGGGAAGCATGCTCGGCCGCCTTTTCCGGATACGGGAAGAAGCCAATGAACGACAGGCCCTTGAGTTGCTCGAGTTCCTGCGGATCGCGCACGTCCAAGAGGAGTTGGCCCTCCTGGACTTCGGCATGGTGATGATGTCCAAGCCGGACTTGATTCTTCTGGACGAACCGACCTGCGGCGTTGAGATCGAAATGCGCGAACAGATGATGCATCACATCAAGGAACTGAACAAGCAGGGGACCACGATAATTGTGATCGAGCACAACATGGATGTCGTGATGAACCTCTGTACTCGGATCGTAGTGCTGGATACCGGAGAGAAGATCGCCGAGGGAAGCCCGCGGGAGATCCAGAATAATCAGAAGGTTATCGATGCCTATTTCGGTGCGGAGGAATAATGTTAGAAGTCTCCGATCTCGTCTCGGGATACGGGAAGTCTGAGGTCCTCCGGGAAATCAGCCTGAAAGTAGTGAAGGGGCAGATCGTCACGATCATCGGCCCCAATGGGGCGGGGAAGACCACGCTCTTTCGCACGATCTTCGGACTTCTGCCAGCTCGGAAGGGTACCGTGGTTTTTGAGGGCGAAGATCTGTCGAAATTGCCCCCCCTTGCGCGGATTCAACGGGGGATTGCGCTCGTTCCGCAGGGTCGCGCGGTGTTCCCGGATTTGAGCGTCCTCGAGAACATGGAGATGGGAGCGTACACGGTCAAAGACAAGAAGCAGGTGCAGGAGACCATGGAGAAGTGCTACCACCTCTTCCCGGTGCTACGAGAAAGAATGAAGCAGCGGGCGGGAACGCTCAGCGGTGGCGAACAGCAGATGCTGGTTATCGCCAGGGCGCTCATGAGCAAACCGCGTTTCCTCATGTTGGACGAACCCTCCTTAGGCATTTCTCCCCGCCTCGTCAAAGAGATTTTCAAGACGATCGATGCGATCAACAAGGATCGCAATTTGACCATTTGCCTGGTCGAGCAGAACGCGAACATCGCTCTCAAGCATGCCCACTTTGGTTATGTCATGGAGGGGGGGCAGATCCGGATTAGCGGCTCGACCCAGGAGTTGATGAACGATGAGCGTGTCAAGCATGCCTATCTCGGGAAACGAGAGAGCCAATGAGCGCACAGTCGATTTTTTGAAGAGGCGGGTCGCCACTTTTCGTCTCGGCATGGGCAGAGAGAAGAACAAGGCAGTTGGGAGGAACACTTCATGAAGAAGATTTTGGTCCTGACCTTCGAGGAGATCAACCTGCGCCTGCACGCACTGGCCAAGGAGCTGGGGGTCGAGCTGGAAACCGTCCAGACCAACTTCGAAGGGGAGTTCTGCGAGAAGATCCACAAGGCGCATTTTGAGAAGGTGGATGCGGTGGTCGTCAACGCCGGCGCTTGGACCCACTACAGCATCGCCGTGAGGGACGCCCTGGGTATCCTCAAGGTGCCCATCATCGAATGCCACATGTCGAACATCCATGCGCGGGAGGAGTTCCGGCACGTCTCCCATGTGTCGCCCCTTGCGAAGGGGATCATCGCCGGCTTTGGGGTGCACAGCTATCTGATGAGCCTCCGGGCGGCCGTCACGCTGCTCTCGGAGCAGGGGGCGTAGGAGCTGATGATGGGAACAACTCGCCACGCCTTCCTGCTCGGTGAGCACATCTCGCATTCGCTGTCGCCCGCCATCCACAACCCCGCGTATGCGGCGCTGGGGCTGGACTACGAGTTCGGCCTGCTCGACGTGCCTCCGGCCAGGCTCCAGGAGGCCTTGGCGCGTATGCGGCGGCCGGACTGTCTGGGCGGCAACATCACGATGCCATACAAGCGTGATGTCTTGGCCGCGGCGGACGAGTGCTCGGAGACGGTCCGTCGCTGCGAGGCCGCCAGCCTCATGATCAACCGGAACGGTCGGTTCATACTGCACAACAATGCCGTCGAGGCCATTGCCGCATGCCGTGCTCGTCGCGCGGCCACAGTCGCCAAAGGACCAGCGGTGATCGTGGGCGCCGGCGGGTCCGCCGCCGCCATGCTGGAGGCGCTCCGTCGGGTTCCCCCAACCCGCATCGTGGTGCTTGCCAGGCGGCCGGAAGCGGCCAAAGCGCTGGTTGAGCGGGCCCGCGCGTGGCTCCCGGTGCCTATCGAGGCGGGCCATCTGGCGGAAGGCGGCCGGGCGTTGGCCGAGGCGGCCGTGATCTTCAATGCCACCTCCCTGGGGGTGCACGCAGGCGACCCCAGCCCGGTGCCCCGGGAGGCGTTGCGGCCCGGCCTGCTCGTCTATGACATCGTGTACCAGCGCGAGGCTCTCAACACGCTGCAAGCCGACGCCCTGGCCGCGGGAGCGCTGGTATGTGATGGCATGAGGCATATCTTCGAGCAGGGGCCGTTCAGCTTCCAGATGCTGACCGACCGCGAGGCGCCACGCCAATTGATGTTGGAGAGCCTCATCGCCGCGACGGGCCGCCGACCGCTCGACTGGGGCGCGGACGGAGCAGCCTGAGCGAAGGTGCAGGATTTCTCTTTGAAGCTGAAGGAGGTTTCGAAGTGCGTAACATGGTGAGGGTGAATATTCGGACGGGGGAGATTCGTACAACCCCCTGTTCGGAGGACGAGCTTCGATGGGGAGGCCGCTCGCTGATCGCCCACCTGATGCTCCAGGAGGTGCGCCCCACCTGCGATGCGTTGGGGCGAGAGAATACGCTGATTGTTGCCGCAGGGTGGCTGGGTGACACCGCTGTCACCACGGCGGGACGATGCTCGATAGGAGGGAAGAGCCCTCTGACGGGTGGCGTCAAAGAGGCCAATGTCGGTGGAGTGGCCGGCAGCAAGATGGCCCGGCTCGGCGTGCGGGCTCTGATCCTGGAGGATGCGCCCGAGAAGCCGGAATCCAGGGTGCTCTGGATCGGAGCGGACAAGTGCGAACTGCTCGCCGCACCGGAGTTGCGAATGGCGGAAGTGGGGCGAACCTTTCAGATCCTGCGCGAACGGTTCGGAGAGCAGGCGGGCTTCTTCTGCATCGGCCCTGCGGGAGAAATGGGCCTCGGCGGTGCGGCAATCGCGACCACGGACCAAACCGGGGTGCAGGCCCGATTTGCCGCCAGGGGTGGACTAGGTGCCGTTCTGGGCGTCAAAGGGATCAAGGCGATCGTCATCGACGATACCGGGGCGACGCCGGATCGCGCCCACGACCCCACCGCGCTCGGCGCCGCAAACAAGGAACTGTGGCAGATGTTGCGGGACGATCCCAAGACACAAAACCGCCACGATTACGGCACCCCAGCGGTCCTGTCCATCTGCGACACATTGGGCATTCTGCCTACGCGCAACTTTCAAACGGGCCACTTCGAGGAATTCGAGGCCATCTCGGGTGAACGGGTGGCCGAGTTGATTCTGGCGCGCGGCGGCGAAGGCGAGCGAGGCCTCCCGTGTGTGCGAGGTTGTCTCATCCAATGCTCCAACAACTTCGCGGACCCCGCCGGAAAGACGCTCGTGGCGTCGCTGCAGTACGAGAACCTCGGACTCCTGGGCTCGAACTGCGGCATCGGCGAAGTCGATGAAGTTGCGAGAATCAACCACCTCTGCAATCAAGTCGGGGTGGACACCATCGAAACCGGGGCCGCCATCGGCGTGGCCATGGAGGCTGGCGTCATCCCCTTCGGCGATGCGGCGGGCGCCAAGGACCTCGTGCGGCAAATCGGTCAGGGGACTCCTCTCGGGCGAGTGCTTGGGAGCGGCGTCGTCATCACTGGTAAGGTCCTCGGGGTGCGGAGGGTGCCGGCCATCAAGGGCCAGGCGATTCCTGCGTACGACCCGCGATCGCTCAAGGGGATCGGGGTGACGTACGCGACCTCGCCCATGGGGGCCGACCATACCGCGGGCAACGCGCTGGAGATGGCGAAGGTGCTCGATCAGAAGAAGCCGGACGGGCAGGTGGCCGCATCGCTACGGCTGCAGGTCCGGGGCGCGCTCCTCGACAGCCTGGGGGTGTGTCTGTTCATCCGCCCCGCCTTCGTCAAGAATCCGGACCTCATGGCCCGGCTCCTGAACGCGCGCTACGGCTGGTCGCTTACGTTTACCGATGTCCAGAGAATGGGGCTCAAGTGTCTCGAGATGGAGCGAGAGTTTAACCGGCTTGCGGGCGTCTCGGACGAGCTGTGCGACGTTCCCGAGTTCATGCGAACCGAACCGCTCGCGCCCTTCAACACGGTCTTCGACGTGCCGCGCGAGGAGATGAAGCGGATCTGGGACGTCAAGCTGCCGGAAGGGGTGTTTTGACTGGCCAGGGCAAGTAGTTCTTGGCGGAGGGCGGGGTCGGTCAGGTGGCGGGTCGCTCTCGCCTTGCCGTCTGTGTGCCAAGTGGTCAGCCTTTGAGCAAGGACAAAACGATGAAGGCCATGGTGCTTCGCGAGTATAACCAGCCGTTGAGGTTGGAAGAGGTCGAGGTTCCCAAGATTGGAGCGGGGGAGCTGCTGGTACGCGTGAAAGCTTGTGGAGTCTGCGCGTCGAATCTGAAGTATGTCAGAGAACCCGCGGACTACATCACCCTCCCCCATATACTCGGCCATGAGCCGGCGGGGGAGGTTGTGGAGGTGGGGCCGAATGTCGAGGGCTTTGTGCGGGGGGACAGGGTCTGCCTCTACATCTTTGTGACCTGCCGGGAATGCCTCTACTGTACGACGGGACAAGAGAATAGCTGCCTTCAGCAGCGGCGGATTGGTCACGAGCTGCCGGGCGCCTATGCCGAGTACGTGAAGGTGCCAGCCTGGAACGCCTTCAAGATCCCGGATGCAATTTCGTTCGAGGAAGCGGGTGGGATTGCGGATGCCATGGTCACTTCCTATCATGCGGTCCGGGAGAAAGCCCAGGTACGCGTCGGCGAGGATATTGCCGTGATGGGAGTGGGAGGGCTGGGCAGCAACGCCGTGCAGCTTGCTCGGCTGGCGGGCTGTAGAGTCATCGCCATCGACATTACGCCCCGCAAATTGGAGTTCGCCCGAACCCTCGGCGCCGATGAGACGATCAATGCCCAGACGGGGGGGGTGGCTGAACGCATTCGCGCCATGACCAAGGGGAAGGGAGTCGATGTGTTCTTCGATTATGTTGGAACGCGCGACAGTATGAAGGCCGGGTTGCATTGCCTCAGGAGGGGAGGGAAATTCGTGCTTGTGGGTCACGAGCCTGACCATGACTTTCAGGCCAAGACCTTCCAGGAAATCATCATGGAGGAGGTGGAGATAATTGGATCGCACGCCTCCACACGCAACGAAATGCAGGCGGTTCTCAAGCTAATTCAGGATGGAAAGATCAGACCAATCATTGGTGCCGTCTATCCTCTAGCTGAAGCGAATGAGGCGCACCGTGCGCTGGAAACTGAGGAGATCCTAGGCAGAATTGTCTTGGTCCCCTAACGCCGATCCATCGAATATGGTAATACCGAGCTCTGTTCCGCAAGGGGTTGAAGTTCCGGGTGAAGGAGAACCCGGTCTAGATGAATCGCGTATGCTCCATGGGCGCCGCGCCGAGGCCGATCGCCTCGTAGAAGCGGCAGCGCAAGGCAAAGTGCAGCGAGCAGCCCGTAAAGCTGAAGCCGAGCTGGCGAAGTAGTGTAGAGTCCACAGTAGACCGGCAAGTAACGTCTCGGTTCTTACTGCGCAAAGGAGGTGGCCGGCGATATGGCGAGGGTGAAGCTGGGCCTCATCGGGATGGGCCTCATCGGACGGGCTCACGCAAAGACCTTGCAGGCAGTGGGCGAGTGTGAGTTGGCCGCCATCTCGGACATTAACGAGTGCTACCGGGATGATGCGGCAGCGCTTGGCGTGCCCTATTACCAGGATTACAAGGAGATGATCGAGAGGCAGCATCTGCACGCGGTCATCGTCGCGACACCCAATCATCTCCACGTGCCGATCGGTATTGCTTGTGCAGTGCGAGGCCTTCATCTCCTCGTTGAAAAACCCA
>JAPLLC010000161.1:3850-7058 GCA_026387775.1 Candidatus Methylomirabilota bacterium | reverse complement strand
GCTTTCTGCGGCTCGATCGACGATCTGTCGGTAGTCCTGGAACGGGAAGCCGGGCGGCGCCGGCATGCCCGCGGTGGGGTTGAGCAGATTGTAGAGGGTCTGGATCGTGTGAAACCCTCCGGTCTTCACCGCCTGATGGAGCGACCCGGTCTCACCCAGCCCGGTGATTCCCCAGAAGCGAACCTTGCCCTGCCGCTCGAGTGCTTGAAACGCGCGCAGCGCCGCCTCCAGATCCTTTGCGGTCAAGAGTGCCGCCTCGGGCCGGGCCTGCGCCGCGAGTGGGTTGTGGAGCTGGATCAGGTCGATGCGCTCCCGGCCGAGGCGTCGCAGACTCGCCTCCACCGACTCCAGGATCGCCGCCTCGACGTGGGGCATCTGTGCCGGGGCGAGGCGCACCTTGCTTCCGACCAGCACGTCGGCGCGAAGCTCGCGCAAGACGGCGCCGATGTTCACCTCGGACTGCCCGTCGCCGTAAAGCGGGGCGGTGTCGAAGTAGGTGATGCCCAGCTCGATGGCGCGGGCGACGGTCCGCCGCATCGTCGGGTATTCGCCGCGCACCAGCAGCCCGCCGATCATCCCGCAGCCGAAACCGAGAGCGGAGACTTCCAGGCCGGTCCGACCCAAGCGTTTGTAGTTCATGGCGCCTCCCGATTCAGGAAGAGGTTTTCGCGTGCCGGGCCCTTCTCGAACAGATCGCGCAGCCCCACCCGTGTCAGCCGGCCCCCGGCCGCGAGCTGCAAGCGTCGCAGTCGGTCCTCGAACGGTCCGATGGTCCAGCAGGCATCCGCCGGAAGGGTCTCGACCGGATCGCCTGCCTCGTTGAGGGGGCAGATGTCGCGCAGCTCCACGGGTCCGCCTTCGCACTCCTCGATCCACCGGAGGGGGAGGCCCTGCGTGCGGCAGACGTATGGCCGATGCGCGTAGATCCGGCAGGCGCCCGTGTCGTCGAGAAACGCGCAGGCGCCCTCGCGGTGCGGAATGCCTCGGGCGAGCAGCTCGCCATGCGAGCGGCGGATACTCTCGGCCTCCACCGCGAAGACCGTCAGATCATCGACGCAGCAGCCGCTGCAGCCCTTCCGACACTGGAGGCGTCTCGCATGCAGGGCATGCAGCGCGGCCGTTTGCTCGTCCACCGCTGCGTGGAGCTGCGACAACGTCTCGAGTGGAGGACGACAGCCTTCCTTTCCGTCTTTCATGCACCCTCGCTCAGACAGTCTTCCTGGCCCAGACGTTCATCCGGCGGAACGGCTCGAGGTGCGTGCCGTCGGGCCGGCGCGTGCGCGCGAGCATCGTCTCCACGACCGCGTCCCGGAACGGCTTGCGGAGATCCGCGGGCAGCGCCTGGACGAAGGGAATCAGGCACGGGTTGTCGATCCAGCCCGCGATTGCTTCCGCGGAGGGGAAGCTCTGCTCTTGCGGCTCGATCCAGGCGCGCCATTCGTGGAAGGACGAGACCGAGAGCAGCTCCTCGTACTCGGATACGCCGGGGAAGAACCACGGCCAGCGGAAGCCGGCCAGGGCTTGGGCGAAGGGCGGGACCGCCATCTGCCGGCGCACGCACTCGGTCAAGTTCGGGCAGTTGCCGTCGCCGCCGAACTGCGCACGCAGGATGCCGCCCGGTGCGAGCGCGCGGTGGATGTGCGCGAGCAGCGGGGCGTGATCATGGATCCAGTGCAGCGTGGCATTGGAGAAGATGACGTCGAACTCTCCGTCGAACGCGAGGGCGTTCAGATCCAGGAGACGCACAGTCATGTTTGGGCCGCACTTGGCCCGGGCCGTCTCCAGCATCCCGGGGGCCGCATCGACGCCGAGGACGACTCCCTGGGGCACCCGGTCCGCCAGCGATCGGGTGAGAGTCCCGTCGCCGCAGCCGAGGTCGAGGACGCGCTCGTCCCCACGCAGGGGGAGTTCTTCGATCAGGCCGCCTCCCCACCGCCGCTGGTGTGAGGAGTGCCGCTCGTAGTCCTTCCCGTCCCAGCTCTCGACCAGACGCTCATCCGCTCCCATGGGTCCCTTCATTTCTCGTAAGCGTTCAGCCGGTGTCGTGGGTCGGAAGTCGGTCGGACAGTCGCCGGGGCCACCAGGGCCTCCCTCCGACGCCTAACCCTCGTCGAAGCCGGCTCCCTCTTACCCCGGGTCGCCCCGCCCAGGGCGGGGCTCCGTGCCGGGGACGAGGTCGCCCGCGAGGGCGGCGCTCCGGGAGACCCTGGTGGCCCCTGGCGTCGTAGTTGAACGGTTACCATTTCTTGTCGCGTCTCATCGCCGCCACGCGGAGAAGTCTCGGCAGAACTGTTCCAGGGCGAGCGGGGCAATGCGGGGATCGCGCGCCGCCTCGTCCGTGTCGGTCGGCATGACGTAGCCCCAGGTGGCGAGGAAGAGTCCCACCTCGGCGAGGTCGCTCTCGCGCTCCACCGATTGCAGGGTCTTCAGCCGATCCTCGACGAACCAGATGTCGCGGTACCCCACGCTCCGTTCCCGCGCCACGACCCGCAGCAGCTCGGCCTTCGGTTGGGCCCGCTCCTTGCCCCAGACCTGGGCGGCCGGCATCGTGACGCCGTGGATCTCGAGGAGCTTGTGGGCGAAGCGGCCCTCCTTGGTCGTGATGACGTAGAGCTCGGTTCCGCCCCGCAGGATGGCCTGCAGTCGTTCGGCCATGCCCGGGTAGAGCCCCTGATCCGCCAACCAGCCGTCGAGGCTCTTCGCGATGGCCCGGTCTCGAACGGCGTCGAAGCGGGCGCCCAACTCCTTGGGGGTTACACGGTACTTTGCGAGGATTCGTTGCCGACACTCGGTTTGAAACCGCTGGAAGATGGTCGTCTCGGGGATGCCCTCCAGGATGGCAAGCACCAGGACGGGGAATTCCCAGCCGGATTCCAGGACGGGGCGCAGGCGCACGAAGACCGCCGCCAGCTCCGGCGGCGGCGCGTCGCCGTCCAGCTTCACGAACTCCCGGCACACCTGCCAGGCGGACCGGCAGCCCTCGTGAACCGTGTCACAGATCACCCCATCGAAATCCAATGCCAGCAGTCTCGGTCCAGTCACGGAATAGTCTCCTTGTAACCGTTCAGGCAGTGTTGTGGGTCGGAAGTCGGTCGCTCACTCGCCGGGGCCACCAGGGCCTCCCTTCGACGCCTAGCCCCCCGTCGATGCCGGCTCGCCCGTACCCCGGGTCGGTCCGCTCGAGGAGCGGCCCTCCGGGCCGGGGACG
>JAPLLC010000161.1:0-3836 GCA_026387775.1 Candidatus Methylomirabilota bacterium | reverse complement strand
CGGGGACGGGGTCGCCCGCGGGGGCGGCGCTCCGGGAGACCCTGGTGGCCCCTGGTGTCATCGCTGAACGCTTACGTCTCCTTCACGCAATCTGCGGAGTGCCCAAGTGCTTAGGAGCCGTTACGAAATAACTTGTCCATCCATTGGGATTTCGTTACGGCTCCTTATGCCGTTTCCGAGATTTCTCCGGTCAAGTTATTCTTTGACAACGGCTCAGGCGAGCGCCTGGGCGAGGTCCTCGATCAGATCGTCCGCGTGTTCCAGGCCCGCGGATAGGCGCAGCAGGTTCTGGGGGGTGCGGGTATCCGGCGGCTCGATCGTGGCGCGGTGCTCGATCAGGCTGTCGGGGCCGCCGAGACTGGTTGCCCGGGTGATGATCCGCACCTTGGCGGCCACCGCGAGCGCCTGGTCCTTGCCGCCTCGGACCTGGAAGGACAGCATCCCGCCGAAGTCCCGCATCTGCCCGGCCGCGATCGCGTGACCCGGATGGGTCGGCAGTCCGGGGAAGTGGACCGCCTCCACGCGAGGATGGCGGGACAGGAACTCGGCGATCTTGCGCGCGTTCTCGCAGTGCCCCCGCACGCGGTAGGGCAGGGTGCGGATGCCCCGGAGGACGAGCCAGCAGTCGAAGGGAGGCGCGACGGCCCCGCCTTGCATCTGGATCGTGCGGAGACGCTGGAAGAACGCATCGTCGGTCTTGGCCACCACGGCCCCGCTCAGGACGTCGCAGTGCCCGCCGAGATACTTGGTGGTGGAGTGGACGATGAGATCGGCCCCCAGCTCGAACGGGCGCTGCAAGACGGGGGAGGCCCAGGTGTTGTCGACCGTGCAGCGCGCGCCGGCCGCGTGAGCCAGCTCGGCGATCCGCGCGATGTCGCTGATCCTGAGGAGGGGATTCGACGGGGTCTCGACCCAGATCATTCTCGTCTGGGGGCGGATGCTCCGCTTCACCTCGTCAAGGTCGGTCATGTCGGCGAAGGTGACCTGGAGCCCCCAGGGACCCAGGATGTCCCGCAGCAGAATCGTGGTGCCGTGGTAGGCGTCGATCGGCGCGATCACGTGGTCGCCGGGGGCAAGACACTGCAGCACGCTCATCGTGGCGGCCGCACCGGAGGCGAAGGCCGCCGCCGCGCCGCCCCCCTCCAGGGCCGCGAGGCAGACTTCCAGCGCCGCCCGGTTCGGGTTGCCGAGCCGGCTGTAAAAATACCCCTTGGAGACGGTGCCGTCCTCCGCCCGCTCGAAGGTGGTGGACAGGTAAATCGGTGCGGTCACCGCGCCCGTCCCGGGGTCAATCTCGTGACCGGCGTGAACCGCCAGAGTCTCGATCCTCATGTCTGAGTTCCTCCGTAATGCCGGCCGAGGGCGGACGCTCCTTGGCCCCATCTGCCGCCGAACACGAACTGGTCGAGTGGCTTGCGCTGGCGAGGCGCCATCTCTCGCTCGCGCAGCGGAGGGGGCAACTGCTCCGGGTCTCCCGGGTATCCCAGGGCGATGGCCGCCACCGGCTCGTGATCGTCGGGGATCCCGAAGAGCGTGCGCGCCTTTGCGGCGTCGAATCCCCCCATTTGATGGACGAAGAGATCCAGTGCCATGGCTTGAAGGATCAGATTCTCGACCGCCAGGCCGACATCGTGGAGGGCGTGGCGGTTGGGGTTCCCGTTGCGGGTGAAGGTGCGCCTGGCCACCGAGAGCATCAGCACGGGCGCAGTCCGGGCCCAGGGCAGGTTCCCTTCGGAGAGGCAGCTCACCAGGCGCTCGTGATCCTCCGGGCTGTCCCTGGTGCAGACGACGAAGTTCCACGGCTGCTCGTTAAAGCAGGATGGGGCCCAGCGCGCCGCCTCGAAGAGGCTCTGGAGCTTTTCCGGTTCGACCATGCGCCCCGAGAAGGCAAGCGGGCTCCACCGCCGCTTCAGCAGCTCGTGAATGGGGTAGGCGCTGACCGCGGGCTTCTCCATCGCTCCGCTCCTTTCCTTTCGCTTGGTGAGTGCCGCGTGGCCGACGCGGCGCGCCGAGACACTACGAAGCTGCGCCCGTCAGATGCGTCACCGGGGGCATGGGCTTCTCGTTGACGGTCAGGCGGAAGACGTCGGGGCGAGCGTAGTGCCCTACCACGTCGAAGTCAAACCGACTGCGCGGGATCTCGCCCGGATCCAGCTCGGCGAACAGCGTCCCCTCCTGATCGTAGAGCGGGCCGGCAATCAGCGCGCCGAGAGGCGAGACGATGGCGCTCCCGCCCCGGCAGAGGACCTCGGGCTGGCCGGCCAGATCCTCGACCCCGGGCAGCTCCGCAGGGTACATGGATTTCGTGACGAACTGATTACACCCCAGGACGAAGCAGCGCCCCTCGCAGGCGATGTGTCGGAGCGTGGCCTGCCAGGTGTCGCGCGCGTCGGCGGTGGGCGCCAGGTAGATGTCCACCCCTTTACTATACATCGCCATCCGCGCCAGCGGCATGTAGTTCTCCCAGCAGATCAGACCGCCGACCGTGCCGAATTCCGTCTTCACGACGGTGAGCGTGCTGCCGTCCCCCTCGCCCCAGATGAGGCGCTCCGCGGCGGTCGGCTTGAGCTTGCGGTGCTTGCCGAGGAGGCGTCCGTCGGGGCCGAAGTAGAGCAGTGTGCAATAGAGCGTGCCGCGGCTGAAGTCGCCGTCCCGCTCGATCACGCCGATGGCCAGATAGGCGTTCGCCTCGCGGGCCGCGCCACCCAAGAGCTCGGTGGCCGGGCCCGGCACGTCCACCGCATTGGCCCAGTAGGCCTGCCAGGTCCGCCGCCCCTCGGGGGTGCGGCCGCCCACCACGCTGCCGAAGCCGAGCCCGCGGGGGTAGGCGGGCACGAAGGCCTCGGGAAACAGGATCAGACGCGCGCCCTGGGCGGCCGCCTCTGCGGCGAGGCGGCATGCCTTTTCGACGGTCGCCTCCCGATCGAAGAGAATCGGGGCGGCTTGCACGACGGCCACCTTCACGACGGCAGGGGTCTCGGTCACGGTCATGGTGTCTCTCCCTGAGTGTGGAACACGAACACGCTGCCGGTGTCCGACACCGCGCTGAAGGGCGCCCGCTGGAAGTCGCCGACGTGCTCGACCAACTTGAATCCATGCCGACGATGGAGATCCAGGCAAGCATCCGCGCGCATCGGATGCAGCCACACCTCCCCTTCGAACACGGTCCGGTCCCCCGCCGCGAGGCGGGTCAGGAAGCGCAGGCGGGATTCCGAGACGTCTCGATATTCGCGATGAAAGACGGCGTCGCCGGCTCCCAGCTTCCTGGGCCGGAACGGGTACGATCCGTGGGCGAGGACGTAATCCCAGTTCATGACCTGGAAGGCCCACACCCCCCCGGGACGCAGGACCTTCGCGACGTCTCCGACGAAACCATCGAATTCTGGCTGCGTCAGGTGGGGGGCGACGTTGCCGATGCAGAAGACCAGATCGAAGGGCGGGGAGAGCCTCCCGACTTCCAGCATGTTCATGCAGTGGAAGGCCGGCCGCGGATAGCTCTTCCGCGCGACGTCGATCATCTGCGGATCGAGGTCGATGCCCACGACCTCGAACCCATCCGCCGCGAGGCGGCCGCAGTAGTGCCCCGTGCCGCAGCCGGCGTCGAGGATCCGGCGGCTGCCCACCGGCATGCAGCTCTTCAGGAAGGCATAGACCTCTTCCCGATACGGGAAGACCGCTTCGTAGTATTCCGCGAATTCCGAGTAGAAGCCCACGACATTCTCCTCCGGCTCCATCTGCATTCCAGGAGCCAGGTGGTGAATCGTCAGTCCACTGTCAATTGCCCGGCCAGAGGGACACCCCTCTGCCACCTGGCGCCTGCACCCACCCTACGGGCG
>JAPLLC010000260.1 GCA_026387775.1 Candidatus Methylomirabilota bacterium | reverse complement strand
ATTCGCCCTCCTCGCAACCGCGGCCTCCCCCGTTTTCGGCGACCCGCCGGAGATCGTGAAGGGCATAGACCTGGTCTCCGCCCAGGAACTCCCCACGGAGCTGGTACTGGCTGCCATCGGCGGGCTGACCGATCGGCCCCGCGCGCGCGCGGCGATCCGGGAGAGTCTGGAACGCCTCTGGTCCCTCGGCCTCTTCTCGGAGGCATGGGTGGACGAGGTAGAGGAGCCGGACGGCGTCCGGCTGCGCTTCCATCTCACCCGACGCCTCCAGATCCGGCGGATCGTCTGGCGGGGGAATCCCGCCCTGCCCCTGGTCGATCTGGTTGAGGCGGCCGGCCTTTCAGTCGGGGGCGATGCCGGGACGGAACGGCTGGACGAGGCGCAAAGGCATCTGCTGGCCGCCTACGCCCACGGGGGCTTCCTTGCCTCCCGGGTGACGGTCCAGACGAGCGACGACGCCGCGACCGGCGCCCGCGATGTGGCCTTTGTCCTCGAGGCGGGACCGCGCGCCCGGATCGGACGCCTGACGCTCCTCGGCGTCTCGGGTGCCGAGGCCGCGGCGCTGACCGAAAGGCTCGGGCTCGAGGAGGGGAACGACTACGGCGAAGCCGCCGTCCGCAGACGCGCCCAGGCGCTCGAGGAGAAGCTCCGACAGGAGGGATTCTTCGAGGCGCGCGTCGCCGTCCGGCATGCGATCCGGGACCCGGACGCAAACCGGGTCAACCTGGAGATCGGGGTCGAGCCGGGACCCAAGTACGTGGTGCAGTTCTCCGGGGTCGCGGAGCTCGGTGAGTCCGACCTGCGGGCCCGGCTCACTTTCCAGGACGCGGGTGGACGAGACGGAGGTAGCCACCAGCACCCGCGAGATCGAGGCCGCCTACCGGGAAACCGGATTCGCCTTCGCCAACGTCTCGGGGTCGCTTGAAGCGGAGGGTGATCCCCGGCCGATCCGGTTCCTCGTGACGGAAGGGCCACGAGCAATCGTCGAGGCCATCTCGTTCTCCGACAACCAGCCATTTCCCGCCAAGCGGCTGCAAGAGCAGATGGAAACGCGATTGCCCGGCCTCTTCGCCCGCGGCCCGTTCCGGCAAGACGCCCTCGACCGGGACCTTCGTGTCTTGACCGCCTTCTACCGCAGCCAGGGATATCCCGACGCGGTCGTGGGACCCGCGGACGTGCAGTTCTCCGCGGACCGTCGTGGCGTGCGGATCGCGATCCCCATCCAGGAAGGCCCCCGTCTCGCGGTGGGCGCCGTCTCCGTCGAGGGCGCCGGCGTCCTCTCCCCCGCCGAAGTTCTGGCCGCCCTCCCCTTCAAGCCGGGAGACCCCTGGACGGTCGGGGGGGAAGCCGAGGCACACCGGAGCATCGCGCGCCTCTACGCCCAGAAGGGCTATCTGGGCGCCCAGGCCGCCATCGAGACCATCCGTCACGAAGACCGCGCCGATATCCTCATCCGGATTCGCGAAGGGGCGCAGACCCGCGTGGGCCGCATCCTGATCGGCGGCCTGGTCCTGACGCGGGAATATGTCGTGCGGCGGGAGCTCCCGTTCGCCCCGGGCGACCCCTGGAACCCCGAGGTCCTGGCGGACACCGAGCGGCGGCTTTCCGCCCTCGGCCTCTTCGATCGCGTCCAGATCGGCCCGCTCCAGCCCCCGCCCGCGCCTTTCGCCGACGTCGAGATCACGATCCGCGAGGGCCGGCCCTGGCGCGTGGAGGTCGGCGGCGGCTACGGCACCGACCAGGGCTGGCGGGGCATCCTGGAGGTGGGCAACGACAACCTGTTCGGCACCGGGCAGAGCGCCAGCGCGCGCGAGAAGTTGACAAATTACGGCGACCGGACCGACCTCACCTATCGGCTCCCCTGGCTGCTCGGAACGCGTCTCAAGGGAGACCTCGGCCTCTTCCGCGAATACCGGGACCAGTTCGGGTATAAGCTGGATCAGGCGGGATTCGGTACGGGGGTCGAGCGCACCCTCCTCCCGGTGCCATTCAAGGATCTCTACCGGCTGCGGCTGGGCCTGCGCTATCAGCTCGCCTGGGTCCGGCAGTACGATGTCTCTTCGTCGCTGGAGACGGGGGGTGCCGACGCCATCGTCCCGGGCTCGCAGATCGTGGCCAAGATCTCGCCCGTCGTGACACTGGACTACCGCGACAGCGTGGTCGATCCGAAACATGGGAGCTTTCACACGATCTCCGTGGATCTGGCGGGCGCCTACCTGGGCAGCCAGGCAGACTTCGTCAAGTCCAACATGGAGACCAAGTGGTTCTTCGAGTGGCCATGGCAGACGACCCTCGCCCTGGGAGCCCGGCTCGGCCTGGCGACCCCCTACGGGAGTTCCAATGCGCTCCCGAGCCAGGAGCGATTCTACGCCGGGGGGAGCACGACGATCCGGGGCTACCCGCAGGACAAGGTCGGCCCCCTCGACAAGAACGGGAACCCGTTTGGGGGCAACGCCCTGACGGTCGGCAACCTGGAGTGGCGCTTCCCCATCTGGCGGTGGCTCAGCGGCGTGGCGTTCATGGACACCGGCGCCCTCACGGCAGACGTGGGCAGCTTTCGCCTTTCGGACTTTAAGACAGGTGCCGGGGGCGGCCTGCGCATCACGACCCCCATCGGGCCGGTCCGCTTCGACGCCGGCTATGCGCTGAACCCGATCGAAAACATGGGAAGATGGCAATTCTACATCGCAATCGGCCACGCCTTCTGAGCCCAAACATTTCACCACAAAGCTCGCAAAGAGCGCAAAGCGAGCCAGGATCTGTGGATCGGGCCTCGGACCGCGGATGGAAATCGTACGGGCTGAGAGCCGGCGGCTTCAGCCTCGCCGTCCTGCTTGTCGCCGCGTCCGCGGTCGCCGCCGCGACGTTTCTGGACGCCGTCTTGGCCGGCGTCGCGGGCAGCACGATCGTCGCGAGCGACGCGGCCGCCGCCCGGGGCCTCTCCCTGTTCGGGGCGCGGCCGTCGGACGCTCCGATCCGGAAAGAGGACGCCGAACGGCTGGTCGACGGTCGGTTGATCGACCAGGAAGCGGCTCAGTTGGCGATCGGCGGAAACCCGCAGGAGACAGAAGAAGCGTGGCAGGCGGCGGCGGAGCGTGTGGGAGGAATGGCGGCCCTCCATGCCTGGATGGAGCGGAGTCTCCTCGACGAGGCCCGACTCAGAAGGCTAGTGGAGGCAGACCTCCGTTGGCGGCAGTTCGTCGACCTCCGGTTCCGGGCCTTCGTCTTCATCTCCGAGGCGGAGGTGACGGCGGCCCTGGGGCCGGAAACGCATTCCCGGGAAGTCCGCGAGGAGACCAGAGAGAGGCTTCGGGCAGAGGCCACCGATCGGGATCTGGCGGAATGGCTGTCGGAGGCGCGCAAGCGGGTCTCTATTCGGTACGCCGCACTCGGCGAGGAGGGTATTTCCCTGCCCTTCCCCATGCCGCCCCTGGCCGGTCAGACCCAGAAAGATCCGGCGCGCCGGCCCTAAGCTCACCCGCGCCCGACCTGCTCCAGGGAGTCCCGCGCGGCGCCGGTGAAGAGCCCGCACGCGCTGACCATGATGATCCGGAACCCCTGTACGTAGAGTAACCGACCGTTCGCCGCGTCCAGCGCCAGGATCATGGCGGGCTTGCCGGCCCCCTGAGCGGCCGCCAGCACCTGGCTCACGGCCGCCTGGACCCGGGGATCCTTCCAGCCGCCGGGGATTCCCATCGAGAGCGCCATGTCGCCCGGGCCGGTCAGGACGACATCCACCCCCGGCGTCCCGCAGATCTCCGCCAGGTTCCGCAGCGCCGCCTCGTCCTCGACGAGGGGAATGCAGAGAACCTCGTCGTTCGTCTTGGTAAAATAGTCCGCCTGGTTTTGGGTGATGCCGTAGTTGGCGGCCCGCGACCGGCCGAAGCCGCCGCGGATGCCGACCGGCGGATACTTCATCGCCGCCACCATGGCCTCGGTCTCGGCCCGGTTCAAGATGTTGGGCACGATGATCCCGCCGGCCCCGACCTCCAGATACTCCAGGATGATCGCCGGATCGTTCTTGGGCACCCGCACCAGGCTGGTCATCCCGGTGACGTCGGCGGCCCGGATCAGGCCGCGTGCGCTCTCCGGATTGAGCCCGCAGTGCTGCCCGTCCAGGAACACAAAGTCGTACCCGAGGTGCCCCAGCACCTCGATCAGGTCGGGGCTGTTGAACTCGACAAGCGCCCCGCAGGCCCGCTGACCCGTTGCCAGCTTTCGCTTCAGACTGTTTGTGCGCATTCCTGCCTCCGCTCTCGGTTCTCAGTTCTCAGTTCTCGGTTCTCAGTTCTCGGCTCTCGGCTCTTCCGTCAGACCTCGGCTTCCTTGCTCTCCTCGCGCACCGCCGACGGCCAGGCCTGCCAGGCAGACGTCGCCAGGATGATGCCCGCGACGACCAGGAAGAACAGGGAAATCGGCCGGGTGAAGAAAATGCTGTAATCGCCCTGGGAGAGCGACAGGGCCTCCCGCAGGCTCCGCTCCATCAGGGGGCCCAAGATCAGCGTCAGGATCGCCGGCGCCAGCGGGAATTCCAGCTTCTTGAACGCATATCCCAGGAGCCCGCAGAGGATCATCAGGCCGACGTCGAACATGCTGTTGTTCAGGCTGTAGGCCCCGATGATGCAGAAGATCAGGATGAACACCACCAGGATGTTGTATGGAACCTTCAGCAGCTTCGCCCACCAGCCCACCAGCGGCAGGTTCAGGACCAGCAGGATCACGTTGCCGATGTACATGCTGGCGATGACCGCCCAGGCGAATACGGCGTGCTGCGAGAACAAGAGCGGCCCGGGGGTGAGCCCGTTCATGATCAGGGCGCCCATCAGGATGGCGATGGTGGGCGACCCGGGAAGCCCCAGGGTGAACAGCGGGATCATGGCCGCATTGGCATACGCGTTGTTGGCGGTCTCTGGTGCTGCCACTCCCTCGATCACGCCGGTGCCGAACTTCTCCGGGTGCTTCGAAACTTTCTTCTCGATGGCGTAGGACATGAACGAGGCCACGGCGGAATTCGTCCCCGGGATCAGGCCCAGGAAGAACCCCAGCCCCGTGCCCCGCAGAATGGACGTGACGCAGATCGGCAGCTCGTCTCGCCGCGGGAGGAACGACGTGACTTTCCCTTCACCCGCCATCACCCCGGCCAGGGACTTCTCCGCGTTGATCAAGATCTCTCCGATGCCGAAGAAGCCCATCACCACCGGGACGAACCGGATTCCGTCCATCAAGGGGGCGATGCCGAAGGTGAAGCGCGGCGCCCCCTCGATGGGATCGATCCCCACGAAGGAGAAGAGCAGGCCGATGATCCCCATCGTCAGGGCCTTGACCAAGGACTTTCCGGCCAGGCCCATCACAAGGGAGAGCCCTACCAACAGGAGCGCGAAGTACTCCGGGGGTCCGAACTTCAGGGCGAACTTGGTCAAGGGAAGGGCCACCAGCACGAGCCCACAGTTGGCCACCGTCCCGCCGATGAACGACCCGATGGCCGCAATCCCCAGGGCTGCCCGCTCGCCGCCTCACCCGGGACGTTGATGAGGACCGAGGTGATGGTTCCCCCGTACATCGCCCCGTAGTAGATGGCCGCCAGCATGATGATGGCCGCGGTGGGGTCCAGCTTGAACGTGATTGGAATCAGGAGCGCCGTTCCCGCCGCCGGTCCCAGCCCGGGCAAGACGCCGATCAGGGTTCCCAGGATGCAGCCGATGGTGGCGAAAAGAAGGTTCATGGGCGAGAGCGCCACCGCGAAGCCCGTCATCAGGTGCTGAAACGTATCCAAGCGCTCCCCTCCCTGGCAGGCTGCTGAAAAACCCGTTTCGTGCAGGCTGCTCAAAAAGGTCCAGATGCAAGGCGGAATGCGGAAGGCCGAGTGGGGCGTACTCCAGGTACGCCGCAGCGAGTGCCTGAGCGTTCCAACGCCGCAGATGGGCCTTTTTCAGCAGCCTGCTAGATGCCGAGAATCCCCGTCGGCAGCATCACCTGCAAGAGCCCGAACACATAGGACAGGCCGAAGCTGCCCACGACGGCAAGCAGCACCGTGACCCACCATGCCTGCCGCCCGAGCATCCTGAACAGGAAAATGCAAAAGATCAGGATGGTCAGGCTGAAGCCCAGCAGATTCATCAGAAACTGACAGGCCACGAGGGCCGCAAGAATGTAAAGCATTCGCTTGATCCCATCCCGACCCGGGATGAAGTCGTCCGGCAAGGGCTCCACCGGGCGACGGTAAGTCCCCACGAGCTGGACGAGGGACAGCACCATCAAGAGGATCCCCAGCCAGAAGGAAAAGAACCCCGGCCCCGGTCCGAAGTCGCTGCCGAAGTAGCTGTGGTCCAGGGATTCATGAATCACGAAAGCGCCGAAGAGGAGCAGGAATCCCCAGACGATGTAGTTGACCCGGCTCATTTTCGGTACATCCCGATCAGCTGCTTGGCCCGCTCGTTCTGGGACTCGAGGAACTTCCCGTACTCCTCGACGCCCATGAACTTGAGAGTGAGCCCCGCCTCCTGCATCCGCTTCACGTGATCCGGATCATCCATCGCCTTCTTGATGGACTGCTCCATGTATCGCACGATCTCCATCGGGGTCCCGGCCGGAAAGACGTATCCACGGGTCGAGGAGGAGATGAGGTCAATCCCCCGCTCCTTGAACGTCGGCACGTCCGGCAGATCGGGGAACCGACTCTCCATCATCACCGCCAGGATCCGGGCCGTCCCGGACTTCACCGACGGCAGGAAGCCCCCCACGTTGTCGAAGTTCACATCCGTGTGTCCGCCGAGGGCGGCCGTGAGCGCCGCGGGAGTGTCCTGCAAATGAATGATGTTGAATCGAAGATTGGTCTTGCGCGCCAGATCCAGGACCGCCAGGTGATCGTCGCTCCCGATCCCCGTGGTGGAGGTCTTCACCTGGCCGGGCTTGGCCTTGGCCTCGTTCAGGAAATCCTCCAACGTCTTGAACGGGCTCTCCTTCCGGACCAGGATGGCTCCCGGGTCCTGCACGTGATTCGCCACGGGCTGGAAGTCCTTCATGGTGAAAAGGGATTTGCGTGTCGGGTCGAAGACGACGGTCTGAAGCTGCGGGACGTTGACGAGGGCCAGGTTGTACCCATCGGGCTTGGCGTTGTTCTTGAAGTCGGTCCACATCACCTGGCCGCCGGCGCCCGCCTTGTTCTCCACCAGGACGACCTGGCCGATGACCTTCTTGAGGGCTTCCGCCAGGACCCGCGCCCCCACGTCGCTGCTCCCGCCCGCGCCGAAACCCACCTGGATGGTGACCGGCTTGCTCGGATAGTCCTTCGGCTTGTCGGCGGCAGCCGCCTGCAAGCAAGCGAGACCCACGACCAGCACGAGACAGAGCGCGATACACCCGAGATGCTTCCCTCTCATTTTCCTCTCCTTGCGCAAGAGGTTACACAGAGTCGCCACAGAGCCTCGCGCGACTGTCCGTTCTTATACTCTCCGGCACCACCGGCACGCAACGGCGTTCTTGTGGGCGGGGTGGGATTGTGTCGCCCGCCGGACGTTCCGGGCAGGCAGCGGCGAGATGTCCGTCGGTCGCTCAGCCGCCGGAGACGCGGTCGCGTATCCGGATAAAGAGCGCCAGACAGAGAACGTACACGGTAGTGGCAAGAAGGCTGATCGCGAAATAGCCCAGCTTCCCCCCCAGGAGATGCGCGGGAAAAGCGATGACCGCCAGGGCGGCCACGATCGGGAAGAGATTGAAGACCACCAGCCAGGGAACGCGCATGGGGATCTCGGCCGCAAGGTAGGGACGGCCGATTGCGGCCAGCAGAATGAAGCCCAGAACGGCCCCCACGACGAAACAGAGCGCCTCCATTTCCGATGGGGCCCCAAGCCGGGCGACTGCCAGCAACGCGGCCGCCCCGAGAGTCACCGTGTAGCCGTACGGGATCGCCAGGATACTCGTCACGCGACCGACAGCTCCCGCCAATCCCCCATCCGTTTTCGCGTCGGTATCCGCCCGTTCCGTTCCCATGTCCTCCCTCGCCGACTTCGTCTCGCTGCGTTCCCGATCGGACGCGCGCACCCTAGCCCGGACCGCGTTGTCCTGTCAACGAAGATTGTCCTGCCGCGTCTTATCGCGACGTGTTCACCGACAACAGCATCAGGTAGTCCGCGAGATGCCGGGTGATCAGAAAATTCCGACGGACGTGTTCTCGGGCAATCCGGCCGATCCGCGCCGCCGCCTCGGGATTGCTCAGAAGATACAGGATCCGGTAGGCCGCCCCTTCGACCGAGGTGACGGTGTAGCCGGTGACGTCGTAGAGGATCTGGGCCGTGATGCCCCCGACCGCCCCACCGATCACCGGCTTCGCCTTCCACATGGCCTCGGCCACGGTGAGCCCGAACCCCTCTCGCGTGGACTTCTGGATGACAACCGTGGCGGCGCGCTGGAGGGCATTGATCTCCAGGTGGGCGTCGACCGGCAACTCGAGCACGTGAATGTCGGTGTCCTGTCCGGCCGCATCCCGCACCTCCGCCAGGACGATCTTGCCCTCCGGGTCGTCGATGGCCCCACCCCCCGCCAGCACGAGCCGACAGTCGAACCGCCGCTTCACCAGTCGGTAGGCGTTGATCACCCCGACGGGATCCTTGAACCGGTCGAACCGGGAGACCTGGAGCAGGATCGGCTTGTCGCGGGACAGGCCAAGCCGGGCGAGGATTCCGGCCACTTCCACGTCCGAGAGCTCCCGGTTCTTGTCGCTCATCGGGTCGATGGACGGATAGATCAGGTACTGGGGGATGGGAAGCCGCTGGGCGAACGCGGGGAGCGAGAAGACGGCCGCGTCGAACCGCTCGACGAAGCGACGCAGGAAGGCCCAGACCCGTCGCTGGGGCCTCGAGGCATCGATGTGGCAGCGCCAGATCCAGGCCCCTTCAGATGGACGGGTCAGGACCAGGGCCGCCGGCTGCGGGTCGTGGATCATGACCAGGTCGGCGTTGGGCGCAAGTCGCCGGGCGTTTTCACGGTTCGTCTCCAGGTAGTTCTCGTACATGGCCTCGGTGATGACCTGCTCCTCCCCCTGCAGGGCGTTGTGGAAGGCCTTGGTCACCCGGAAGAACTCGGGATTCCCCTCCAGGACCTCCCAGGAGGCGTCGACACCCAGGTCGTTCATGAGGGGGACGAGGCGCATCAAGATCTCGGCAACCCCTCCCCCCTCTCGGGTGGAGTTGATGTTGAGAAATGACCGGCCCCTCACCTTCTCGCTCAGCCGGCGCAGGAACTCCACCGTGCCTGGCGCGGCGACCTCCCGGTAATCGTTCAGCGTCGGTGGCCTCACGGCGTTGTCCCCTCCTTGTCCTGTGGCGCGCCGGCCCCGTCGAGATCGGCTTGGAGCGCGGCGTCGCAGAGACGCAGGAATTCGGCGCGCAGGCGCTCCAGGCTTCCCGTGTAGGGATCCACCCGGTTGAAGGCTGCGGCCAGCTGATCCATCCCCAGCCCCTCCCGCAGCCAGGCGGTGAAGTCCGCCTCGGACCGGCCGAGGCGTCGAGAGGCCTCGATGGTGTGGAAGTAGATGGCGTTCGCGGGGACCGCGGCGAGACCGTTTCGGAAGTCGGCCAAAGAGCGAGCGACCACTCCCGTCGGGACCTCGACGATCCGCGACTGCATGAACTCGAACGGCTCCCCGAAGATCACCCGGGGGACGATGCTGAGGCGGCTCAGATGATCGTCGAGGATGGTGAGAATCTCCTCCCGCAGTCCCTCCAGGGTGGGATAATCCAGCGGGCTCACCACGGCCAAGCGCTCTGCGAGGCCGCGGTCGCGGACCTGAACGGCCGCCCAGGTGGCGAAATCGTTTGGGTAAGGCGCCCCCACGAATCCGTGCCGCAGGAAGTGACCGTGAGTGTGGTAATGGACCGAATCCAGCGGCACCTCTCCGAGGATGGTGGCAAGCTCCTTCTCGTCGTCCGCTCGAAGACCGAGGATCTGGATCAACTCGCTGCAGGTGACAAACTCGAACGCGGTCATCGGCACCATCTCCTTCCTGGCGGGCCTCCAGCACGGCCACGGGACACGTACCCAGGATCTCTGCGATCGCGAGCTCCCCGCCACCCGGACCCGCATGCGTCTCCACCATCTCGCCTGTCAGCAGGTCCCGGAGTGTCCAGCCCCCGATGTCGGCAGGAAGCCCCAGCCGGGTGTTCCCCCAACACTCTGGACCGACCGGAAGGCGGGCCCCCAGGTCGGTCAGGCGAGCCGCCAGGCGCGGGACGACGACGACCAGGGCCTGTTCGCCGAGCACCCGGGCAAAGCCGCACAGGTGATCCGCCCGATCTCCCTTGGCGGCCAAGGGAACATACGCCCCTCGCTGGAACAGCTCGGGAACGGCCCGGCGGACGGCGAGCAGGCGATGGATCGCGTACAACTTGATCCGGCCGTCTTCCCAGGTCTCCATCAGCTCGCGCGCCAAGCTCCCGAGGTCGCCGGCCTCGATCCGCCCCTGGAGGCCCTGCAGCAGATCCGCCCGCCTCCAAAACTCCACGGGCCGCCGGTTGTCCGGGTCCACAAGGCGGAGGTCCCAGAGCTCCGTGCCCTGATAGAAGTCGGGGACGCCAGGAGCGGCGATCTTCAACACGGTCTGCGCCAGGCTGTTCACCATCCCCAGTCGGGCGATCGGGAGATGAAACGCGTCGAAGTCCGCCAGGAAGCGGCTGACGGGGGCCGGGTCCAGGATTCGCGCGATGAACAAACGCACCGCGTCGTCGTAGGCCGCGTTGGGATTGATCCAACTGCTATTCTGCTTCGCCTCCTTGGTCGCCTTGAGCATGTACGCCTGGATCCGGGTGGTGAATTCCGCCGCCGCGTCCGGCCCCATGGGACCCAGGGGCCGGCTCCCGACCAGCGTCTGGTAGAGGAGGTACTCGTCGTTCCTGTCCGGAGCCGTCCGGCCATCCACCCTGGACAGATGCCGCTGATTCAACCGGTGCCAGCGGGAAACGGCCGCGCGCCACTCGCGGGGGATCTCGGACAGGAGGGAGATACGGGCCCGCACGTCCTCGCCGCGCTTGGTGTCGTGGGTGGAGCTGGCGTTGAGCCCATCCGGCCACTGCTCCAGACGTCGCTGGCACTGGGCGTGGAACTCCTCCACGGAGACCCCGAATCGCTCCGGATCTCCGCCGACCTCGTTCAGGCTCACGAGGCGGTGGTACCGGTAGAAGGCGGTGTCCTCGATCCCCTTGGCCGTGACCGGGGCGGTCACCTGCTGGAATTTCTGCACGAAAGCCCGCTGGTCTTTTCGGTAGGCTTCGTCCATGTTCGCTGGATAGCGCAGGAGCAACATGTCTCGCACGAAGTCGTAGACGGACACGTTGGTGGTCGGGTTGCGTCGCTTGGCGTACGCGACCGCCACCTCGACACAAGCGCGGTCCTGGAGCAACACCTCGGGGTCGGCTCCATCGATATAGGTGCGGTAGACCGGAAAACAGGCGATGACCTCCTGGAGAGCCTCGGTAAGACTGTTCCGGGTGAAGTCGCGCGAGTGGCGATTCCGCTCCGCCAGGCGATCGAGAGCATGGCCCAGGACGTTCAGCTCGCTGGACATGGAGACGCGCACGATCAGCTTCTTCGATTCGTAGACGATGTCGGCGAAGGGGGCTCCCTGCCCGGTGAAGGCGGTATATGCGGCGGTCATGGCCTTTTCGTTCCGCTGGTCCACGAAGAGGCCGCCGACCAGGTTGAGGAATTCGTACCCGGTCGTCCCGTGCACCGGCCAGCCCCCGGGAAGCCTTTCCCCTCTCCCCAGGATCTTCTCGACCACGACATAGAGCGGGCGGCCAGAGCGGCGCGGATCAAGTTGGGCAAGCCGCTCTTGCTGGAGCCGCAAGAAGTACCGGGGAGGGTCGAAGAGGCCGTCCGGATGGTCGAGACGCACCCCCGTCACCTTTCCCTCTTCGATGAGGCGGAGGATGAGTCGGTGCGTCTCCCGGAAGACGACGGGGTTCTCCATGCGGATGGCCGCCAGCTCGTTGACGTCAAAGAAGCGGCGGTAGTTGATCTCATCGCCCGCCACGCGCCAGTGGGCCAACCGGTAGGCCTGGTCGTCCAGAAGACGATCGAGCAGGTCGAAGCTGCGCGGATCGCCTTGTGTGCCGTTGAACGTCCGAAGCGTCTCCTCGAGCGACGCCCGGATCGCCGGAGATTGCTCGACAAGTCGGGATAGGCGGCGGCGAATGACCTCCTTCTCGCGCACCCGCTCCCGCACCCGATCCCCCGCGGTATCTGTCTGCCCGGGCAGGTGTGTGAGGGCGGTGATGATGCTCTGGTATTCCTGGAACTCCGGATGATTCTCGCCCAGGACGTCTGCAAGGGCGTCCAGGCGAAGGCAGAGGATCTGCGTGGAGGATCGCGGCGCGACAGGCAGCCGAGTGTCGTAGTAGCGCAGCGCGAACGCGCCGTCTTGGTGCTCCAGCACAAGCTCCTGGTTCTCCAGGACCCGACCGTACTGGTCGCCCAGCATGGGCAGGAGCACCTTGTTGGCGAGTTGCCGCTTCACCGGGTCCCAGTCGATGTCAAAGAAGTCGGCGTAGGGAGAGCTGGGACCGTTCTCCAGCACATCGTTCCACCAGCGGTTGCATCCGGCCGCGATCCCCATATGGTTGGGGATGACGTCCAGGAGTTGCCCCATCCCGCGGGCCTGCAGGGCGGCGACGAATGCATCGTAGGCCTCTGGCGTGCCGAGCTCGGGGTTGAGGGTGCCGTGGTCGCACACGTCGTACCCGTGCGCGCTTCCCGGTCGCGCTGTGAGGTAGGAGGAGGCATACACGTCGGTGATGCCCAGCGTCGCCAGGTACGGCACCAGCCTGCGGGCGTCGTCGAAGGTGAACCCCCGGTGGAACTGGAGACGATAGGTGGCCACCGGAATCCGAGGAGTGAGCGCAGGCGCGTCCATGAGATCCATGGACCCGTCAGGTTTCATGCGTCACCTCGCCACTCGCGGAACCGGCCGCCTCCCCTTGGCCTCCCGCATCATCCGGAGCCAGGGGCAGTCGAACGATCACCTCCGTTCCGCGTCCGAAGACAGAGCGCATTTCGATCTCTCCTCGATGCGCCCGCACGATCTCCTCCGCAATGGGCAGACCGAGACCCGTCCCCTGATCCCGCGCCTTGGTCGAGAAGAACGGCTCGAAGACATGATCCAGTTGATCCGGCGCAAGCCCTTTCCCCTGGTCCAGGATATGGATGGCCAGAGAGGGATCGGCAGCTTTCCCTCGGGTGACTCCGGGTCCCCCCTCCGCCGGAAAGAGGGACTCGCCCCCGCTGGTGATGCGAATCTCCGCTCCATTCGGCGACGCATCCAGCGCGTTGGCCAACAGGTTGATGAAGAGTTGCTGCAGCTGGTCGGGGTCGGCCATCACGCATGGAAGATTCGCCGGAAGCTCCAACGCGAAGCGGATGTCATGGCGGCGACTGTGGTCCAGGAGGAGGTTCGTCACCCGGCGG
>JAPLLC010000192.1 GCA_026387775.1 Candidatus Methylomirabilota bacterium | reverse complement strand
CTCCACACGGCCCTCGCCCAGGCGCTCGCCGCCGCCGAAGCGGGTCTCGCGGCCACCATTCCACTGAAGGCGAAGGTGGGCCGCGCCGCCTGGATCGCCGAGCGCTCGGTGGGCCACCAGGATCCCGGCGCCACGTCGTTCGCCTTGATGCTGAAGTCGGCGGTGGGGTATCTGACGAGGACGTGAGGCCGGTGCGATCTTCGGGCGGGAACGCTCGGGGAGACCAGGGGGGCGGCGGCGGGGGTCGAAGCGAGAAGACATCCGGGGAAGAAGAGACGCTCCCCTGTTCCAAGAGCGGCGGCCCACGGTTCAGCGCTATGGGGTCTGGCTTTCCTTTGATGGGGGCGATCCCGCAGCCGACCGGGGCGCGCGCCGGTCGGCGCCGAACACGATGCCGACGCCGGATTGCCCCGTCGCCGAGTCGGGGCCTGCGCGCACCACACGGCCGGGCACCGCATGATTCCCCTGCTCCGACTCGAGCAGGACGATCTCGACATCGGAGCCGATCTCGGGGGCCTCCGGCAGGACCACGTAGGTCCCTTTCATGGTCAGATTGACCAGAAGCCCTTCGGCCTCCATGGAGGAGCCGTCCATCCGCTTCCCACGCAGGCGGACGGGAATTCGCGCCCCGACCCGCGGGCCGACCCGCGGACGGGTGGTCTCGAACTCGATGGCGGGGGTCCGACAGTTGATCTGGAGTCCTTCCGCCGCCCCCAGCGTCTCCGGCCACTGCTCCTGCGCCATCCGCACGTATCTTCCGACCGTCGCGTCATCAGAGTCGGGGTCGTGGTGGAAGAGAATCAGGAACCGCGCCCGCGCACTCCGAGCCACCCCCACCCCTTCCAGCCACGAGCTGTGCCCCCAGCCCCGACGCTGCCGGAGGATGGCCGGCGAGTATTGGGCATCGTAGATCAGGACATCGGCCCCCCGGGCCAGGTGCCGGATCGCCTCGTCCCCAACGCGGTCGCCCGGCTCGTTATCGGTGGTATAGACCACGATGCCGCGACCGCTCTCGATCCGGTACCCCAGGCAGCCCTGCGGATGGTGGAGCGCAGCCGCCTCCACCGTCGCGCCCCCCAGGGCAAAGCGATCTCCCGGCTTGACCCCGGTGAAGCGGCGCGCCGCCTTCAGCAAGGACATGTCGATGGGAAAATACGGCTGCAGCATCTGGCCTTGTAGGACGGACTCCACTCCGCTGCCACTCTCGGGCTGAAGGCCGAAATGGTAGTGCGAGAGCAGCCAGGAGGCCTGGACTGGAACGGCGTCCGGCCCCCATCCCGGCGTGCGGCCCAGACCGCGCAGGCCCGTACCCGCGTCGAGGATGATCCGATGACCCGCCGGCGTCTCGATCTCGACGCAGGGGGTGTTGCCCCCGTACTGCCAGGTCGAGAAATCGCAGGTCGGGATGGAGCCTCGTACCCCGTGGAATCGCACCAGCATCGGAGCGCTCCTCGTCAAGCGGGGTGGGCGGTGCCCTCAAGAGCACAGTGTGGGGTATCTTGCCTAACGGAGACGCGGGAGTCAAGGATTACCGGTGGACGGCCCTCCCGCCAACGCGGGCGGGCCGTCCCCGGAGTCCGCTGCGATCAGATCGTCTTCTTGAGGAGGGCCTTGGCTGCCTCGGCGACGTGCCGAGGGGTCATGCCGTACTTCTCCAGCATGGCGTCGTTCGGCCCCGACTCTCCATAGCAGTCCTGCAGGCCGTGGATCTTCATCAAGGTGGGGCAGCGCTGCCCCAAGACCTCGGCCACCGCCCCGCCCAGACCGCCGATGATGTTGTGGTCTTCCGTGGTGAGCACCCGGCCCGTCTTCCGGGCCGCCGCCACAATGCCATCCGCGTCGATAGGCTTCAGGGTGTGGACGTGCACCAGGTGGGCGCTGATTCCATCCTTCGCCAGCAGATCGCACGCCTCCAGGGCCCGCACGGTCTGCACGCCGGTCCCGAAGATCGTGATGTCCTTGCCCTCGCGCAGCGTGACAGCCTTGCCGAATTCGAAGCGATAGTCATCGCCGAAGATGACCGGTGTCGCGTCGCGCGTCAGTCGCAGATACGCCGGCCCCGGCATGTCGGTGAGGGCCAGCGTGGCCAGGCGGGTCTCCACCCCGTCCGCCGGCGCCACGATGACCATGTTGGGCAAGGCCCGCATGATGGCGATGTCCTCCACGTCGATGTGGGTCTTGCCCGTCTTCGCCGTCAGGATGCCGCTATAGGCGCCGCCCAGCTTGACATTGAGTTTCGGCTGGGCCACGCTGATGCGCAGCTGGTCCAGGGATCGGCTCGTGAGGAAGCAGGCGAAGGTGCTGATCCAGGGGATCAACCCGACCGTGGCCATCCCGGCCGCTACGCCCATCATGTTCTGCTCGGCGATGCCCATGTTCATGAAGAAGTCGGGGGCGTTGTAGGCCACGGTCTGCGCCATGGTGGAGCTGGCCAGATCCCCGTCCAGGACCATGAGGTTGGGGTGGGTCTTGGTCATCTCCAGCAGGGTGTCTCCCCAGGCCGCCCGCAATTCGATCGTCTTTCCCATCAGGATCCTCCATCGTCCCGCCGGGCATGCCCGGCGGAAAAGCTCGGTGCACAGATGGTGTGGCCCCTAGGGGCTTAGGAGCCGTTACGAAATAACTTGTCCATTCATTGGAATTTCGTTACGGCTCCTTATGCCGTTTTCGGAATTTCTCCGGTCAAGTTATTCTTTGACAACGGCTTAGCGCGGCCGCTGCGTCTCCAGCTCGGTAAGCGCCTTGGCCAGCTCGTCGTTGTTCGGGACCTTGGCGTGCCAGTTGTAGTCCCCCTCCATGAAGGAGACCCCCTTCCCCTTGATGGTGTGGGCGACGATGCAGGTCGGGCGCCCCTTCGTCCTCTTCGCCTCTTCCATGGCGGGGATCAGGACGTCGAAATCGTGGCCGTCGACTTCCAGGACGTGCCAGCCGAAGGCGCGCCACTTTTCGGCCACCTGGGTGAGCGGATTCACGCGGTGTCGGAGATTCCCGTCCTTCGGGAACCCGAACTGTTGGACCTTGTTATAGTCCACGATGGCGGTCAGGTTGTCCGCCTTGTAGTAGTCGGCCACCCAGGCCATCTCCCAGACCTGCCCCTCTTCGATCTCGCCGTCACCCAGCAGAACCCAGGTGTGGAAGTCCTTGCCGAGCCGCTTCGCCGCCAGAGCCATGCCGAGCGCCGGGCTGGCCCCCGTCCCCAGCGAGCCGGAGGCCATGTCGATGCCGGGGGTCTTGGTCATGTCCGGGTGGCCCTGCATGCGGGAATTGATCGCGTCGTAGGTGTTGACCTCTTCGAGCGGGAAGAAGCCCTTGAGGGCTAGCGTGGCGTACAGGGCTACGCAGCAATGGCCCTTGGACAGGACGAAGCGATCCCGGTCGGGCCACTGCGGGTTCTCGGGGTCCACGCGGAGCATCTTGAAGTAGAGGGCGACGACGGTCTCCACCATGGACAGCGGGCCGCCGACGTGGCCCGCTCCCGCGGTGACCACAGCCTCCAGGATCATCTTGCGGACCCGGACCGCCTTCTCTTGCAGGTCCCGTTTCAGCGCGCGGTCAATGGGCATGAGAATCTCCTTCCATGCGTGATGGCGATGTTAGGAGCCGTTACGAAATAACTTGTCCATTCATTGGAATTTCGTTACGGCTCCTTATGCCGTTTCCGGAATTTCTCCGATCAAGTTATTCTTTGACAACGGCTTAGCCTCGAACGGAGAATGCGTATGGGGTCTTTATCCTCGGGCCATCGGGCCTGCTCCGCCGGTCGCAAGAGACCGCATGGCCCTCGACAAGTGACTGGCATGAGTGATATAGAGTAGCCCATCTTCCGAGATAGCGCAAGGCTTCGCTGGCCCGCCTCCGGCGGGTTTGGGGCTCGCCGCCCCCCCCGGCTCGGCTTCGCGGCGCGAATACTGTTAGCGCTAACGTTACAGAAACAGCACAAAGCCGCACGCCGCTGCGGCTTGCCCTTGACAGCCGTCCCTCTCGCGGAGAAAGTAAGGGAGAGCAAGAAAGACTGCGGGCTCGCGCGCCCACCGCACCTGATGCGCAGCCCGTCTCCGTGGAACCGTCGCCAGAAGGAGGAACACCATGAAAGCGCTCGTACTGGAAGCCAAATGGGAACCCAAGCCGGGCTACGTCGTCAGCGAATTCGAAAAGCAGACGGGCAAGGCCGTCACCGGCAACAGCGTCTACAAGTCGCCCAGCCTCACCCTGAAGGAGGTCCCGGTCCCCAAGATCGGGTCCAAGGATGTGTTGCTCAAGATCAAGGCCTGCGGCGTGTGCGGCTCGGACATCCACATGTACGAGACCGACTCCCAGGGGTACGTGATGTACCCGGGCCTGATGAAGCTCCCCTGCGCCACCGGCCACGAGTTCTCCGGCGTCGTCCAGGAGGTGGGCAAGGAGGTCCGCGACCTCAAGGTGGGGGATGTGGTGACCGCCGAGGAGATGATCTGGTGCGGCGAGTGCACCCCCTGCCGCAACGGCTTCCCGAACCAGTGCGAGCACCTCGAGGAGATCGGCTTCACCATCGACGGGGCCTTCGCCGAATATATCGCCGTCGGCAGCAAGTTCTGCTGGAAGCTGGACACCCTCCTCGAGCGGTATCCCGATCCGGAGACGGTCTATGACCTGGGGGCGACCGTGGAGCCGACCTGCGTCGCCTACAACGCGATCTTCGTCCGCGGCGGCGGCTTCAAGCCGGGCGCCTACGCGGTGGTCTATGGCGGCGGCTGCATCGGGCTCTCCGGCATCGCCCTCATCAAGGCCGCCGGTGCGTCCAAGCTGATCGCCTTCGAGACGGTCGAGGCGCGCCGCAAGCTCTGCACCGCCATGGGCGCCGATTACGTCTTCGATCCGATAGCCCTCACCAAGCAGGGCACCCGCCCCTCGGATGTCGTGATGGATCTCACGCACGGTGAAGGGGCGGACTTCCAGCTGGAAGCGGCGGGCGCTCCCACCCTCACCTTCCCCGAGATGGAGCGGGTCCTGGCCGTGAACGGGAAGATTGCCCAGGTCGGCCGCGCCGCCGATCGGGTGCCGGTCTATCTGGACCAGTTCCAGGTCCGGCACGCCCAGTTCTTCGGCTCCCAGGGCCACTCGGGCGATGGGATCTTCCCCAACGTGATCCGCCTGATGGCGAGCGGCGCCGTCGACAACCGCAAGATCATCACCGCCCGCTTCGCCCTGGACCAGGTGCGAGAGGCGATCAAGCAGTCGGGTGCCCGCACCGACGGCAAGATCCTGGTGAAGCCGCGCTAAGCCGTTGTCAAATAATAACTTGACCGGAGAAATTCCGGAACGGCATAAGGAGCCGTAACGAAATCACAACAAATGGCCACGTTATTTCGTAACGGCTCCTAACATTGCAGCCGTTCCGTCTCATTCGCGTGAGTCGGAACGGATAGGAGGAAGGGTTCCATGAGTATCCAGACACCCAAAGGGCTGCTCGCCACGAAACAGCCCGACCTGTTCTTCGAAGACAATGCCGTCGGCCGCCTCAAGAAAGAGATCTGGGAGGCCTCCGACGCCCAGATCGACGCCTGGCTGAAGGACTATGGCTTTCCCGCCGCCGGCTGCGAGTGGGCCAAGCCCGGGTCCTACGTCCAGACCACCGTGCGCCACCAGGTGGAGGCCAACCGGCGGAAGAACGACATCATCCTGGTCCCGGTGGGCTGCACCGAGAATCACGGCCAGCACATGGTGAGCGCCGCAGACACCCTCTACGTCAGCATGATCTGCGAAGGGGTCCGGCGTTTCACGGCGAAGACCGGCGCGCCGGTCAGCCTCGCCCTGCCGCCCTTCAACTACGGCGGCCATCCCTACCACCACCTGGGCATGCCCGGCACTGTCATCCTGCGGGAATCGACGGTCCGGGAGCTGTTGATCGACGTCATGCTGGGGCTCTGGAACGACGGCTTCCGCAAGCAGATCTACGTCAACAACCACGGCCACCTCTGGATGCTGGAGTCGGCCCTCCAGGAGTTCTGCAAGCGGTACCAGCTCCCGGGGATCTACCGGGTGATGGACTGGCATCGGGCGGTGCGGGAGTTCTTCCGAACCAAGGAGAGGGGCGGGGAGTACGACACCCCCTTCATCCACGCCGACGAGTCGGAGACCTCGCTGTCGCTGTACCTGTACCCGGAGATGGTGGACATGACCCGTGCGGTGGATACGGAGGGGGTCCAGTTCCTGCCGGGCGGCCACTTCGACACCTCGGTGGACATGTACACCCGGCCCCACCGCTGGAGCGAGGGGGAAGGCCACTTCGCCATCGAGATCAAGGGCACGCCGGAGGGGGTGGTCGGCAAGGCCACCCACGCGGATCCGAAGAAGGCCAAGCGGCCCCTGGTGGCGATCCTGCGGTATCTGACGTTGGTGCAGGAGGAGATCCTGGCCGGCTTCCCGGCCGGCACGCTCCCGCCCGTGGAGATGACGACGCTGCG
>JAPLLC010000040.1 GCA_026387775.1 Candidatus Methylomirabilota bacterium | reverse complement strand
GGAGGCGTGCCGCCCGCGGGGCAGGGGGGGCCCGAACTGGGTGAGGATGGCCTGCGTCTCTTGCCAGGGGCGGGGGACGGTCCCGAGAAGCGCCGCATGGCCGGTCCAGGGGTACCGGGCGAGAGCGTGGAGCGAGGGAACGACGTTGGCCCGGAGCGGGTTGAGGTGCAGGTAGCGGACGAGTTCGAGGAGGTACACCTCCGCCTCCACCACGATGGATTTGTACCGATTCTGAAAGAGATGCCCGACGCGCGTATGCCGCCGATTGAAGGTCCCCGCATAGCCGGTCAGGAGGGACCGCATGCTGCGGGGCAGCGGCCGCGCCCCGGTGCGGACCAGCAGATGGGCATGATTCGGGAGGAGCGCCCAGGCGTAGACGGTAAGGGCCCCGGCCTCGGCGAGGGACGCCAGGCGCGCGAGGAAGTCGGCCTGATCCACGTCATCCCGGAAGATGGTCGTCCGCTCGATCCCCCGCACCATCACATGGTGGAGGGTGTCCGGCGCATCGAGACGCGGCTGACGCGGCATGGTACGGCGGAAGGTATCATGAGGAGACGAAAGATGCAACGTCCCCTATTACGTCCCCGGTACCGGTACCGCTATGAAGGGGGACGTTGTTTCCCACGTTGACTTACTCCCCTCCCGGTCGACGCACCGCCCGTAATGGGGTAGCATTATCTGTATAATCTCCGCAGCGACATCACCTCGGGATCTCTGCCTGCCACCGGGCCGCCTGGACGGCGCCACGCCGGGCGGCGGTGGAGATGTTCCCGCGGGTCTGCCCGAAGGCGCGGGCGAGGTCGCTGGCGCGCCGGACCAACCCCTCGACCCAGACGGAGGCCAGGAACTGCCGGGCGAGTCTGGGTCCGCTCGAAGCGCGCGAGGACGGCGACGCTCATACAGTGGGACGTTCCGCTCTTTGTCGCCTTTGAGCGCAAAAGAGAAAGTCGGCCGAAAGACGTAAGGACTTGACGATGATCTCCGTAACTGGTAAATAATTACCAGTTGTGGAGGATATGAGCAAATGCCAGTCGTCGATTTCTTTGCATCCCACCCGGTGTTCTCGCGGGACGAGTTCGTCCTTTTTCTGAAACAACGAGGAGCAGCTTCCGTCGAGACGGCAAACTTCCATCTGAAGCGATATCTCGCCGCTGGGCGGATAGGCCGGATCAAGCGCGGTGTCTACTTCAGTGCTGGCTTGGGAGAGAAGGCGGATCGTACGTCGCTGGATTTCCTCTTGGTCGCGAGCCGTTTGGCGCCCGACGCGGTCCTGGCCTATCACACCGCCCTGGAGGCGCACGGCTACGCCCAGAGCCTCTTTGAGCGGCTGTACTTCCTCACCACGTCCAAGACCAAGCCGGTGACGTTCCGGCAGCGTCACTTCGTTCCGGTGCTTCCGTCCGCGACGCTCCGCCGGAAGAAGAAAGCGCTCGCGCTGTCGACCGAGGTCGAGCGGCGGGGGCTGCCGTGCCGGGTCACCACGGTGGAGCGCACGCTGGTGGATGTGCTGGAACGGCCGGACCTCGCGGGCGGCCTCGAGGAGGTCTGGCGGTCGCTGTCCAGTGTGCCGCTGTTCGACCTGGACGTCGTGGTCGACTACGTCCGGCTCTGCGGGCAGGCGACGCTTGCCGCCAAGGTGGGCTTTTTCCTGGAACGGCGCCAGGCGGTGCTCGGCGTGCCGCGGACAGTCCTGGAGCGTCTCCGCCGGATGCGGCCCAAGCAACCGCACTATCTGGATCGGAGGTTGGCTGGCCGGCTGGCCCCTGGATGGAATCTGATGGTGCCCGCTCCTGTTCTTGCAGGCGAGTGGGAGCGAGTGCCGTGATCGGACCCGCGGCGGTTCGCCGCGTTGCCGCCGAGACAGGCTTCCGTGAGGAGGCCGTCGAGAAAGTGCTCTACCTCACGGCGATCCTCGGACGGCTGCTGATGCATCCCGACCTCCAGGACGGCTGGGTCCTCAAGGGGGGGACGGCCATCAACTTGTTCCACCTGGACGTCCCCCGGCTGTCCGTGGACATCGACCTCAACTACATTGGTCAAGCAGACCTCAAGGCGATGCAGGTGGCACGCCCTGGCTTCGAACGGGGCCTGGAGGCGTGTTGCGAGCGCGAGGGGTGCCAGGTGCGCCGGGCGCCGGAGGAGCACGCGGGCGGCAAGTACCGGCTCCGGTATATCGGCGGGGTCGGTGCAGCCGGTTCTCTTGAGGTGGATGTGAACTACGTCCAGCGGATCCCTCTCCTCGGTGTGGAGCGGCGCCGGCCGAGGCTCCTCTTCGGCGGTGAGGCGCCGGAGGTTCCAGTCTTGACCCTGGAAGAACTCGCCGCGGGGAAGTGCGCCGCCCTGCTCACGCGGGCCGCGCCCCGCGACGCCTTCGACGCCTGGAAGCTCCTGGAGATCGCGCCAGACCTCCTTGCACGCCCGGGGCTCCGCCTGGCTTTCGCAGTGCAGGCTGGGAGTTCTCGGGAGGACCTCCGGGCTCAACGTCCAGACACGTCTCCGGTCTCGGCGAAGGCGGTTCGGGAGGAGTTGCTTCCGCTCCTCCGCACTGAAGCGCGTCCCATGGGCGGCGATCCCGACCGGCTTGCCGCGCAACTGACCCAGGTTCGGCAGACGGTGGCCTCCACGCTGTTCGCCTGGCGGAAGAACGAGCGGGAATTCTTGGATCGCCTCACCGAGAATGGCGAAGTGGTGCCCGATCTACTCACGGATGACCCGGCGCTCCGCAAGCGGGTTGCGGCCCAGCCGATGCTCCGATGGAAGGCTCTCAATGTGCGACGCCATCGTGGCCTGCCGCAGGGGCCTGAAGATGTCTGAGGCATGACGATCAATCCCTTCGTCTTCGCCCGCACGTTCAACGGTAATGGGGGACTCGCATTATCTGTCGAATCCCCGCAGCGAAGCCACATCGGGATCTCGGCCTGCCCCCGGGCCGTCTGGACGGCGCCACGCTGGGCGGCGCTGGAGAGGTTCCCGCGGGTCTGCCCGAGGGCGCGGGCGAGAGGGCGCTTGCTGTGCCCTCCCACCAATCCGAGTGAATAGAGCCCCGGCCCCGCAGATCGTCACCAAGTGAAGCAGTGTCTTGGGACGGGATGAGGGACGAGTGGCAAGGGAGAAGGGGCGGTGAATCTGGAGTGGCGGGCGGATTCGGCGCGATCCAGTGAATCAGCGGTATTTACCGCTTCCTGAGTTGTTCGGCCGTGACGGTGACCAGGTTTCCAGAGCGCTTGAGTGTCCGGTAACGTCTGTCGGTGGCTTTTTCCAGGGCGGCCACCTGTTCGGGGGGCGCCCCGTATTCCCGCTGCGCATAGTCCGTGGATTCCACCTCCACTTTGCGCAGAGCGATGATGTTCGCCCCGCAGACAATCCCGATGTCTTCGCCGCGGGAGGCGGCATCCAACCACCGGCCGAGGTGTTTCTTGGCGTCCGTGATCGTGAGAGTCTTCATGCGGTCTCTATACAGTCTGAAATAAGCCTTGTCAAGCAACGCATCCTCCTCGGGAGGAGTGCCGAGGACGTGTGGGACTGCGGATTCAGGCCTCCGCCCCAGCCTTCACCGCCCATCGCAATTTCGCGCTGGAGGAGCGGGGATTGGCGCGGCGCTCTTCAGCCGAGGGGCGGATGGGATCGAGGGCGATGCGCTCGTAGATGCTCTCGCGGTGCCCGTGCTGGAACGCCTTCTTGACGCGCCTGTCCTCGCCGGAGTGGAAGGTGAGAATGGCCACTCGCCCGCCCGGCTTCAGACAGATGGGCAACAGAGCAAGAAACTGTTCGAGCGCGCCGAACTCGTCATTCACGGCGATGCGCAGGGCCTGGAAGGTGCGCTGCAGGGACTTCCGCGTCTCTTGCTGGCGGGTTGCCGCGGGGGACGCTGTCTTCAGTGCGCAGCGCACGAGGTCGGCAAGCTGGGTGGTTGTGGCGATGGGCTGTCCGTGGAGGGCGCGGGCGATGGCGCGCGCATGCGGTTCGTCGGCGTTCTCCACCAGAAGGTCCGCCAGATCCTCTTCGGTGAGGGTGTGGAGCAGGGCCGCGGCGGGCTTTCCTCGGTTGGGGTTGAGACGGAGGTCCAGCGGGCCGTCGGTCTTGTAGGTGAATCCCCGGGCAGGATTATCGAGCTGCATCGATGAGACGCCCAGGTCCGCCAGCGCGAAGTCCAGCTCGCCGCCGGCCTCGGGGAGCAAGCGGGGGACGCCGGCGAAGTTCATGCGCCGGACCACCAGGACGTCCTCGGAGAAGCCAAGCCCGCGCAGCCGCGCCTCGGTCCGGGGCAGCTCCACGGGATCCACGTCGATACCGAAGAGGCGCCCGCCCGGCATGAGGCGCGGCAAGATCTCCTGCGCGTGCCCCCCGTAGCCCAGGGTGGCATCCAGGCCGACCTCTCCGGGCCTGGGATCCAGGACCTCCAGGATCTCCCGCACACAGATGGGCCGGTGCGTTCCCGCGGGCGTGTCGCCCCGCTCCATGACCTTTTGCAGCTCGAGGGCATGGCGCTCGGGATTCAGCTCCTTGTATTTCTCCGCAAACTGGCGCGGATGGGTGCCCTTGTACCGGATCCGGCGTTTCCCGTGTTGAATCTCGTCGACCATGCGCTGATTGTCTTTCAGGATGGATAAGACGGTTTCCGCCGAAGCCCCCTTCGGTCCCCACTCACCCATCCGAGCAGATCCGGCCTCTCTGTCAGGGCGTCCGCCTGTCTGGGTGCGGACGACCCCGCAAGTGAGGGTGAGCGTATCGAGAGGCCCACGGCATGTCAACGGCAAACGCCCTCCGTCCAGGGAGCCAGCCGCTGAACGAGGGTATGTCGCTGTTCTGGGAAAATGTCCGCCTAACTGGTCTGGGAAAATGTCCACCCCGGGCCTGGCGCCACACCGTTGGGCGCGCCTGGCCCGGCATTGCAGTGGCAGGATGACCAGGAGCTGCGGAGGGCCCGCGTCCTCGGTAGAGGCCGTCGAGAGGCGTCAGCCTGGCACCGAGTGTCGAATGAGCCGTCCGCCGTTACACGCCACAGAGCCACTTGCAACTTGTCTCTGCGAGGACAGAATGCCAGAACAGTTAGGGGAGGACATTTTCTCTGAGCATCTTCACCGCTGAACGAGGGTATTGACGGGCGAGATGGCCTGGCTCCTCTTGGTCACTCAACAGGGCAGGGTGATCTATCCGGGATGGAGATGCGATCGAGAAACGTGCCGGACTCGGGAAGACGCCGAGCCCCCTTTTCTTTTGGGGGAATATGTTATAAGTACACTCACTGTCATGAGAGATACTACAGGCAGCAAGACCGTTGGAAGATTCGCGGAGTGCGTCCGGCGCTCCCCGGTGATCCTCACCGAGGGGGCCGTGATCGAGCGGCTGCGGCGCGACGCCGATGTTCCCCTGGACCCGTTCGTCCTCCACGCCGGGTTCATCTATGACGAACGCGGGAGCGGGGCGCTGGAGGCCCTCTATCGCCAGTATCTTGAGATCGGTCGGGCGGCGGATCTCCCCATGATCGTCGGCACACCGACCTGGCGCGCGAATCCAATCCGCCTGCGGCAGGCGGGCCTCGATGGACGGGACGTGAACGGAGATGGAGTCCGGTTCGTGGATTCGATTCGCCGGGAATACGGGTCCTATGCGGCGAAGATCTTCATCGGCGGCCTGCTCGGATGCCGGGGGGATGCGTACAGGCCCGCGGAAGGACTCCCCGCGGATGAGGCGGCGGCATTTCACCGGACCCAGGTGAAGGCGCTCGCCGCGTCCCAGGTGGATTTTCTCTTTGCGGCGACGCTGCCGACCGCCGCCGAGGCGCGGGGCATCGCGCTCGCCGCGGCCGACTGTCGGGTTCCGTACGTGCTGAGCTTCGTGGTCCGGCGGGACGGGACGCTGCTGGACGGCACCCCGCTTCACGAGGCGGTGGCCGGAATCGATGCGGCCGTCGGTTCGCCGCCTCTCTTCTACATGGTCAACTGCGTCCATCCGAGCATCTTCGGAGAGGCGATGGTGTCTGCAATCTCCCGATCGCCCCGGGTGGCCGGCCGGGTCATCGGACTCCAGGCGAACACGTCCTCCAAGAGCCCGGAGCAGCTGGACGGCCTGACCGCGCTGGATGCCGAACCCCCCGAGGCGCTCGCCGAATCGATCCTGCGGCTGCACCTTTTGTTCGGCACCAAGGTTCTCGGCGGCTGCTGCGGCACGGACCATCGCCACATCGAACAGATTGCCCGACGGATCGGGAAGAGCGCACCGCGCCCGTCGTGAGTCATTCACCCAAGCATTTCACCGCAAAGCTCGCAAAGACCGCAAAGAGGTACCAAGCTTCAGAGGCCGCATGTTGAGGCGCGGAAGAGAACTTTCAGGCCTGCTCCGGGGCAGCCGGTGTTCCGAACCCTGGAAACAGGGCCTTTCTTTGCGCGCTTTGCGGTCTTTGCGGTTCAACTGCAACCTTCAGGATTAACGGGTGGGTGGAGTCGGCTGCCTTGGCGCCGCTCGAAGGGAGAATGACATGACCGAGCCACGGGTCGGTTTGCTCACGCAGGCATTGGGGGCGATCTGCCGTTATTGCCCGATGTGTATTCATGCCCGGGCCCACCCCGATTCCTTCCTCGGGCGGATCCTCCATCATCCGCTCCACGCCGATCACTGCCCGTTCTGGAAGGCGGAGAAGGCGGTTGCCGGCGACGGGGGAAAACGTTGAACGTCTCGCGTTGAACGTCTCGCGTTGAACGTTGAACGTGCAACGTGGAACGTTGAACGCGCGCAGCATCTGGGGCTTGCTCCCCGGGGTGACTTCTGATATAGAGGGGTACCTATCGAAAGGCATCGGAGGGATTCCCTGACCATGGATCCTGTCCTGCTGTCCCGTATCCAATTCGGCCTGACCATCTCCTTCCACTACATCTATCCGCCTCTCAGCATCGGGCTCGGCGTCATCCTGGTGCTGATGGAGAGGCTCGCCCTCAAGACGCAGGACCCGCTCTTCCTGCAGATGACCCGGTTCTGGACGCGGGTCTTCAGCCTGACCTTCGCCCTGGGAGTGGCCACCGGTGTGGTGATGGAGTTCCAGTTCGGGACCAACTGGTCGAACTACTCGCGGTTCGTCGGAGACGTGTTCGGCAGCGCGTTGGCGGCGGAGGGGATCTTCGCCTTCTTCCTGGAGTCGGGCTTTCTGGCGATCCTGTTGTTCGGTTGGGACAAGGTCAGCCCGCGGATGCACATGTTCTCGACGGTCATGGTGGCCCTGGGAGCCCACTTCAGCGCCGTCTGGATCGTGGTGGCCGATTCGTGGATGCAGACGCCGGCCGGTTTCCACGTCGTGCAGGCGGCGCTCAGATCCCGGGCCGAGATCGTGGACTTCTGGGCGATGGTGTTCAACCCGTCGGCCATGGTCCGGCTGAGCCACACCGTGCTCGGGGCCTGGCAGGCGGGGGCATTCTTTGTCCTGAGCGTGAGCGCCTTCTACCTGATCAAGCGCCGGCACGTGGAGTTCGCCCGGGCCTCGATGAAGATCGGTCTGGTGGTGGCCGTGGCGGCCTCGCTGGGGTCCCTGGCGACCGGTCACTTCAGCGCGCTGGTGGTGAGCAAGTACCAGCCGGCCAAGCTGGCGGCCATGGAGGCCCACTACCCGGCGTCGGCACCTGCCGACCTGTCCCTGTTCGGCTATGTGGACGAAGGGGCGGAGAAGGTGGTGGGCGTGAGCCTCCCCGGGATGCTGAGCTTCCTGGTGCACGGGGACGCCGGCAAGCCCGTGACCGGCTTGAGCTCCTTCCCGCCCCAGGATCGGCCGCCGGTTCAGCCGGTCTTCCAGGCGTACCACGCCATGGTGGGCATCGGGATGGGGATGATCGGGCTGAGCCTGCTGGGGGGGTTCCTCTGGCGACGGGGGACGCTGTTTGAGCGGCGCTGGCTTCTGTGGGTGTACGTCTTCGCCGTGCTCGGTCCCCAGGCGACCAACCAGTTGGGGTGGTTCACCGCCGAGGTCGGGCGCCAGCCCTGGATCGTGTACGGGCTCATGCGCACGTCCGACGCGGTGTCGCCCACGGTGACGTCGGGTCAGGTGCTGACGTCCTTG
>JAPLLC010000087.1 GCA_026387775.1 Candidatus Methylomirabilota bacterium | reverse complement strand
CTCACTCCCTTGTTGCCGATGGTCCAGGCGCCGACTCTCCTTCTGTGGGGTGACCAGGATCACGAGGTTGGACGACACGCGATGGAGATCGTGACTGCGAGGATTCCCCGGGCGCGCCTGATGGTGTTTCCCGGGGCGGGCCATTTTCCCTTCCAGGACGCCCCGGACGAGTTCCGCCGGCGCCTGACGGGGTTTCTGCAAAGGGAGGATCGGGAGTGAGGCTGACGGAGACCGGACTCCCAAACATGTTTCTCGGATGGATGATGGGCCTGCTTCTGCCTTACGGGGTGGTGGTCGTCTCGCGCGGGATGGATTGTCTCTACATTCTCCAGCTCGAGCGCTACAAGCCGGACCGATTCCGTCTGTGGCTGGCCGATCACCGACAGGCCCTGGTCCCGGGGCGCGAGGTCGTCTTGCAGTTCGTGACCGTCCTCGCGGCCGGAGCCCTGGCCCTCTCGGGGATCGGTTGGCTCGGGTCGCTGGGGGTCTGGATCCTGACGGGCCACCTCCTGCTCCGGCAGCACCGGTCGCTCCAGGTAAGCCAGCGCCTCCAGTGGACGGCGCGTGCGGTCCGGGTGGGTGCGATGGCATTCGGGATCAGTATCCCCGTGACGGCCGCCGTCCTGCTCCTGGCGGGGAACATCTTCGCGGCTCCGGTTGCGCAGCTCACCGTGGGCGGTATCGCCGCGCTGGCCCTGGTGGGTCTCCTCACGCCCGGCATCGTGATCGTCGCCGCGTACGCGATCGTCCCCTGGGAGCGGGCCGTCGCCCAAAAATTCCTTGCCGAGGCGGACGGCCGGATGCGCAGGTATCGGGGCCGGGTGCTGGGGATCACGGGGAGCTACGGGAAGACGAGCACGAAGTACATCGTCGGGGACCTCCTCTCGACGGGCTACCGGGTCCTGAAGACGCCGGCCGGGGTCAACACGACCATGGGGATCACCCGGGTCATCCGCGAGGAGCTCAAGGACGAGCACGAATACTTCGTTGTGGAGATGTCCGCCTACGGCCCGGGAGAGATTCGCGAGGTGTGCGACATCGTCCATCCGGATCTCGGCATCCTGACGTCGGTCGGGGTCCAGCACCTGGAGCGGTTCGGCACGCCGGAGCGGATCGCCGAGGCCAAGTACGAGCTGATCAGTGCGCTCCCCGCCGGGGCACCGGCCGTGATTAACGCCGACGATCCGGTCTGCCGCGAGCTGGCACAGCGCGCCCGCGGCGAGGGCAAGCGCGTGCTGCTCTACGGCATGGGAAAGGCGGGAGAGGGACTCGCGGTGTGGGGGACCGACATCGAAGTGGGACCCCGCGGGACCCGCTTTCGCGCGCTCCTGGCGAACGGGCAGGCCGAGACCTTCGAGACGAAGCTGCTGGGCCGCTGGAACCTCTCGAACATCCTGGCCGGCATCGCGGCGGCGGCGGAGTGCGGCGTGCCGCTTGTGTCCATGAAGCCGGCCGTGGCCGCCCTCGTGCCCGCGCCGCGGCGGCTGGAGATCCACGAGGAGGGGGGCGTGGTCCGGATCCTGGACGTGGCGAATGCCAACCCGCGGGGGGCCGAGATGGCGCTGGAGGTCCTCTCGCAGTTCACGGGTGGGTCGCGCATCCTGATTACCCCCGGCATGGTGGAGCTCGGCTCCATCGAGGCGGAGGAGAACCGACGCTTCGGCGAGCAGGCGGCGGCGGTGTGCGATTACGTGGTCCTGGTGGGGCCGGAGCAGACGCGGCCGATCCGGCAAGGGCTCGCCGCGCGCGGGTTCGCGGCGGAGCGGATCCTGACCGCCCGGTGGGCCGACGAAGTCGCGGATCTTCTGGGGGGCATCGTCAAGCCGGGGGACATCCTCCTCTACGAGAACCGCCTTCCCGACACGTATCTCGAGGTCGCATCATGAAACGCGTGGGACTCATCTTCGGCAGCCGATCGGTCGAGCACGAGATCTCGATCACCACGGCCAGCAAGGCGTACGAGGCGCTGCGCCAGCTCACGGGCGAGTACCAGACCGTGCCGCTCTACCTTACCAAGAGCGGGGCGTGGCTCACGGGACCCGCGGTGGAGCGGCTGCTCACCGTCGAGGCGGAGGGGCGCGCCTGTCTGGATATTGCGCGCCGGAAGACGCTCCAGGAGCAGTACAAGGCCCAGCTCCAGGCCCTGGGGCAGGGCGGGAGCGAGGCGGTCCAGCGCTTCCTGGCGCCGGATCCCACGCTGCGCTGGCTCTGCGGGAACCCGGAGCGCGCCTCCTGGTTCAAGAAGGCTCTGAGTCCCGCCGTAGACATCGCCTTTCCTGTCGTTCACGGCACCCACGGGGAGGACGGCACGCTGCAGGGCCTCTTCGAGCTGGCGGACATCCCGTACGTGGGGACGGGCGTGGCGGCGTCGGCCGCGGGGATGGACAAGATCCTCTCCAAACTCATCTTCCGGGGGGCGGGCCTCCCCACGGTGGAGGCGGCGTGGTTCACGCGCCGTGAGTGGTTGACGGATGAGGCGGCCGCCGTCCGCGCGGCCGAGACCGGTGTCGGCTACCCGGTGGTGGTGAAGCCCGCGGTGGCGGGCTCCAGCGTGGGGATCACGCGGGCGGCGGACGCGCAGGAGTTTCGGCGCGCCGTGGGTCAGGCGATTCAGTTCAGTCCGCGCGTCCTGGTGGAGCGGGCGCTCGACGACCGGATCGAGGTCCAGTGCGCGCTCTTGGGGAATCACGACCCGGTGGTCTCCGAGTGCGAGGAGCTGGTCCAATCGGCGACCATCGTGAGCTTCGAGGACAAGTATCTCCGGCGGCCGGAACGCGGCGAGGCGGATCTGGCCCCCAGCGTGATCCCGGCCCGCATCCCCGAAGAGCTGGCGCGTCGGGTGAAGGAAGTGGCCGCCGCGGCCTTCACGGCGCTGGACGCCCGGGGCATCGCCCGGGTGGACTGTCTGGTCGAGCGGTCGACCATGCGGCCATTTGTCAACGAGATCAACACGCTGCCGGGATCGCTCTGCCTGCGGCTGTGGGAGGCGAGCGGCGTCCCGCCCGCGGTACTCATCAAGCGGCTGCTGTCGCTGGCGCTCGAGGCACACGAGGAGAAGGCGCGGACGCGCTTCGAGTCGCCTGAGGGGGCGGGATTGGTGGATCGGAAGCACCTCATGAGTCCCGGAAAGTAGGCGGCGCGTGCTCTACCATCTGCTGTTTCCGCTGGCCAAGTCCTTCGGGGCCTTCAACGTCTTCCGGTACGTCACGTTCCGGACGGCGGGGGCGTTTCTCACGGCGCTCGTCGTCACGCTGCTCTTCGGGCCTGCCATCATCGACAAGCTCACGGCCATGCGGGCGCGGCAGGTGGTGCGAGAAGACGGTCCCCAGAGCCATCTGAAGAAGGCGGGCACACCCACCATGGGCGGCGTCCTGATCCTGCTGGCGGTGACAACGGCCACGCTCCTGTGGGCCCAGCTCACCAACCGGTTCATCTGGCTGGCCCTGCTGACGATGCTGGCCATGGGGGCGGTGGGGTTCGTGGACGACTATCTCAAGCTGAGCCGGGGAAACGCCGTGGGGCTCCGCCCGCGCCAGAAGTTCTTCTGGCAGGTGGCGATCGGCATCGCCGTCGGGACGTATCTGTACGTCTTTCCCACCGACGCCTTCACCAGCAAGCTGGCGATTCCCTTCCTGAAGAACTGGATGCCGGAGTTCGGCATCGCCTACATCCCCTTTGCCATGCTGGTCCTGGTCGGGTGCTCGAACGCCGTCAACCTCACCGACGGGCTGGACGGCCTCGCCATCGTGCCGACCCTGATGGCCGCCGCGACGTTCACCTTCTTTGCCTACGTCGCAGGGAACGCCGTGATGGCGCGCTACCTCCAGGTGATCTTCGTCCGGGGAGCGAGCGAACTGCCGGTGTTCGCCGCCGCGCTGGTGGGGGCGAGCCTGGGCTTCCTCTGGTACAACGCGCATCCGGCGCAGGTATTTATGGGGGACACGGGATCCCTGGCTCTGGGAGCCGCCTTGGCGACCGTGGCCCTGGTGACCAAGAACGAGCTGCTCCTCGTCCTGGCCGGCGGGTGCTTTGTCGTGGAGGCCCTCTCGGTCATCATCCAGGTGTTCTGGTTCCGCCGGACCGGGAAGCGGGTCTTTCGCATGGCGCCGATCCACCACCACTACGAACTGAACGGGCTGCCGGAGCCGAAGATCATCGTGCGATTCTGGATCATTTCCTTCGTGCTGCAGGTGGTCGCGCTGACGACGCTGAAGCTGCGGTGAGGGCCGGTCAACGAAAAATGAAACACTGACAACTGACAACTGACAACCGACAACGGGACAACGGCAGCAGGGGACTGGGCGGTTTGGCATTGTCGGTTGTCGGTTTTGCATTGAGGCGCAACGTGGATTTTCAAGGCAAGCGGGTGACGGTGGTGGGCCTGGCGAGGAGCGGGATCGCCGCCTGCAAGGTCCTGGCGGAGCGCGGCGCGCGCGTCCTGGCCACGGATCGCTCGCCGCGAGAGCGGCTGCGCGGGGACCTGGCGACGCTGGAAGCCCGCGGGGTCCGGATCGAAGCGGGCGTCCATTCACCCGAAAGCTTCCTGGAGGCCGATCTGATCGTGGTGAGCCCGGGGGTCCCGACAGAGCTCGGCCTCCTCGGCCAGGCCCGGTCGCGCGGCGTCCCGATCTGGGGCGAGGTGGAGCTGGCTTCGCGGCTCACCCGCGCCCGCTTTCTGGCCGTCACGGGGACGAACGGGAAGAGCACGACGACGAGCCTCCTGGGGGCGATGCTCGAGGCGGCGGGGTTCCCCACGGTCGTGGCGGGCAACATCGGCACGGCGCTCTGCGAGGTGGTGACGCCGCTCACGGCGGCGCACTGGGTGGTGGCGGAGCTGTCCAGCTTCCAACTGGAGACGATCGTGACCTTCCGCCCGCACGTGGCGGTCCTCCTCAACTTGGCGCCGGATCACCTGGATCGGTATCCGGACCTCGCCGGCTACTATGCGGCCAAGGCCCGGATCTTCCTGAACCAGACGGCGGAGGATTATGCGGTCCTGAACGCGGACGATCCGCCCACGCTGGAGTTGGCGCGCGGGATCCGGGCGCAGCCCCGCCTCTTCAGCCGGACACGGACGCTGGGCGACGGGGCCTTCGTCCGGGACAAGCATCTGGTCGTCCGATCCGCGGGCCGGCCGGAGGCCGCCTGCGGCGTCGGGGAGATCCGGATCCAGGGGCTGCACAACCTGGAGAACAGCCTCGCCGCCGCCGCCGCAGCGGCGGCGATCGGAGCCCCGGTCGGTGCGATCGGCGCGGCGCTGCGCCAGTTTCCCGGGCTGCCCCACCGGCTCGAGCTGGTGGCGGAGGTGGACGGGGTCCGGTACGTGAACGACTCCAAGGGGACCAACGTGGGGGCGGTGGTCAAGTCGCTGGAAGGGTATCGGGGCGGCGTGATTCTCCTTGCCGGCGGAAAAGACAAGGGGGGCGATTTCCGGCCCCTGCGCCCGCTGCTGGAAACGCGGGTGAAGACCCTGCTCCTCCTGGGCCAGGCGCGGGACACCATCCGGAGCCACCTTGCCGGCGCCTGTCCAATGGAAGAGGCGGCCTCGATGCAGGCGGCGGTGGCCCGCGCCGGCGAGATCGCCGTCGCGGGCGATACGGTGCTGCTCTCGCCGGCCTGCGCCAGCTTCGACATGTTCCGGGATTTCGAGGAGCGCGGCGAGGTGTTCCGGCAGGCGGTGCGGGACCTCGCGTCGCGGAGGGAAGCGAGTGGACGGGCGCGCTGAGCAGTGGATCCCCCCGATGGTCGGATTGCCCCAGGCCGAGGCCGGCGGTCCAATCGCGACCCCGAGGTCCGCGCGGGGCTGGCGCGCCTTCGTTCCGCTGGCCCCCAGCGCCGGCCGGCCGGGGGTGGATCGCTGGCTCCTCTTCGTGACGCTGCTCCTGGTGGCGGTCGGGATCGTCATGATCTTCAGCGCCAGTGCCATCCGGGCGCAAGACCGCTTCGGCGACCCGATGTATTTCCTCAAGCGGCAGGCGGTCGGAGCCGTGGTTGGCCTCCTGGCTATGGCCTGGGTCATGGCCTGGGATCTCAAACGCTTCCAGCGTCTGACGCCGATCATCTTCCTGGTGAGCCTGCTCCTCCTGCTCCTGGTCCTGGTGCCGGGTGTCGGAAGCAAGATCAACGGGGCGCGGCGCTGGATCCGGTTCTTCGGTCTGAGCTTCCAGCCCGCCGAGCTCGCCAAGCTGGCGATGGTCCTGTTCCTCTCGAGCTACTTCGCCCGGCGGCAGGATCGGCTGCCGAGCTTCCTGGACGGGTTTCTGCCCCCGCTCCTGATGACGGGGATGATGGCCGGCCTGATCATCGTGCAGCCGAACTTCGGCACGGCGGTCATCCTGCTGATCACGGCGACGGTTCTGTTCTACGTCGGGCAGGCGCGGGTGAGTCATATGCTCGGCACGGCCGCCGTGGCTCTCCCCGCATTGCTCTTCCTGATGCTGAGCTCCACGCATGGGCGGTCGCGAATCATGGCCCTCTTTGACCCCTCGCAGGTCTCGGCGAGGGCGACCTACCAGCTAGACCAGTCGTTCAACGCGCTGGGGCCCGGCGGGTGGCTCGGGCGCGGGCTGGGGAACAGCATGCAGAAGCTCTTTTTCCTGCCGGAGGCGCACAACGACTTCATCTTCGCTATCGTGGGAGAAGAGGTCGGGTTCGTGGGCGCCATGACGATCCTGCTGCTCTTCGCCCTATTCCTGTGGCGGGGGACGCGCATCGCGCTGCGGGCGGGGGATCCCTATGCCACGTATCTGGCCATGGGCGTGACCACCCTGATCGTCTGCCAGGCCGCCGTCAACATGGCGGTGGTGAGCGGTCTGCTGCCGACGACGGGGGTGCCGCTCCCGTTCCTGAGCTTCGGGGGCTCGTCCCTGGTTGTCACGCTCGTCGGGACCGGGATGCTGCTCAACATCTCGCGGAGCCAAGCGTGAAGAATGCGGCAGTGCAGGACGAACAACTTCCCATTGCGCGCCGTGACGGCGCGCATGAGGCGTGTCGGTGCGGATCGTGATCACGGGCGGCGGCACGGGCGGCCACCTCTTCCCGGCGCTGGCGGTGCACGAGGCGCTCATGGCAAGGTGCCCCGGGGCTGCGGCGCTCTTCGTGGGGGCGGCAACGGGCGTGGAGGCCACGATCCTCCCGCGCCGGGGATACGCCTTCCGGGGGCTGGCCGCCTCGCAGGTGAGCGGGGCGGGCCTGGCCGGACGCGGGCGGGCCGCCCTGCGGCTACCCGGGACGGTGCTGCAGGCCGCGCGACTGCTGCGCGAGTTCCGGCCGCAGGCGGTCTTCGGGGTAGGAGGGTATGCGTCGGTATCGACGGTCCTGGCGGCGAGGCTGACGGGCATCCCCAGCGTGATCCACGAGCAGAACGCCTTCCCCGGGTTGGCGAACCGCGCCCTGGGCCGCCTGGCCAGCCGGGTGGCCGTCTCGTTCGAAGGGACCGCGCGGTTCTTTCCGGCGGGCCGCGTGACGGTGACCGGCAGCCCGGTGCGGGCGGAGATCCGGGCGGGAGACGCCAGGGCGGCGCGGGAGCGGTTGGGGCTGGCCGCCGGGACCTTCACGGCGCTGATCTTCGGCGGGAGCCAGGGGGCGCACCGCCTGAATCTCGCCGTGCGAGAGCTCCTGCCCGAGCTCGCCGGCGAGCGGGACAGGTTCCAGTTCGTGCACGCCACGGGGGTGCGGGATCTCGCGGAGGTCCGCCAGTCCTACGCCCAGGCCGGGATCCGCGCCCGGGTGGAGCCGTTCTTCGAGGAGATGGCGGTCGCTTACCAGGCGGCGGATTTCGTCATCTGCCGCGCCGGGGCCGGGACGGTCTTCGAGCTGGCGGCGGTCGGGAAGCCCGCCCTCTTGGTGCCGTTCCCCTACGCGGCGAACGACCACCAGCGGTTGAACGCCGAGGCCGCGGTGAAGATCGGGGCGGCCTGGATCCTGCTCGATCAGCACTGCGACGGTCGGCGCCTCGCCGCCAGTCTGCGGGCGGCCCAGGAGAAGCCGGCGCAGCTTCTCGAAATGGGGGGCCGGGCGCGGGCGCTGGCGCGGACGGATGCCGCCGATCGGATCCTCGACCTGCTTGATCGGGTGGCGCTGCCGGCGTCGGCGGATCACTGAGAGCGGAACGGAGCGGACGTGTTCAAGAAGATTCGGCGTATTCACTTCGTGGGGATCGGCGGGATCGGGATGAGCGGCATCGCCGAGGTCCTCCATAACCTGGGGTATCTGGTCTCGGGCTCGGACAGCCGGGAGTCGGAGACGACCCGGCGCCTGGCCTCGCTGGGGGTCCGCGTGGTCATCGGCCACCAGGCGGAGAACCTGGGGGAGGCGGACGTGGTCGTCCGGTCCTCGGCGGTCGGCCAGGAGAACGCGGAAGTCCTGGCGGCCCGTCAGCGTCTCGTTCCCGTGATCCAGCGGGCGGAGATGCTGGCGGAGCTGATGCGGATGAAGTACGGCGTGGCCGTGGCGGGGACCCACGGGAAGACCACGACCACCTCGATGGTGGCGACGGTCCTGGCGCGCGGAGGCCTGGACCCGACCATGGTGATCGGCGGCCGCTTGAACGCGCTGGGGTCGAACGCCAAGCTGGGGCGCGGCGACTTTTTGGTGGCCGAGGCGGACGAGAGCGACGGCTCGTTTCTGAAGCTCTCCCCCACCATCGCCGTGGTGACGACGGTCGACGCCGAGCACCTGGACTATTACCGGGATCTGGCGCACATCCAGGACACGTTCGTCGAGTTCATCAACAAGGTTCCGTTCTATGGCATGGCGGTCCTCTGTCTCGACCAGGAGAACATCCAGGCGCTTCTGCCGCGCGTGGAGAAGCGGTATGTGACGTACGGCCTCCGGTCGCAAGCGGACGTCCTGGCCCGGGACGTCGAGTTTGCAGGGATGACCTCCGCGTGTCGGGTCTTCTGGAAGGGGGAACTTCTCGGGCGCCTCGCGCTCAACGTGCCGGGCCTCCACAACGTCTATAACGCCCTGGCCGCCGTTGTCGTGGGGATGGACCTGGATCTCCGCTTCGAGGTGATCCGGGACGCGCTGGCCGATTTCACGGGGGTGGACCGGCGCTTCCAGGTGCGGGGCGAGGCGGGGGGGATCACCGTGGTGGACGACTACGCCCATCACCCGGTCGAGCTCAAGGCGACGCTGAATGCCGCCAAGGACGGCTTCGGACGCCGGGTGATCGCCGTCTTCCAGCCGCACCGGTACAGCCGGACCCAGGCCCTGCTCGGCGAGTTCTCCACCGCCTTCTACCAGGCGGACCGGCTGTTCGTGACGGAGATCTATCCGGCCGGCGAGGCCCCGATCCCGGGGGTGAGCGGCCGGCAGATCGCCGACGGCGTCGCAGAGCACGGGCACCGGCACGTCACCTATGTGGCGGACAAGAGCGAGCTGGCGAAGGCCGTCCTCGACCAGGCGGCGCCCGGCGACATGGTGCTGACCCTGGGGGCCGGGGATGTCTGGCGGGTGGGCGAGGAGATCCTGGATCGCCTGCGGGCCGGCGGCCGGTGACGCGATGGTGATCGTGGCGGAGGAGCTGGCGCAGCGGCTGCGGGTCCGGATGCGCGGGACGGTCCTGGCGGAGGCGCGACTTGACCGGTACACAACATTTCGAATCGGGGGGCCGGCCACGCTGCTCGCGACGCCGCTGGATCGGGAGGACTTGAAGGTGGCACTGGCCTTTGCCCGAGCCGAGGGTCTGCCGGTCCACGTTCTGGGGGGTGGCAGCAATACCCTCGTCCGGGACGGCGGCTTGCGAGGGATGGCGATCCACCTCAATGCCCTCCAGACGCTCGATCGCCGAGGGGAGATGGTCGAGACGGCCGCGGGGGTCCGGGTGAGCCGGCTCCTCGCCTTCTGCTGCCGACACGGCCTCGCGGGGCTGGAGGTCCTGAGCGGCATTCCCGGCACCCTCGGCGGGGCGGTGTGGGGAAACGCCGGGGCGTGGGGCGGGTCGGTGGCCGACTGCCTGGCCTCGGTGGAGCTGGTCGCTCCGACGGGCGAAGAGTGTCGCGTCTTGCGGGACGCGGTTCCGTTTCGCTACCGCTCCTCCGGGCTCCCGGCGGGGTCGGTGATCGTGCAGGCGGGCTTCCGACTCGCGGCGGACGATGCGGCGGCGATCCGACGACGGATCTCGGGTTACCTGGTGCGGCGGAACGCCAGCCAGCCGGTGGAGTTCCGATCGGCTGGCTCTATCTTCAAGAATCCCCCCGGCGACTTTGCGGGGCGGCTGGTGGAGCAGGTCGCTCTGAAAGGGACCCGGATCGGGAATGCCATGATCTCCGCGAAGCACGGCAACTACATCGTGAACATGGGCGGCGCCCGAGCGGCGGACGTCCTGGCCCTGGCGGCCCTGGCCCAAGAGCGGGTCCGGGCGGCGACGGGGATCGCCCTGGAGCTGGAGATCCGGGTGGTGGGGGAGCAATGAGAGCCGAGAGCCGAGAGCCGAGAGCCGAGAAGTGCGAGCCGCGAGCCGCGAGCCACGGGTATCGGACCGCGGGTGGGATCCTGTGAACACGAACGTGATTCGAGATTATCACATGGAGGAGCCGGGCCGGCCGCGAGTGCGGCTGGGCGACCGGCCCCGGCGCGCCCCGGCGCGGCGGCTGGCGCGAATCAGCAAGCTCCTCCTGATCGTCACCCTCGTGATCGGGGCGGGGCTGGGGGCATGGGAAGGCTATCGCCGGTTCGTGCGCCTCACGTACTTTCGGGTCGCGGAGATCCGGGTGGAGGGCAACCTCCAGGTGGCCTCGGAGGACGTGGTGGCCAGCCTGGGCCTCACGCCGGAGACGAGCCTGCTGGAGCTGAACCTGAAGACACTGAGCAGTCTGGTCACGCAAAATCCCTGGATCAAAGAGGCCTCGGTGAGTCGCCGGCTGCCCCTGTCGCTGACCATCCAGGTGGTGGAGCGGGTGCCCGAGGCGGTGTTCATAGCGGATCGCCGATATCTGCTCAGCGCCGACGGCGTGATCCTGGCGGAGCTGGAGGGGGATGACCTCCCGACGCTGCCCATCCTGCGCGCCGCCGCGCCGCGTCAGGTGAGGATCGGCGAGCGTATCCTGAGCTCGGAGATGGCCCAGGGGCTCTCGGTCTGGCGCCAGTTCCAGCTGGCCAACGCCGTCCAGGGCGAGAAGGCGCACGAGATTGCCATGGGGGACGATGGCAACTACGTCGGGAATCTTGGCCAGCAGATGCCGGCCATCCGCCTGCGCGCCCAGGACATGCAGGAGCAGTTGCGACGCCTCGGAGCGGCGCTGGCGGCGAGCGGCCGCGCCCTGGGGGAGTTTGTGGACGTGGACCTTCGCTTCCGCGATCGGGTCGTGTTTCGGCCCATCGGGGGGAGGTAATTCCGGTGGCCAAGGAAAGCGGCTTGGTTGTCGGGCTGGATATCGGCACGACGAAGGTGTGTGCGATCGTGGTCGAGGTGAATGCGGACGGCTCGGTGGACGTCATCGGGCTCGGCCACAGCCCATCCCGCGGGCTCCGCAAGGGGGTCGTCGTCAACATCGACGCCACCGTGGACTCGGTCCGGCGCGCCGTCGAGGACGCCGAACTGATGGCCGGAGTGGAGATTCGCTCCGCCTTTGTCGGAATCGCCGGCGGCCACATCAAGGGGGTCAACAGCCGCGGGGTCATCGCCATCTCGGGAAAGAACCACGAGGTGACGCGGCAGGACGTGGAACGGGTCATCGACGCCGCCAAGGCGGTGGCCCTGCCGGTGGACCGCGAGGTCATCCATATCCTTCCCCAGGAGTTCATCATCGACGATCAGACCGGCATCAAGGAGCCCGTGGGCATGACCGGCATCCGGCTGGAGGCCGAGGTCCACATCGTGACCGGGGCCGTGGCCTCGGCCCAGAACATCATCAAGTGCGCCAGCAAGGCGGGCCTCGAGGTGCAGGACATCGTGCTCCAGCAGCTCGCCAGCTCCGAGGCGTGTCTCACCTCGGAGGAGAAGGAGTTGGGCTGCATGCTGGTGGACGTGGGCGGGGGGACCACGGACATCGCCGTCTTCGTGGAGGGGAGCATCTACCACACGGCGGTCCTGGCGGTGGGCGGGGACATGCTCACCAACGACATCGCGATCGGGCTCCGCACGCCGCGGCCCGAGGCCGAATCGATCAAGCGGAAGTTCGGCTGCGCCCTGGCCGCCATGGTGAAGGCGGACGAGAAGATCGAGGTGCCCAGCGTCGGCGGCCGCCGGCCGCGGGTCCTCAGCCGCCAGAATCTGTGCGAGATCATCCAGCCCCGCATGGAGGAGCTGTTCGCCATGGTGGACCGGGAAATCCGGCGGGCCGGCTATGCGGGGCGGATCAACGGCGGGGTGGTGGTGACGGGCGGCTCGTGCATCTTGGAGGGGGTGCCGGAGCTGGCGGAGCAGATCTTCGACATTCCCGTGCGCCGCGGCATCCCGCGCGGGGTCGGGGGCCTCACCGACGTCATCAACAATCCTATGTACGCCACCGGGGTGGGCCTGGGAATCTACGGGGCCGCGCATCGGACCCGACGCAAGTTCAGGAAGGTCACGGATCGGAACATCTTCGACAAGGTGATCGCGCGGATGAAGGAGTGGTTCGGCGAAATTTTCTAGGAGAAGGGGGCGACGAATGGCGATCAGTCTGGAAACGATGGAGGCGGAGAAGATGGCCAACATCAAGGTGATCGGGGTCGGCGGCGGCGGCTCGAATGCGGTCGGCCGCATGGTGACCGCCAGCACGAACGGGGTGGAGTTCATCGTTGTGAACACCGACGCCCAGGCGCTGCGTCATTCGCCGGTCGAGAACAAGATCCAGGTCGGGGAGAAGCTCACCAAGGGGTTGGGGGCCGGCGCGAATCCCGAGATCGGGCGCAAGGCGGCCATCGAGGACACGGAGCGGCTGCTCCAGATCCTCCAGGGGGCGGACATGGTGTTCATCACCGCCGGCCTGGGGGGCGGGACCGGCGGCGGGGCGGCCCCCATCATCGCCAATCTGGCGAAGGAGATGGACATCCTGACGGTCGGCGTGGTCACCAGGCCCTTCATCTTCGAGGGGAAGCGCCGCAACGATCAGGCGGATCGCAGCCTGGAAGAGCTCAAGGCCAGCGTGGACAGCTTGATCATCATCCCCAACCAGCGCCTGATCAACGCCTCCACCAAGAACACGGGGGTCAAGGAGGCCTTCGCTATGGCGGACAACGTCCTCCGCCAGGCGGTGCAGGGGATCGCCGACATCATCGTGAAGCCGGGCTACATCAACGTGGACTTCGCCGACGTCAGGACCGTGATGTCGGAGCGGGGCATGGCCATGATGGGCATCGGCGAGGCGTCGGACGACAACGCCGCGGTGGAGGCGGTGCAGAAGGCCATCAACAGCCCGCTCCTGGAGAACCAGTCCATCAAGGGGGCGCGCGGCGTGCTGCTGAACTTCACTCACTCTTCCACGATGCCCATCTACCAACTGAGCGAAGCCTCCAAGATCGTCCACGACCTGGTGGACAAGGAGGCCAACATCATCTTCGGGGACGTCATCGAGGACGATATGGGCCAGAACGTGCGCGTCACGGTGATCGCCACCGGGTTCGACGAGGCGCAGATGGGCGAGTCGGTCGAGGAGGCCCCCGTCGCGACTCTGCGCCCGTACACGCCGAAGCCGGCGGCCCAGAAGGGGCTGTCCGAGAGCGAGTCGTATCTGCGCGGCGGCCGGGCCAAGAGCCAGGTCAAGAAGGTGGTGAACATGACGCTGCCGCTGGACGACCTGACCGAGGAGGTGCTGGACATCCCGACCTTCCTGCGGCGGCAAGCGGACTAGGCGCGAGCGTCACGTCACGAGCTGACCACGGATGCCGGGCCTCACGTTTGGGGGTCCGGCATCGTCTTTTGGTGGCGTCCCGTGGCTGAATGCCTTGAAGGCGCGCGATTAGGCTGGTAGCATGCTTGCACAAGTGGCGGGAGAGCGAGAGAGTGCGATCGGGGCGCGAGGGACATGCACTGGCAGCTGACCGACAAGGCGCGCAAGCGCCTCCAGGGGGAGACGGGGACGGTCGTGAAAGACTGGGGGGGCCGCCTCAGCGTGGCCCTGGTCTTCCCGAACAGCTACTACGTCGGGATGTCCAACCTGGGGTTCCAGACGATCTATGGGGCGCTCAATCGGCGGCCGGAGATCGTCTGCGAGCGCGCATTCCTCCCCGATCCCGAGGATCTTCCCGTCCACGAGCGAAGCGGCGTGCCGGTCCTGAGTCTGGAGTCGCAGCGGCCGCTGCGCGAGTTCGATTGCGTCGCGTTCTCCGCGACCTACGAGAACGACTACCTACACATGCTCCAGATCCTCGCGCTCTCCAAGATCCCGGTCCGCCCCCGCGAGCGCGCGGAAGGGGATCCCCTGGTCAGCATGGGCGGCGTGTGCGCCTGGTCGAATCCCGAGCCGCTGGCCGCCTTCATGGACTGGTTCTTTCTGGGGGAGGGAGAGGAATCCGGCCCCGAGGTCTTCGGGCTGTGGCGCGAGGTCCGGGAAGCCGAGCGGGATCCGATCGCGGCGCGCGCCGCCTTCTTCCGGGCGCTCGTCCGGATCGAAGGGGTCTATGTTCCGCACCTGTACGAGGTGAGGTATCAGGAGGATGGAACCGTGGCCGACGTCGTTGCGCGGGACGGGGCACCCCTGCCCGTCCGCAAGCGACGGCTCGCTCGGCCGGACGACCACGACACGATCTCCGTGATTCGCACGGAGGACACCGAGTTCGGGCCCATGGGTCTCGTAGAGGTGGGCAAGGGGTGTGGTCGGGGCTGCCGGTTCTGCATGGAGGGGGAGATCTACCGTCCCGTCCGGCACCGGCACCTGCCTGCCATCCTGCGGGCCGCCGATGCCGCGCTCGAGCAGGGGAGACGGATCGGGCTGGTGGGGGCCTGCGTCTCGGACTATCCATGGATCGACGAGCTGATCGCCGGGCTCCGCGCCAAGGGGGCCGACATCTCCCTCTCCTCGGTCCGGGCGGATAGCCTGAGCCCCGGCCTGGTCCGGGGGCTCCTCGACAGCGGGACCCAGACGCTCACCATCGCGCCGGAGGCCGGGACGGAGCGGCTTCGGACCGTGATCCACAAGAGTCTCAACGACGCGCGTCTCTTCGAGGCGGTGGACCTGATCGCGGCCTCGGGGGTGCCGCGGGTCAAGCTGTACTTCATGATCGGCCAGCCGACCGAGACGGCCGAGGACATCGAGGGGATCATCCACGTGGCCAAGACCGTCCGACACCGGATCCTGAAGGCCCGCCGGGATCCCTCCAGCCTGGCGGAGCTGACGGTGGGCGTCAGCTCGTTCGTCCCCAAACCCTGGACCGCCTTCCAGTGGTGCGCCATGGCGGACGTGAAGAGTCTGGAGGGGAAGATCCGCCAGCTCACGCGGGAGCTCCGCAAGGTCGGGATCCACGTCACCCACGACGTGCCAAAGTGGGCCCGCCTGCAGGGGATCCTGGCGCGCGGGAACCGGCACGTGGGGGAGCTGCTGCTTCTGGCCCTCGACCATAAGGGGGACTGGCGCCGTGCCTTCCGGGAGTGGCCGAGGAACCCGGACTTCTACGTCTGCCGGGAGCGTCCGCTCGGCGAGCGATTCCCGTGGGACCACTTCGAGGTCGGCACGAAGCGGGAGCGGCTGGAGATCGAGTACCAGCGGGCGATGGGGCTTCTCCCGGAACGGACCATCGCGTGGAAGGCGGCCCTGGCATGACACCCTTACAGCAGCGCCCGGGGGCGACGGCGTTCGTCCAGTCCCGGTTGCTCTCCGAGTCGGGCGAGGTCGTTCACGCGTTCAGCAGCCGGCAGGGCGGAGTCAGCCGGCCTCCTTTCGCCACGCTCAACCTGGGGCAGAGCGTGGGGGACGATCCCACCCTCGTGGAGGAGAACCGGCGGCGCTTCTTCGCCGCCTTCGGCATCGATTCGACCGGGATCGTCCGTGCCAAACAGGTGCATGGGAACGAGGTCCTGCGGGTGGATGCAGGCCTGATGCGGCGCCAAGGGTTTCCGCGCTGCCTGGTGGAGGAGCCGGCCGAGTTCGACGCGTTTATCACGGAGCTGCCGGATGTGGCTCTGGTGGTCTCGACGGCCGATTGCCTGCCGATCCTGATTCACGATCCGGTCCGAGGGGCGGTGGCGGCCGTTCACGCCGGCTGGCGGGGGACGGCGCGACGGATCGCGGCCAGGGCCGTCCTCGCCATGCAGGCCGCCTACGGAACGGATCCGGCCGATTGCCGGGCGGCCCTCGGGCCCGGGATCCGCGGATGTTGTTTCGAGGTGGACGCGCCGGTGATGGGGGCGATGGCCGCGGCGCTCCCCGACTGGGAAGCGCAGGCGACGCCGACTCGACCCGGCCATTGCCGGCTGGATCTGGCCGGGGTCAACCGCGCCGTCCTGGAGGAGGCCGGGGTCCGCCCCGACCGGATCGAGGATGCGGGGCTCTGCACGAGCTGCCGGACCGACCTCTTCTTCTCGCATCGCGCCGAGAAGGGGCGAACCGGCCGGATGATGAACTTCATCATGCTGAGAGCCACGAGCCACGAGCCGCGAGCCGCGAGCCGAGAGTCACGAGCCGAGAGCTGAGAGCCGAGCCGAGAGATGATAGCTGACCAGCTGAGGGATGGAGGCTGGTTGCGATAGAGGAGGGGAGCATGTTGATCAAGCGCGCGCCGAGGTTCAAGGCGTCCGAGATTACCGATCACCGTCTGTACCTGAATCGCCGGGAGTTCATGCTCGGGGCGGCCGCCCTGGCTCTGCTGCCGACGGCGACCCAGGCCGCCCAGGCGTCCGCCGCGGGGCAACCCCTTGCGGCAAAGCGGAACCCCGACTATGTCATAGGAGACAAGCCTACCGACTTCAAGAGCGCCACGACCTACAACAACTTCTACGAGTTCGGCACGGACAAGGAGGACCCGGCGAGGCTGGGCCACATGCTCAAGCCGCGGCCGTGGACGGTTCAGGTGGATGGGTTGGTCCACAAGCCCAAGCGGTTCGACATCGAGGAGATCCTCCGCTTTCCCTTGGAAGAGCGGGTCTATTCGCTTCGGTGCGTGGAGGCCTGGTCGATGGTGATTCCGTGGATCGGCTTTCCGCTGTCCGCCCTGCTCAAGCAGGTCGAGCCGACGGGCAAGGCCCGCTATGTCGAGTTCACGACACTCAAAGACCCCGAGCAGTTTCCCGCCCAGAAGCCGAGCCTCGCCGCGTTCGGGGGGGTCGAGTGGCCGTACGTGGAAGGGCTGCGGCTGGACGAGGCGATGCACCCGCTGGCGCTCGTCACGGTCGGGATGTACGGACAGGTGTTGCCGAACCAGAACGGAGCGCCGATCCGGATCGTGGTGCCGTGGAAATACGGCTTCAAGAGCGCCAAGTCCCTGGTGCGGATACGCCTGACGGAGGAGCAGCCCAAGACCGCGTGGGAGAAGTCCGCGCCGCAGGAGTACGGCTTCTATTCCAACGTGAACCCCGCGGTGGACCACCCCCGCTGGAGCCAGGCGACGGAGCGGCGGATCGGCGAGTTCATGCGGCGGAAGACGCCCATGTTCAACGGCTACGCCGAGCAGGTGGGCTCGCTCTACGCGGGGATGGATCTGAAGAAGAACTACTGATGACACGTCCCGCACGCATCTGGCTGAAGGCGGTCGCGTGGGTCCTTTGCCTCCTGCCGCTGCTGGTCCTCGCCTGTTACGCCACGACGGACGGCCTCGGGGCGAACCCCATCAGCTTCGTCACCAACTGGCTCGGCCAGTGGACGTTCCGGCTGCTCCTCGCCACGCTGGCGCTCACGCCCCTTCGCATCGTCTTCGGGATCGGTTGGCCCCTTCTCCTGCGGCGCCTCCTCGGCCTCTTCGCCTTCTTCTACGCCAGTCTGCACTTCCTGGTGTGGATCCTGATAGATCACTACTTCAACTGGGACCAGATGCTGGCCGATCTCGTCAAGCGCCGGTACATCACGGTGGGAATGCTGGCCCTGCTCCTCCTGGTGCCCCTCGCCGTCACCTCCACGGGTGGCATGGTGAGACGGCTGGGCGGAACAGTCTGGCGCCGGATCCATCGTATGGTGTATCTTGTCGGTGTCCTGGCGGCCCTGCACTTTCTCTGGCTGGCCAAGCAGGGACGGACCGCGCCGTACGTGTACGCCGCGATCCTGGCGCTCCTCCTGGGAGTTCGATTGTGGGGAGCGCTCCGTTTGGCACGGCGTCCCCGAGATCGGGCATCCTGAACGGAAGGCGGGCGGGAGGTCAAACGAATGCGGCGAGCCGAGATGACGCCACGGGAGCGGGTGCTGGCGAGCCTGAACCACCAGGAGCCGGATCGCGTCCCTATCGCACTGGGCCAGGCGGTCGGCGACGGGATCACCCTGGTCGCGTATCGGAGCCTGCTCAGGCACCTGGGCATGGATGAGAGGATGGCCCAACTGAAGGACACCCGCGCGCAGACGGCCAAGGTGGACGAGGAGGTGCTGCGCCGCTTCCGGGTGGACTTCCGGGGGATCGGGCTGGGAGCGCCGGACGGCTGGAAGGACCGGTGGATCGACGACCATACCGTCCAGGATGAGTGGGGCGTCGTCCGCACGCGGCCGCAGGACAGCTACTACTTCGACCTGTGCCGGTCCCCCCTGGCCGAGGAGGCCACGCTCGCCGCCGTCGAGCGCCACTCCTGGCCGGACCCCCTGGACCCCGGTCGCTACCGGGGACTCAAAGACAGGGCCCGGCGGCTCCACCGTGAGACCGACTATGCCGTCGTCCTGGACCTGAACTGCGCCTTCTTCCTGCGTTGCTGCGAGCTGCGGGGCTGGGAGAACTTCTACATGGACCTGGTCGCCGACACGGAGTTCGCCGAGGCGCTGATGGACCGCTACCTGGAGATTCGCCTGGTCATGGCGGAGCGGGCCCTGCAAGAGGTGGGAGACAACGTGGACATCGTGGTGGTGACCAGCGACGACCTGGGGATGACCGAGCGCACCCTGATCTCGCCCGCGCTCTATCGAGCCCTGATCAAGCCCCGCCAGAAACGCACTTTCGACTTCTTCAAGACGCGCACCGGCGCCAAGCGGTACTATCACACCGACGGGGCCATCTATCCGTTGATCCCCGACCTCGTCGAGATCGGCGTGGAAGTGCTCAATCCCGTCGAGGTCAGGGCGGCCGGGATGGAAGACACCGAGAAGCTGAAGCGGGAGTTCGGAAATCGGCTGGCCTTCTGGGGAGCCATCGACACCCACCACGTCCTCCCGCACGGCACGCCGGAAGAGGTGCGCGGGGAGGTGCGCCGCCGCATCCGGGACCTGGGGCCGGGCGGCGGGTACGTCGTCTCCCCCGTCCACAACATCCAGCCCGACGTGCCGCCGGAGAATGTCGTGGCCATGTACGAAGCGGCCCAGGACCTGGGCCGGTATCCTCTGGCCTGACGGACTGCGAGTCCGGCGGGGCCGCGCTGTCGAATCGAAGATCTCGGAATGGCAACCCGGACGAGAGAAAGCAGGGTGGGAGAATGGCGACACGAGATCAGGGGAGCGAGAGCATCTGGATCCACTACAGGTTCACCTCGCCGCAGGACCGGGTCCGCGAGTTCCGTGTGAATCTCGACCCCGGCACGCTCGGTCTCATCGTCAAGGAGCGCGACGACTACCCGGAGTGGACCAAGCTCACCCACCACCAGTGCACGAACTGCCCCCTCCGGCCGGAGGACCACCCGCGCTGCCCCGTGGCGGCTAACCTGATGGAGGTGGTCGAGTATTTCAAGGGCACCGTGTCCTACGAGCAGACCGAGGTGGAGATCTCCACCGAGAGCCGAACGTACCGGAAGCGGGCCCCGCTGCAAGACGGTCTGAGCGCGCTGGTCGGCATCTATATGGTGACCAGCGGCTGCGCCATCCTCGACAAGCTTCGGCCGTTGGTGCACAGCCACCTGCCCTTTGCGACCCTGGAAGAGACGACCTACCGCGCGGTCGCCATGTACTGGCTCGCGCAGTTCTTTCGGAAACAACGGGGCAAGGAGCCGGACTGGTCGCTGGAGGGATTGGTGCGGATCTATGAGCAGATCGTGGTGGTCAACCGCTGCTTTCACGGGCGGATCCTGGGGGTCCACGTCGCGGATGCGGGCCTGAATGCCCTCCTTCAGCTCGACTGTTACGCCCAGTTCACCAACATGCTGCTGCTCCGGAAGAATCTCGGGGAGATCGAGCGCCTCTTCCACGCCTACCTGGAGGACTGACGGCGGTGAGCTGCGAACTTCGAGACGGAGATGCTCGGGCACGTCAAGCTGCGGGCCACTCGAAGTGCTTGCAAAACGGGAGAAGATTTCAGACAATGCGCGCGGATGTGGCGGCCAATGGGAGGACAAACGATGCAGGAATTGATCGTCGTGGTTGAGGAGGCGCCGGAGGGGGGGTACACGGCTCGCGCGTTGAACGCGCCGATCTTCACGGAGGCCAACAGCCTCGCCGAGCTCCCCGACCAGGTGCGCGACGCCGTGCGCTGTCACTTCGCGGAGGGGAGTGCCCCGTCGGTCATTCGGCTCCACTTCGTCCGGGACGAAGTCATCGCCGCATGAGGCTGCCGCGGGACGTCTCCGGCCAATCCCTCGCCGAGGCCCTGACGGCGTTCGGATACGCTATCACCCGCCAGACTGGGAGCCATCTCCGGCTCACCACACGGGAGCGGGGCGAGCATCACATCACCATTCCGCGCCATGCCTCCTTGCGCATCGGGACCCTCGCCGCCATTCTGGCCGAGGTCGCGCGGCATCACGAGGTGAGTCGCGACGCCGTGATGGACCGTCTCTTTCGGCAGGAGTGAGAGAGGCTCCTTCTTTATCCTCGGTTCTCTCTTTCAGGTGTCATCTCTCCAAGACATGCAGGAGCTTTCCATGGATGTGATCGCGTTGGGCGATGCGATGGTGAGCTTTTCTCCTCCTGGGCTGCTCCGACTGGAGCAGGCTGCACAGTTGGAGGTGTGGCCCACGGGGGCCGAGGCCAATGCCGCGGTGGTCCTGGCGCGCCTGGGGAAACGGGTCGGCTGGCTCTCCAAGTTGCCGGACCATCCCCTCTCGCGCTTGATCGTCGGCGCGGTCTCCAGGCACGGCGTGGATACCTCACGGGTGGTGTGGACCCCGGAAGGGCGGATCGGGACGCTCTTCTACGAGCGAGCCGTGCCCCCAAGGCCGCCTCGCGTCTGGTACGATCGGAAGGACTCGGCGTTCACTACGCTCACCGCATCCGACTTGGATTGGCCCTACCTGACGTCGGCGCGAATCGTGTTGATGGCCGGGACCGCCCCGGCACTGAGTGCGACGCTTCAGGATACAACCCGACGGATTGCCGAGAAGGTGCGGGCGGCGGGACGCCTCTTCGCGCTGGACGTGAATTACCGGGCGAAGCTGTGGTCCCCGCAGGAAGCGGCCGACTACCTCACAAGGCTCCTGCCATCGGTCAGCATCCTGTTCTGCGGGGGCCGGGATGCGGATCGGCTGTTCGGGCTTCGTGGCGACCCTGAAACAGTGGCGTGCGCCCTTCAGGAACGATTCGGCATCCCGACCGTAGTCCTCACGCTAGGGTCGGAAGGGGCGATGGCGATGGCGGATCGGCCCTATCGCGCCCGGCGGGTTCCGCAGGCGACGATGGTGGATCCGGTGGGGGCGGGGGATGCCTTCGCGGGGGGATTTCTCTGCGGCTACCTGGAAGGCGGGGTGCAGCGCGGGCTCGACCTCGGCGCCGCGGTGGGGGCGCTCCACTGCACCATCGTGGGAGATTTCGCCTATGTCACACGGGCCGAGGTGGAGGAACTGCTCGGCTCCGAAGACCAGGAGATTCAACGCTAAGCCGTTGTCAAAGAATAACTTGACCGGAGAAATTCCGGAAACGGCATAAGGAGCCGTAACGAAATTCCAATGAATGGACAAGTTATTTCGTAACTGCTCCTAATCAAGAGGAGGACTTCGATCGTAACGGCTCCTAATCAAGAGGAGGACTTCGATGCAATACGTGAATCTCGGCAAGGCGGGTGTGAAGGTATCGCGAATCTGCCTTGGCATGATGTCCTACGGGGCGAAGAGCTGGCGGGAGTGGGTTCTTTCGGAAGACGAGGGGCGCCCCATCGTCCGCCGCGCGGCCGAGTTGGGCGTGAACTTCTACGACACGGCGGACGTGTATTCCAATGGCGCGAGCGAGGAGGTCACGGGCCGGCTTCTCAAGGAGACTTTCCAGTCGCGGGACGAATACGTGGTGGCCACCAAGGTATTCAATCCGATGGGAGACAAGCCGAACCAGCGCGGGCTGTCCCGGAAGCACATCCTGGAGGGGATCGATGCCTCGCTCCGGCGCCTCAAGCTCGACTACGTGGACCTCTATATCATCCACCGGTGGGACGGCGCGGTGTCGGCCGAGGAGGCGCTGGAGGCGCTGCACGATGTCGTGAAGGCCGGGAAGGCGCTCTATGTTGGGGCTTCCAGCATGCCCGCCTGGCAGTTCGCCAAGGCGCTCTATTTGCAGGAGCTGCACGGCTGGGCCCGGTTCGTGTCCATGCAGAACCACTACAACTTGATCTACCGCGAGGAGGAGCGGGAGATGATGCCGCTCTGCACAGACCAGGGTATCGGTATCACGCCGTGGAGCCCGCTGGCGCGCGGCTTCGTGATGGGAAACCGCACTCGCGACAAGCAGGGTGAGACGACCCGGTCGAAGAGCGATGAATTTGCTTACAAGCTCTACTATACCGACGCCGACTTTGCCATCGCCGACCGGGTGGGCGAAATCGCGAGTCGTCTGGGTCTCTCGCGGGCCAAGGTCGCGCTGGCCTGGATGCTCGGCAAGCCGTATATCACAAGCCCCATCATCGGCGCGACAAAGTCCCCGCACATCGAGGAGGCGGTGGCCGCCCTCGAGGTGAAGCTCGGTGCGGAGGATGTGAAAGCCCTCGAAGAGTTGTACCAGCCGAAATGGGTGATGGGGATGTAGGGGATGCAGGGGGGCGGGGGAGCAGAGGAGCGGAGGAAGTGAGAGCCGAGAGCCGAGAGCCGAGAGCGATGAGCCGAGAGCCAAGAGCGGGGTGTCTTCTCCATGCGTGAATTGTGCTTCACGCCGGCGACGGAATTGGTGCGGTTGTTCCGGGCGCGGAAGGCGTCGCCCCTGGAGGTGATGCGGGCCGTCCTGGCGCGGATCGACGCGGTCAACCCTCGGGTCAACGCCTACGTGACCGTGGCGCGCGAGGCGGCGCTCGACGCGGCGCGGGCGGCGACCATCGCGCTGATCCGGGGCGCCGCGCTCCCGCCGCTGCACGGCGTGCCCGTCTCGATCAAGGATCTCACCCCCACGAAGGGAATCCGGACCACCTGGGGGTCGAAGATCTTCGAGCACCACGTGCCGGAGGAGGACGCGCTGATCGTTCAGCGTCTGAAGGCGGCCGGCGCCATCGTGGTGGGCAAGACCAACACTCCCGAGTTCGGGGCGGGCGCCAATACGTTCAACGCCGTGTTCGGCGTCACGCGGAACCCGTGGAGCCCCGCCCTCACCTGCGGGGGATCGAGCGGGGGGGCCGCCGTCGCGCTGGCGACGGGGATGGGGCCGATCGCCGAAGGGTCGGATCTCGGAGGATCGCTCCGAATCCCTGCCGCCTTTTGCGGCGTGGTCGGCTTCCGGACCACCCCAGGACTCATTCCGGTGTATCCGAGGGAGCTGGCCTGGGATAGCTTGTCCGTCGAGGGACCCATGGCGCGCACCGTGGCGGACGTGGCGCTGATGTTGTCCGTGGTGGCGGGTCCCGACGACCGGGCGCCGCTCTCGTATGCGGTGGACAGCCGGGAGTTTCTCAAGGCCGTCCGGGCGCCGTCGGTGAAGGGCTGGCGGGTCGCGTGGACGCCGGACCTGGACGGGTTGATCCCGGTGGATGCGGAGGTGGCGGAGGTTGCCGAGGGGGCGACGCGGGTCTTCCGGTCGCTCGGCGCCGAGGTCGAATCCGCCTGCCCGGATTTCGGCGGAACGAAGGAGATCATCCTGTCAACGCGCGGGCTCTCCATGGTCGCCCACCACGCCGACAAGCTGGCGCAGTGGAAAGACCAGATGCAGCCGGGGCTGGTGTGGAACGTCGAGCAGGGGCTGCAGCTCACCCCGCAGGAAATCGGCCGTGGGGAAAAGCTCCGCACGGCGCTCTGGCACCGGGTCCGGACCTTCCTGGAGAGATATGACCTGCTCATCCTGCCGACGGTGGCCGTGCCGCCGTTTCCCGTGGAGCAGCCGTATCCCACCGAGATCAACGGAAAACCCCTGGAGAACTACACGCAATGGTTGTTCCTCACTTACGGCATCACGCTGACGGGGCTGCCGGCCATCTCGGTTCCGTGCGGCTTCACGCGCGGCGGCCTGCCGGTCGGGCTCCAGATCGTGGGGCGCCGCCGTCAAGAGACGGCCGTCCTCCGCGCCGCCGCGGCGTTCGAGCGCGCGGCCCCCTGGGCGGATCAGATTCCGCCGGTGGTGGAGGAGAGCCGCGAAAAGCCGAGGTCGCCGCGGAGGCGGCGAAGCACGCCCGGGCCCGCCTAATCAAGCAGGGGTACATGGCGGATGCGCTCGTTCGCCCCCTGCTGGGGCGAGCCTGGGGCAGCGGGGCGGGTCGCGTCGAAGGTGCGAAGCGGGCCGGCGGCCCGATCGTCCCGTGGCCCCGAAAAGCAAATTGCTATCAGCCACCCACCATATGAGGGTCAGGATAGGATGCCAAGATATTCGAGGAACCTTATCATCGGAACACTGGCTGCACTGACTGCAGGATGCGCCACGATGTATTCTGGGCCTGTCAAGATAGAGACTCTATTCGACAAGAGCCCGGCAAAGTTGACTGAGAGGATCTCTGACGAGCAGGCAAACCAGCTATCCGAGGTATATAAATCAGCAAAGGAAGCCCATAGCCAGCAGTACGGAGAGATGTCCCTCACACGGATAGCTTCTAAGAGCGTTGTCCTTGCGCAGCAGCTTGCGAAACTGCCTGACCTGCGGGATGGGATCAATCCGGCAGAAGCTGACGCTTTAGGGTCATTATACGAGCGTATCAAGGGCATGGAATTTCCAAATGACTTTACCCTCATGCCAGAGAACAAGAGAAAGGCAGAGAAAACGCCTGGTATGACAACGCATCATGTTAGGCTGCGATGGCGATCGCAGGAACAACTTCCCTATCATGGCACTGTCAAGATCGAAGATATGTACGTGCTTGGAAATCTCGAGATGAATAGTATCGTCCCTATTGATTTTGAGGCCTCTGACAAGGTCACTCTGCTCAATAAAACCGAAAGAACAGCAGAGATTGGTATTGAAGGCCTTTTGGGAAAGGGCGATTCTGATGGGCTGGACCTTATCTTCTCCTCGTCTAACATGACGCGCCTGACGATCAGGCTTGATGCGAACTATGATGTGGAGATCCCTTCAGATGCGACAAATCTGGAGCTTGACAAAACGCTGGATTTTCAGACCATTCTCGATCAGGCGATTGAACAGGGATTGAAACATGGCGACTTCAGGTACAGTCCCTCTCTTGAGGCGTTGATGTGGCATTTGATGGACAATAAGGATCCAGGATCTATCGCTTCGAGCAGCATCAAGGATTTCACAATGAAAGTCTGGGATGGGATGGATGGCCAAAGATGGTCAGATCCTAATCAGGTGATCTTACGCCTGAATGATCCTGAGCTTGTGGCTCTGTATATGAGTGGTCACTTCGGTTACAGGACCACCTATAAGCCACAGGATTTCTCTACAACAATCAAAACGGGGATAGGCGACTGCAAGGCGTACGCGATCGTCGCATGCGAGGCCATGTCCAGAGCATCATATGATCATTTTCTTTTTACAATGGATCCTCAAAGTCCGAGAGGACATACTATCTGTGTATTCAGGCAGGATTCAGGAGAGTTATGGACTCTGGATAATACCAGGCACGGATTGTCAGGCCCATATGAATCAGAAAGTCAGATAAAGCGTGCATTCAATTACCCTAATGCGATGTCGCTTAAGGAAACTCTGTACCAGATATTCTTTCGCTTCCGATAGACAATCCCCTTCATCGCGTTTATCGAGCAACCCGAAGTCATCGAGAAGATCCTGATCCACCTCGGCGGGCTCTGGCCTGCCCAAGCCCACAGCCCGCCAGTGGTGGTACCCGTTGCCATATTCCCTGCAACGGGTCTCATCGCCGCGTAGTCAGCTCGCCATAGCCCCGGCGCGCCGATCGCCGCGGGCGGGACCCTCGTCTGCTAAGAGCCCACTCGATGCGCGCCAACAATCCCTGATCTTCTCCATTGTTTCCTCTTGACAGCCGTGTCCGGCGGGCCAGATACTTCCCTCATCTCGGGGACGCGGGCTGACCTGGGCTGTTGGGGCGGGCCTGGGGCAGCGGGGCGGCGGGGCGGCGGGCAACCCGATCGCCGTGCGGAGCCCAAAAAGTAAATTCCTGGCACCCCTCACCCTATCACCGGATGCTCAAACCCGCTCTTATCATCTGTGCTGGAGCGGTGATCCTCTGGATTGCCGTTGCGCTGTGCGGTGGTTCCGCCATCGAGCTTCTTCTGGCGGCTCCCGTTATTACCCTTGCTCTGGGAATCGGGGTAGTGTTTTGCCTGATTCCCCTGCTGTTGTTCATTGAGCTCTATCACTGGATACGGGGGCTCAGAACCATTGCGCACCCATATCTCAAGAGTGTGCTCACCGGCTGCGCGATGGGAGCAATCGGTACGGTTTGGCTCCTCCGGGAGGTCAACGCACACGGCGGGGAAGGCGGACTTGTTATCGTGGTCATCTCTCCCTTCTTCCTGGGTGGCTTCCTTGTCGCCGGCCTCTTGGTAGGCAAACTCTATAAGGTTCGGAATGCCCCTCTCCTGTGTCGAAAGGAGAGTGGTAGCGCGTCAGCCACGCGCCGATGAGCGGCTTGGCCGCAGTGTCGCGCCCCGCGTGTGTCCGGCGACCAGCCGCGCGCGACGCGTCGAGGTGGAAATTCATGCGGAAGCAGCAAAGCGAAGCTCGTATCACGCTCCTGAGTCTCTCCATCCTCATCGTGCTGACGTGTGTGTGCACGCCGGCGCGTGCGGAGACGGGTGTCCTGAGCGCAGCGAGGGCGGCCACCGGTAAAGCAATTCTCCAGCGTATCCTTGCGGACACGCCGCATTTGCAGACACTGACCGAGCGGAGCTCATATCAAGAGATTGTGCGGCACCAGGCTCGGCTCGGCGACCTCCAGGGCGCTTTCGTGAACCTAGCCGAGATCCCTTACACGCTGCTCTTTGACGTCTCGCTTATCCAGGAACTCGCCGTCGCACAGGCCCGGGCCGGCGATGTCGAGGCGGCGTTCCGGACCATCGTCACGCTTCCGACGGAATCAATGCGCGAGGATGCGTCTTTGGCCATCGTGGAAGCGCTGACCAAGACAGGCCGGGCCGAGGTCGCGCTCCGGGTTGCTGCAACAAGACCGATGGGCGGGCCGCGCGACCGGCTCCTTGTGGCTGTCGCCAAGGCCCAGGCTGAGACCGGCGATATCCCGGGAGCCCGGCGGACCGCCCAGACAATCCGGGAGCGAGATCATCAACGCGATGCGCTGGTCCAGATCGCCCAGGTTCAGGCCAGCCAGGGCGATCGGGCGGGCGCGATCCGCACGGCCGAGGCGATCGGCATCTTCGCGCGCGACGACAGCGTCTGGGAGCTGCTGGGGCTCCTCCATGCCCAACAGGGGGAGATGCTCGAAGCGACCCTGCTTGCCGCCCGCATTCTCTCCCCGCCGCGGCGCCTCTTGGCCGTCCTCTGGCTGGCGCCGCTGCGGGCCAAGGCCGGCGATGTCGCCGGCGCGTTACTGGAGGCGGAGCGCTTCCCCGATCCGAAGTGGCGGGAGGCGGTGAGGGGAAGCATCGTCGTCGCCCGCGCCGGGGCCGGCGATGTCGCCGGCGCTAAGGCCCTCGCTGCCCGCTTCTCGGATTCGAGCGAAGTGCAGTACGCGCTGATCCAGGTCGCCAAGGTGCAGGCCGCGCAGGGCCGCAGCCGGGAGGCTCTGGAGACGACAGAGGGAATCTCTGTGCCCGAGGCGCGTACTATGGCGCTGCTGGCGCTCGCGCGTCTTCACGCTCGCCGCGGGAATATGCCCGCGCTGGAACAGACGCTCGCCGCGGTCCGCGACGATTCCACACGCGTCCAAGCTATCACTTCAGCAGCGGAGGTCTTGGCAGAAGGTGGCGCCACGGATGCCGCCCTCGCGCTCGTGAGCCAGATCCAGAAGGACCAGGGTCCGGGAGGCAAGATCCAGATGCGCCAGATCCAGAGCGAACGCGACCGTCAGGAAGCCGAGTGGAGAGTGGCGGTGGCCTGCGCCAAGGCCGGGGACCCCACCCGGGTCCTCGCCGCTCCGCGCGTGAACGCCGACCAGCCCCGGGAGCGGATCGCTGCGCTGTTATCGGCCCTCTCAGCCGTTACCGCACCCCAGCAACTCAAACCAGAAAAACTGTTCGAGCTCCTCCCGGAGGACCTCTGAGCGGCGAGCGCGCCGCGGGGAGCACATCACGTATGTGGCATGAGTCGGAACGGAGTCGCGTGCGCCGGTCGGCGGGGTGGTGTCTGGTCGTCCTGGTCTTACTCGGGACTAGCTGCCCACGTTCTGGGGGAGCGGGAGCGCCCGCGCAAGCGACGCGGACGCTGGCCGACGTGCAGGCCAGCCTCCGCGATCCGTCGCCGAATGTGCGGCAGAGGGCCGTGGGCGTCCTCCCGGATTTCGGACCAGAGGTGATCCCGCTTCTCGCACAGGCGGTGCAGGACCCCGACCAATACGTCATGATCGCGGCTTTCCAGGCGCTCGGGAAGCTCGGTTCGCCTGCCGTGCCTACCTTGGTGGAGTTGCTCGCGGACCCGCGGCCCCAGGTGCAGTGGAGTAGTCTCAAGGCGTTGGGGCAGGTTGGGCCAGCGGCCGCTCCAGCCATTTCGGCCATCGCCCGCTTCCTCGGGGATCAGGCCACGGGTTCGGATGCGGCCGACGCCCTGGCACGCATCGGGCCAGCCAGCCTCCCGGTCTTGGTCGAGACACTCCAACACGGCACCGCGATGGCCCGGAGCCGTGCGGCAACCACGATGGCAGGACTCGGCCAGGCTGCCGTGCCCGCCCTGATTGCGGCGCTCGGTCACCCGGATCCCCAGGTCCGCCGACGGGCGGCAGAGACGCTCCGCACGATCGGCAAGGGGGCGAGCCCGGCCGCCGCCGCGCTGGTACCCCTCCTGGAGGACTCGGTGCCGGAGGTGCGTACCGAGGCCGCCCTCGCATTGCAGACCCTGGGTCCCGCAGCGAAAGAGGTCCTGCCCACGCTACTGCGTCTCCTGACTGGAGGACCGCCCGAAGTGCGCGTCGCAGCCGCCATTGCCGTAGCCACAATCGAACCATCGGCCGCCATCCCCGCCATCCCGATCCTTATCCGGATGCTGGAGGATAGCCAGGGGCCATCATCCCTCCCCGCCACGCCGTCCGGGAGAGCGCCGTTTCCGGGCTCGCTCCGGCCGCCAGGCTTTTCGTCCGAGCCGAGGCCATCGGGTCCGTCGGCCCCGGCCCCGATGTCCCGCGGCACCGAACAACTGCGTCGGGGGGCCGTGGCGGCCTTGGGGGCGATGGGCCCGGCCGCGGCTCCGGCCGTCCCGGCCCTCCGGGAATCCCTACGCTCCAATCAGCACACCCCGGAGGTCCTCCGTGCGCTGGCCCGGATCGGGCCTGCCGCCCGGAGCGCACTTCCGGAGATCTTTGAAGCGATGCGTCGGAGCTCCTCCTATGTGAAGGAGGGAGTGTTTACACTCGAGGCCCTCCGGCCGCTGCCGCGCGATGCCGTGCCAAAAGGCGCGGCGGTTATTCTCGCCATGGCCATGGCGGATGAGAGCTCCGCCGTTCGGGGCGCCGGGGCCAAACTGCTTGAGGAGCTTGGGCCCGAGCTGGACGCCAGGGAGGCCGTTCCTTTCCTCTTGCGGCGGTTGAGCGATCCCGATACACAGATTCGCCTGTCGATCGTGAAGGCACTGGGGGCGATCGGGCAGCCGGCGGAGACGATTGTCCCGGTGCTCACACGCGCGCTCCAAGACCGGGACACGAGGATTCGGGCCGCCGCCGCAGAAAGTCTCGGCAGGGTAGGGATCGCAGCGCTGCCAGCCGTGCCGGCTCTTGTGGCGGCCTCGGCGGACGCGCATCCCACCGTCCAGCGCGCGGCGGTCACAAGCCTCGGGATGCTCGCGCCGTTTGCGCCGGAGATTGCCCCCCTCCTGGTTCAGAAGCTTCAGGACCGCGCCGGCAATTGTGAGGAACTGGCGGCAGAGGGACTTGGGCGGGCGGGCGCGCCGGCTCTTCCCCTCCTCCTGCCAATCCTACGCGACCCCAGGGCGGAGGGGCGAATCTGGGCGACCCATGCCTTGGTGCTCATGGGCCCGGCAGCGGCCGCGGCGATGCCGACGCTTTCGGCAAACCTCTACGCGCGCGACCTCCAGGTGCGGCGTGCCAGCGTGGTGGCCCTGGGGGCCATTGGACCAGCGGCGGCGGGGACGATAGAGGCCCTCCAGACGCTCGCGGCAGCGGAGCCTTTCTTTCAGGAGTTGGTGCGACGCTCCCTCACAAGGATCGGAAGCCAGCCGCCGACTCCATGAGGGAAAGGCAAGGGGCGAACCGGCCGGGATATTTCCCTGTTCAGCCGCTGACGGCGCGAGGGCAGGAACCCCTCAGGCGTCCTCTGAAGAGCGGAGAGGAGCAGACCTCGATCTGGGGCGTTGTCATGGGCCCGGCGCGGCCAGTCGCCGCGGGCGGCACCCACGCCTGCCAGGAGCCTACCCGATGCGCGCCAACAGCCTCTCTTGACAGCCGTGTCCGGTGCGCCAGATACTCCCCTCATCCCGGGGACGCGGGCTGACCCGGGCTGCTGGGTGAGCCTGGGGCCGCGGGGCGGCCGGCAGCCCGATCGTCGTGCGGGTCCCAAGAGCAGATTGCTATCACCTTCTGTGACTTCTGGCGTACGCATCGCTTGTTGACATCGTACGTCCAGTCATGCGAGACTGTCGGCAGCGTGGAAGAATCTATTGAGGAGGTGATGGCGCAATGACAGTCACGGTGTCGGGTTTGCGGCAGAACATCTATCGTTTGCTCGATCGGGTCATCGAGACCGGGCAACCGCTTGCGGTCAAGCGGGGAAACCATCTGCTGAAGATTGTGGCGGAGAAACCGGCCTCGAAGCTTGCGAAGTTGAGCCGGCATAAGTGTATTCGAGGAAACCCGGAGGACCTTGTCCATCTGGACTGGTCCCGGGAGTGGAAGCCGTGATCTATCTCGATACCCACGCGGTTGCCTGGCTCTACGCAAAGGAGTTGAGCCGCTTCACCAGCGGGGGGCTTGAGAGCCTGGAAGCCAACGAGCTGCTCATTTCCCCCATGGTAACTCTCGAACTTGAGTATCTCTATGAAACCGGGCGGATTCAGGTCAAATCCCGTGTCATCTGTGATTCACTGGAACAGGCCGTGGGTCTTCGTGTTTGCGATCAGTCGTTTGCCGCGGTTGTCCGCATGTCGCTTGACCAAAGATGGACACGGGATCCTTTTGACAGGATCATCGTGGCTCAGGCGAAACTGGCGGATGCCCCGCTCTTGACGAAGGACAGCGTCATCATGAAACACTACAAGAAGGCATTCTGGGATTCAGTAAAGTAGGAAGAGCGGCCGGTTGAACGATCTTGAGGCGGTGTATCAGCTCGTATTCGTCCCCCCCCTCGTTTCTCCTCCGACAGTCCCTCTCGTCCCCTGCATCATGGCCTCGGCCTCGGGGCGGGGGCGCTCGTGAGCCGGGTCCCAGTAGGGCGAGAGTCGCCGCAGGTTGGCCACGATGCGGGGGAAGACTTCCAGCGCGTGGTCCACGTCCTGGTCGGTATTGTAGCGGCCGAGGGAGAGGCGCACCGAGCCGTGGACGGCGGTGAAGGGCACCTGCATGGCCCGGAGCACATGGGACGGCTCCAGCGACCCCGAGGTGCAGGCCGACCCCGAGGAGCCGCAGATGCCGTGCTCGTTGAGCTGGTAGAGCATCCCCTCCCCCTCGATGAAATGCACCGAGAAGTTACAGGTGTTGGGGATGCGAGGCGCCCCCTGGCTGTTCACCTCGACGCAGGGGATGCTTGCCAGGAGTCCGGCCTCCAGCCGGTCCCGGAGTCGCCGGATGCGCGCCTCGACCGCGTCATGGTCCTCCTGGGCCAGCTCCACCGCGCGGGCCAGTCCCGCGATGTAGGGAACGTTCTCGGTGCCGGCGCGGCGCCCGCCCTCCTGATGGCCCCCGAGCATGAAGGGGCGCATGGCCGTGCCCCGTCGGGCGAAGAGGGCTCCGACGCCCTTGGGGGCGTGGAGCTTGTGGCCCGAGAACGCGAGCAGATCCACGTGGCGCATGGCCCCGCGCAGGTCCAGAGGGAGCTTTCCCGCGGTCTGGGTGGCATCGGTCAGGAAGAGAATGGCCGGGTCGGTCTCCTTGGTGATGCGCGCCAGCTCTGCGACGGGGAAGATCGCGCCGGTCTCGTTGTTGGCGTGCATGACGGCCACGAGCAGGGTGTCGGGCCGGAGCGCCCGGATGAAGGTCGGGAGGTCGAGGTTTCCCGCCCGGTCCACGGGCAAGAAGGTGACGTCGGCTCCGCTGCGCGCCAGGTCCTTGCACACCTCGTACACCGCCGGATGTTCGACCGCCGTCGTGACGATATGCCGGCGGGCGGGGTTGGCACGGACCGCGCCGTAGAGGGCCGTATTCACGCTCTCCGTGGCGCAGGAGGTGAAGAGGATCTCCGAGGGGTCGACGCCGCCCAGGAAGCGAGCCACGGTGTCGCGCGCGCGCTTGATGGCCTGGGCCGCCGGCGCTGCGCGTTCGTAGGCCGAGCTGGGGTTGAAATACTCCGCGGTGAAGTAGACCTCCATCGCCTCGACCACTTCGGGGGCGACGGCGGTCGTGGCGTTATTGTCCAGGTAGACGGTCCGCATGGGTCGCCCCTCACACGGTGATGATCCGGATCCGATCGTCGACCATCTCCTTCAGCGTGCGCTCGACCATCAGCTTCATGGTCATGCCGGCCCCCCCGCAGCCCGCGCACGCCCCGATGAGGCGGCAGTAGACCGCGGTGTCCTTGATGTCGACGATCTCGACGCCGCCGCCGTCTCTCGCCAGCATGGGGCGGACGTACTGGTCCAGGACCTTCTCCACCTGTTTGTTGAACTGGTACGGGGACGGGACGGGGCGATCCGCGGTCGCCGCCTCGCGAGACTCCGGGGTGCTGGGGAGGAGCTTGAGGGTCAGGGGCTGTGGCCCCCACACCTCGTTGAGCAGATCCTGCAGGCCGCCCGGTTTGTGGTGGCAGGACATGCACGCGCCGCCCGCCTTGATGGCTCCGGTGATCTCGGTGATGGTCTTCAGGCCCAGCTCCCGGATCTTCCGCTTGAGATAGGGCTCGGTGAGGCCGAAGCACTGGCAGACGAGCCGGCCCTCCTCTTTCTCCTCGGTGTGCATGTCGATGCCGAGGGACAGGAGGTCCACTCCGCGCTTCTGGGCCCAGTTGAAGACCGCCGCCTCCAGCGCCTCCGCGCCCATCACGGAGCAGTGGATCTTCTGGTCCGGTAACCCCCCCAGGTAGGCGACGATATCCCGATTGGTGACCTTGAGAGCGCCGATCGGGGTGAAGGCTCCCTGCTCGATCAGGGTGCAGAGGGCCTCGGACGAGGCGATGGCCGACGTGCAGCCGAAGGTGAGGTAGCGCGCCTCCGTGATGACGTCCTGCAGAGGATCGGTGGGGTGCCTGCGGACGCGGAACGTGAACCGGAGGGCGTCGCCGCAGGCGATAGACCCGTGCTCGCCGATGCCGTCCGGCTGTTCGATCTCGCCCATGTGCGTCCCGGGTTTCCCGTGGACCGCATCCATGAAGATCTGCTTGGTCTTCTCGCTGTACTGCCAGGCCATGGTATCTCCCCTATGCGCAGCTCTCTTCACCTCGGGACGGGGCTGCCCAGGCCGTCCGGGGCCTGGGCAGCGGTCCGACAAGGTATTCAGCATGGCTCGGCCCCGGGTGCTTGTCAAGGCAAAGCCGCCAATTGTCAGATGGATCACAGCAAGGGCGGCAGCGTTCCGTTGCGCAACGCCGAGCCCTCCAGCCTGGGAGTGGCGTCGAGCGCCTCGCCTTTAACCCATCGGAGTCTGCGCGTCCTTGGGTGCGCTGGTGGCAAAGGCCAGCACGGCGGCGAGCAGGAGCATGCAGGCGGAAATGGTGTAGGACATCGAGTACGAGCCGGCCACGTCACGGATCCTGCCTCCGAGGAGAGGGCCCAGGACGCCGGCGACCCCAAAGGCGGTGAAGACCAGGCCGTAATTCACACCGAGATTGCGGACCCCGTAGAAGTCCGCCGTGGCGGCGGGCATCAGGGTGTAGATCGTCCCGTAGCAGAGGCCCGTGAACGCCGAGCCGAACACCAGCAGGGCCGGAGTGGTGTAGTGGACAAAGGCGAACATGTTGACCGCCTGGAGCGTAAAGGCCAAGACCATCGTCTGGGTGCGGCCGATCCGGTCCGAGAGGAAGCCGCTCGCGACCCGCCCGATGGTGTTAAAGATCGCCAGCATGGCGACCGGCACGAACCCCCACTCCCATCGAGCCTGCTCCTTGGCGATGATGGCCACGTGGGCGATGATCATCAGCCCGGCCGAGGCGGTCAGGACGAACATCAGCCAGAGCAGGTAGAACTGCCGGCTCCGGAGCATCTCGTGCCAATCGAGATCCCGCCGGGCGGCGGTTGGCTTGTGCGGCGATGTGCCGGGAGTGGCCGAGGCCACAGGTGCGTAGCCGGCGGGCGGGTTGGTGAGGATCCGGGCAAAGAGGCAGATCAGGACGGTGGCCCCCAGCCCCAGGATCATGAAGGTCCGCGGGATGTCGGTGGCGCCGAGCAGGAACTGGGTCAGCGGCGAGACATAGACGGCGGCCAGCCCGACGCCGCTGACCACGATCCCCGTGATGAGTCCCTTCCGCGCCGCCGGAAACCACTTGATGGCGGGGGGCGTCGTCGCCGAATAGCAGAGGCCGAGGCCGATGCCGCCGACGACGCCGAATGTCATCATCATGAGGAAGGGACTGGTGGCATAGGCGGAGGTGAAGAGGCCCAGCCCGAACATGACCCCGCCGAACGTGGCGACGACACGCGGGCCGATCTTGTCCTGCCAGCGGCCGGCGAAAATCATCATGAGCGCAAAGGATACGGTGGAAATCGTGAAGGGTAACGCGGCCTGGGTCTTTGTCCATTGCCATTGGACGACCAGGGCCTTGCCGATGACGCCCCATGCGTAGAGGGCGCCCAGGATCAGATTGATGCTCAGGGCGGCAACCGTCACGATCCACCCACGGGTTGCGGTGGGCATCCGCTGTGTCATGCGCTCGCTCCTTTCGCTGCTCGGCGAGTTGCTCGGGCGTGTGATTGTGCGTGAGGATAACAGGCGGGCGATGGATTGGCAAACGTCAAGATCCGGCATCCGCCTTGCCTGGCACGCCATGCATTGCGGGGGGGGATGCCGGCGGCTCGCGAACCGGCCGTAGACAGCACCGACGGGCGGGGTTATGATGCGCCGATTCGGAGTCGGATATTCCCCGAGGCAGGCATCACCAAACACGATAGGAGGTCCGTATGGGCAGGCTCAAGGGGCAGATGGCAATCGTCGTCGGCGCGAGCAGCGGCATGGGGCGGGCGACGGCGCTGGCCTTCGTGGCGGAAGGAGCCAGGGTCGTTGTCGCCTCCCGCCGGCAGGGAGAGCTCGACGCGCTCGTCGCGGAGATCAAGCGGGCCGGCGGGGATGCCATCGCGCTCGCCATCGACGTGGCCAAGCGCCCGGACCTGGACGCGGTCGTGCAGACGGCCGTCGAGCGGTTCGGCCGGGTGGACGTCCTCGTGAATTGCGCCGGAGTCAACACCCGCGACCGGCAGCTCGCTCTGCTCGATCAGGCGGGATGGGACCGGATCATCGGGATCAATCTGACCGGCGCCTTCAACTGCACGCAGGCGGTCCTGCCGAGGATGCGCGAGCAGAAGAACGGGCTGATCATCCATGTCTCGTCCATCTCGGGCCTCTGGGGGGATTTTTCCGGCGCGGCGTATCAGGCCAGCAAGCACGGCATGGTAGGCCTGGCGAACGCGACGATGATGGAGGAGCGGCGGAACGGCATCCGGGTGACGGTGATCTACCCCGGCCTCTGCGACACCCCCATCCTGAACAATCGGGTGGTGCCGCCGACGCAGGAGCAGCGCGATCTGATGATGAAGCCGGAGGACATCGCCCAGGCGTGCGTCTTTGCGGCCAGCCTGCCGCCGCGGACCTACGTCTCGGACCTGGTCTTGATGCCCGGCGCGCTGCAGTGCAACGGGTGCCCGACGCCATAGGGTGCGGCAGGTTCGCGCGCCGCTACGTGCCAAGCTGTCGGCCGTGGGGGTCTTGCCGCGCTGGTTCAATCATGGTAGGGTCAACCGGTCTCTCGGTGTCGGGTGAAGCAGCCGGGAGCCGATCCGGTCCGCAGCATGTCAGACTCGGTCGCGCAGCCCGGCGCGGCCCTTCAAAGGGGAAGAGGATGCGCAGCGACACGGTCAAGAAGGGGTACGAGAAGGCGCCTCATCGCAGCCTCTTGCGCGCGGTGGGCCTCAAGGACGCCGATTTCGACAAACCGTTCATCGGCGTTGCCAACTCCTACGTGGGGATCATTCCGGGCCACGTGCACCTGCAGGAAGTCGGCCGGATCGTGTGCGCGGCGATCCGCGAGGCGGGCGGCGTCCCGTTCGAGTTCAACACCATCGGGGTGGACGACGGCATCGCCATGGGGCATATCGGGATGCGCTACTCCCTGGCGAGCCGCGAACTGATCGCCGATTCCATCGAGACGATGGCCATGGCCCACTGTTTCGACGGTCTGGTGATGATCGGCAACTGTGACAAGATCGTGCCCGGCATGCTGATGGCGGCGATGCGGGTGAATATCCCGGCCCTCTATGTCAGCGGCGGACCGATGGCCGCGGGGAAGACCGCCGCCGGCAAGGTCGTGGATCTGGCGTCGGTTTTCGAAGGGGTAGGAGCGTATTCGGCCGGGAAGATGGACGACGCGGCGCTGCTCGAGCTGGAAAAGACGGGCTGTCCCACCTGCGGCTCGTGCTCCGGAATGTTTACGGCGAACTCGATGAACTGTCTGGCGGAGGCCCTCGGGATGGCCTTACCCGGCAACGGAACCATCCTGGCGGTGGACGAGCGACGCAAGGAGCTGTATCGGGCGGCGGGGCGGCAGATCCTCGCGCTGGTGGCAGCGGACCTCAAGCCGCGGGACATCGTGAACCGGGACACCATCGACAACGCCTTCTGTCTCGACATGGCCATGGGCGGCTCCACGAACACCGT